>JAQGKC010000404.1 GCA_028290305.1 Bradyrhizobium sp.
CTTGTAAATCCATGAGGTGCGGTGAACGCCGAGATAGATGAAGAGCCCCTGCACCACGCTGTCTGGGACGAGCCCCCGAAATTCAAATTCTCGAAGCGACGTGATGTGCTCGTCAGTTAGCTTTCGCGCCTTCCGAGCCTTTGGCTTTTTCCCTGTCATTTCCCTGTCAATCTGCGGTTTGAGAAGTCCCGTTTTGCGGGGTTTTCGGCGCTCAGATGGCAGGGATATGGTACAGGAAATCGCTGTACGGCAGGAACTTCCTCAATGTTTATGGGGTCTTTTGAATTCGTGGTTAAAATGGCGTTTTTAGATTGGGAAGCTGCCGTTCTACCATTGAACTACGCCCGCGGTCGCTTGGCTCACCTGATTTAGCCGAGACCGCGCGGTCCGCCAAGCGGGTTGACGCGTTGCCTAACGCTCTTTGCCTGGGGTCTTAACCGAACCGAAACTTTCCAGTCGCGCCCGTTTATGACGGTGCTATGATCCTTTTGGGGTGGCGGGCGTAATGACGGGGCGCGGGTACACGATATTCGATACGGGAATCGGCCGATGCGGCATCGCATGGGGCGAACAGGGCGTCGTCGGCGTGCAGTTGCCGCAAGCGCGCGAGATCGAAACCCGGGGGCGCCTGCTGCGGCAATATCCCGACGCCCGCGAGCTTCGTCCGCCGATGAATGTCGAGACCGCGATCGACGGCATTGCGGCGCTGCTGCGCGGCCAGACTCCCGATTTTTCCGACGTTACGCTCGATATGAAGGGCATTTCGGCGTTTAACGCGCGCGTTTACGAATTCGCGCGGACGATTCCGCGCGGCGAAACCCGAAGTTATGGTGAAGTAGCCGCTATCCTGCGGGCTTCGGGCGCCGCGCACGCGGTCGCCCAGGCGATTTCCCGCAATCCCTTCATGATCATCGTGCCATGCCATCGCGTGCTCGAAACCGGCGGCTACGCGGACAAGATTTCCCCGAATGGCGGCAGTATCTCCAAGCGCCGGTTACTTTCGATCGAAGGCGCGCTGGGTCCGAGCAGCAAAACCCTGTTCGACGTGCTGCTTCCCGTTGCTCCACCCCGCCTGCAGGGCTAAAATTGCGGCATGACCGCAACCACCCTTTTGCAGCGTCAATCCATCACGGTATCCGACTTCCGCTGCAGCGCCGGACCGGGCGACACGCCGTTCGTGGAACAGCATAGCCGTCACTCGATCTCCTATGTGCGCAAAGGCAGCTTCGGCTGCCGCAGCCGCGGACGATACTTCGAACTGGTAGCGGGATCGATCCTGGTCGGCCATCCCGGCGATGAATATGTCTGCAGCCACGAGCATGTCTGCGGCGATGAGTGCCTGTCGTTTTTCTTGAGTCCTGAACTGGTGGAAGCGATCGGCGATCGCACTGAGATCTGGCAAATCGGCTGCGCACCGCCGCTGCCCGAATTGATGGTGCTCGGCGAACTTGCACAAGCCGCGGCCGATGGCCGCAGCGATGTCGGTCTCGACGAGATCGGACGGGTGTTCGCAAACCGCTTTGTCGAGGTGGTCTCCGGGCGGCCGCAAAAGTCCGTGCCGGCAGCGGCCCGGGATCGCCGCCGCGCGGTGGAAACGGCCTTGTGGATCGACGCGCATTCGCATCGCCAGATCGACCTGGAAGACGCCGCCGGTCAGGCTGACATCAGCCCATTCCACTTCCTGCGACTGTTCTCGAGCGTGCTCGGCGTCACCCCGCATCAGTATCTGGTGCGCTCGCGGCTGCGCCATGCGGCGCGCCGACTGGCCGACGATGACAGCTCGATCACCGATATCGCCTACGATGTCGGATTCGGCGATCTCTCCAACTTCGTACGCACGTTCCACCGCGCCGCGCGGGTTTCGCCGCTGCGGTTCCGTCAGGCCTCGCGCGGAAACCGCAAGATTTTCCAAGATCGGCTCGCGGTGCACTGACTAGGGTGACCCCGGATCGCGCGTCCTCGAACGCGCATTTGACTGGAGATCATCATGTACGACCACATCGGACTGAAAGTTGGAAATCTCGATGCCAGCGTGCGTTTCTACACGGAAGCATTGGCGCCGCTCGGATATGTGCTTTGTTCGCGCGACGACTCAGGCGCGGGCTTTGGTCCCAAGGACGAGCCGGCGCTCTGGCTTTATGCGCACAAGGGACCTGTCGGTGCCGGCGCCCACATCGCGTTCCGCGCGCCCGATCACGCCGCCATCAAGAAGTTTCACGCGGCCGGGTTGAAGGCCGGAGGCCGCGACAATGGCGCTGCCGGCCCGCGGGCCGATTACAGCCCGACCTATTTCGCCGCGTTCCTGATCGATCCCGACGGCAACAATGTCGAGGCGGTTTGCACCTAGCGCAGGACACTTCACATGGCCTCCATCCACAAAGACATTCCGATCGATGCTCACCCCGACGACGTCTGGGCCGCGGTGCGCGATTTCGGCGCGCTGCATAGGCAGCTGGTGCCGGGATTCGTGCTTGATGCGCGTCTCGACGGCGACGCGCGCATCGTGACCTTTGCCAATGGCACGGTGGCGCGCGAACTGCTGGTCGATTGCGATGACGCCCGGCGGCGGCTGGTCTATGCCGCGATCAGCGAACGGCTGAAACAGCACAGCGCGTCAGTGCAAGTGCTCGCAGATGGCGACGGGCGCAGCCGGCTGATCTGGACCGTTGATCTTCTGCCCAACGAAATCGCGCCCTATGTCGATGGCCAGATGGATCAGGCCGCCCTTGCGATGCAGAAAGCATTAGGGCGCCACGCCGCATAGCCGGGCCAGCGTGATCTTTCTCACAGAAGAGGGCGCTCGTTCTCCCTAGCCTCGCCTGGTGCGTCCGGTTTGCGCCGCTTTCCGTGGTGCTTGCGCATGCGAGGACAGAATCATGACTGGAGCTGACAAGGTGGTTTGCCAGGCGGCCACGCTGCTGCTGCTGTTTATCCTCACATCAGCGCCGGCGAAGGCGCAATTCGCAGGCTTAGGCGGCGGAGGCGGCGGCGACATGATGACCCAGATGGCGCCGATGCTCGAAATGATGAAGGCGAAGATGGGCAAGCGCCGCTTCGGCATGATGATGCAGACCATAGGGCCGATGATGAGCCAGATGATGGAAGGCGGAGGCGGCGGTTTCGGCGGAATGGTCGGCGGCGGCAGAATCCCTGGCGGGTTTGGCGGCGGCGCGGGTTTTGCGCCGGAAGGTTACGGAATGAGCACGGGCGGCGGGGACATCATGGGCATGCTCGGCAGTGGCGGTGGCGGCGAAATGATGAGCATGATTCCGCAGTTGATGCGGATGGCCAATTTCGGCGGCGGCGGTCACCGGCGTCACCGGCGGCGGTAGTCATTTTTCAGGACAATGCGGGGCGAACGTCCGGAACCGCGCCGACCTTTGGTCCCCATCGCGTCAGAACAACGCTGAAACAGGACAGCACGCCGAGCACCACCATGGAAGCCGCCGCCAGCGCGAAGAAATTCGCGGCGGTCGCCTCGTGCATCGACAGCCACCAGCCGCCTAACCCGATAAACAACAGCCGCGCGCTTTGCGCCAGCACCGGCCCAACAACCTTGGCGGCGCCCTGCGATGAAAAATACATCGACGACGCCAGCCCGATGAACGCGTACATAGGTGCCGCGGTCGACAGATATTGCCGGCTGGCGGCGCGCACGCCGGGATCGTGGGTGAAGATGTTGACCCAGAGATCCGGGAAGATCGCGATGAAGGTGGCGATCGCGCCGACCGAAACGAACGAGAGGAAGCCCGCGATCCAGGCAACCCGCCTCGCGCGCGCGATCCGTGCCGCGCCGATTGCCATCCCGATCATCGGCACCGAGGCGATGCCGAACGCGAACGCAACCGACGTCAGCATGAACTCCAGCCGCGCGCCAATGCCGTATCCGGCCAGAATCGCGGTGCCGAACCTAGCCAGCAAGTGCGTGAAAATGCTGATGGTCAGCACCGACTGCACCGGCGAAAGACAGGAGATGACGCCGACTTTCAAAATGTCGACGAACATCGTCCTTCGAATTTGAAGCCCCCTGATCTTGGGAACGACACGCGCCCGCCCCGAAAAGATATACCATCCCATGACCGATATGCTGATCGAGTAGGCGATCAGCGAACCCGCGGCGACGCCGCGCATACCGAATTGTGGGATCGGACCGAGGCCGAGACCGAGCGTACCGCCGAGAATGATCTGGCAGACGGCGGAAGACAGAATCATCAGCGAAGGCAATTTCATGTTGCCGGTGCCACGCAGAACTCCCGCCATGGTGTTCATCAGCCAGGGAAGGACGGCGCCTCCGAAAAAAATTTCGCACATAGGCGATCGCTTGTGCCAGCACGTTGCCGCGGCCGCCGAGCAATTCCAGGAGTGCAGGCCCGAAGACAAGCATGCCCAGCATGAACGTCAGCCCGAAGCAGATGCCGATCAGCAGCGCATGCGCGGCGAGCGTCGAGGCGCGATCGACATCTCTGGCACCGAGTGCCCGCGCGATCGCGGATGCCACGCCGCCACCCATCGCCCCGCCCGACATGGTCATGGTCAGAATCACGCAGGGAAACACCAGCGCCATCGCAGCCAGCGACTCGACGCCGAGCCGGCCGATGTAGGATGTCTCGGCGATCACCACACAGGTGCTTGCGCTAAGCGCAATCACGTTGGGCCATGCAAGCCATATCAGCGTGCGCAGGATCGGGCCATCGAGCAGTGTATTCTTCGCCGACGGCTGAGGTGGCGGAAGCGGACGCTCCTCTTCGTCTACGGGTATCTCAGCGACGGCGATGTCGGGCAATTCGGATTTTCTCCCCGGGCCCGATCTAAATGCCGCGCCGCAACTTTCCTAACACCGATCAAGCCGGATACCATGCGCGCCGGACGCATGGGCCGCCTGCGCGATTAAATCGCTGTCAGTACAAGTAGCGATCCGATCAGCCGATCGACCAGACAAACGGCGGGACGCCGCCGGCCGAGGGTTTCATGCCGACGCCGATGCCGCGACCGCAACCGGCTGCGAGGCCTTCGAACAATCCCTCCAGCACGCTGGAGCAGGCCGGGTGATAATCGCTGACATCGGCCATCAGCTTCCAGGTCTGCTGCCGAATTGTCTGTTGCCGGATTTCGAAAGCGCCGCTGGATTCGCTGATTTCGGCCGCGTCGTCCTGCGCTTCAAACAGCGCGCGGAGGAATGCGGTGAAATCCCTGGCGGCTCCGCGGCTCGTCGCAAAGCCGCGCGCGATCTCGTCGAAGTACTGCATGCCGATCAGTTTGCCGGTCAGGTGCAGCAGATAGCTGGCATCTTCTGGGCCGAACAGTTGCACCATGACAGGTGCGGCGGTCCGCACATATTCCATCGCGTAATTGCGATAGGCTTTTTCCAGTCGCGGCTTAGGCCAGCTTGCGACCGGCAACGCCGGCGCCTTATCGGCATCGAATAACGGAGCTTCGAGGTGTCGCGCGAACACCAGGCGCTGGTCGATCTCGAGCGCATGGTCGTATTCGCAGTAATAGCCTTCAAGCCCGTCCTGGCCGTCGACGCTCTGCTTGGTGCAGACGAAGCCTAGTCTGGGGTTGCCGAACGCGACGCCGTTGTTGGCGTGCCATCCGCGCAGCATCGCGCGTGACACTTCGCCGGGCACGCCGCAGATCGCCGTGCCCCGCCAGATCCAGCGCGGCGGCGGATAGCGGATCCAGGCCTTGCGGTCGGTCTCATAGATGTACTCGACCGAGACGCCGCCGATCCAGTTGGAGAGATAATGATACTGCGCCGCCGCCACCGCCGGCGGCAGATGGCTGAGGCCGAGTTTTTCCAGGCCGGGCAGGAAACGCTCCTGCTGCTGGCGGCGAAACACCCGGAATACGAATTCGGCGGCGTCAGCGGTGCCGCGCCGCGTCACGACGGTGAGAATGAGGCCGGAAATAGGCGTGGTAGAGGTCGGCGACGCTGCGCCATTTGCGCCATTGTGCCTGCTGCGCATGGTCTTGTCCTCCGGTCATTTTTGCTCCCATGCTCGCGCTTGTCGTTCTCGCGCGTAATTCACGGCAAACGTCTTGAACGAACGCCGGCTTGCCGCATTGTAAAGGCGACATTTGGGAAACCAACCATGCGCAAAAATATACTTCTGGCCAAAAATATACTTCTGACAATGTCTATCGGCGTGTTGGCGCTTCCGTTGACAGCATGCAAGGACCCGCAAGATACCGTCACCGCCGAACAGAGTTACGGCTCCTCACCCACGCTGCCGGCCCCGCAGAAATCGTGGATACCGACGGTCAATATCGCCACGGCCGCCGGATGGGCCGCCGGCGGCAAACCGGTTGCCGCCAACGGCATGGCGGTAAACGCTTTCGCAACCGGGCTGGACCATCCGCGCACGGTCTATGTATTGCCGAACGGCGACGTGCTGGTGGCCGAAAGCAACGCGCCGCCGAAGCCCGATGATTCCAGGGGCATCAAGGGCTGGATCACGAAAATGGTCATGGGCCGTGCTGGTGCCGGCACACCGAGCGCAAACCGCATTACGCTGATGCGCGACGCCGATGGCGACGGCGCCGCCGAGACCAGGAGTGTCTTTATCGAAGGGCTGAATTCGCCATTCGGCATGGTGCTGGTCGGCAATGATTTCTATGTCGCCAATTCCGATGCGATCATGAAATTTCCGTACCATGAGGGCGACACCAAGATTAACGTTCCCGGTGTGAAACTCGCCAATCTGCCCGCCGGCCGCATCAATCATCACTGGACCAAGGATCTCACCGCCAGCCCCGACGGATCAAAACTTTACGCCACCGTCGGCTCCAACAGCAATGTCGGTGAAAACGGCATTGAGGCCGAGACCAACCGTGCGGCCGTGCTCGAAGTCGATCGCATCACCGGCGCATGGCGGGTGTTCGCCTCAGGCCTCCGCAATCCGAACGGACCGTCGTGGCAGCCGCAGAGCGGCGCGCTGTGGGTGACGGTCAACGAGCGCGACGAACTCGGCAACGATCTCGTGCCGGACTACATGACCTCGGTTAGGGACGGCGGATTCTATGGCTGGCCCTACAGCTATTACGGCCAACATGTCGACGACCGCGTCAGCCCGCAGCGGCCTGATCTGGTGGCCAAGGCGATCCCGCCGGATTACGCGCTGGGCGCGCATACGGCTTCGCTCGGCCTGACGTTCAACACCGGCAATCTGTTTCCGCCGGAAATGTCCGGCGGCGCATTCATCGGCCAGCACGGCTCATGGAATCGCAAACCGCGCGCCGGCTACAAGGTGATCTTCGTGCCGTTCGCCAATGGCAAACCCGCAGGAAAACCGCAGGAGGTGCTGACCGGATTCCTCAACGACAACGGCGAAGCGCAAGGTAGGCCGGTCGGCGTCAGGATCGACAAGCAGGGCGCGCTGCTGGTGGCCGACGATGTCGGCAACGCGGTATGGCGCGTGACGCCGCAGGCTAAATCGGCTGAGAGATGAGCGTGCCCCGGATGCCGCGCAGCGCGCTACGCTTGCGGCGTGGTGCGCTGCCGATCCGGGGGGCCCATACCGCCTCTTGCTGCATTTCTGTGGATCCCGGGTGAGCGGACCAGCGTGAAGAACGCTGCACCGCGTCCGGGACACGGGTCTCTCTCAGACCCGAAAATGCTTGCTCAGCTTCAGGCCCTGCGCCTGGTAGTTCGAGCCGATGCGCTGGCCATAGAGCGCATCGGGTCGCGCCAGCATCTTTTCGTAGACCAGCCGGCCGACGATCTGGCCATGCTCGAGAATGAACGGCACTTCGCGCGAGCGCACTTCCAGCACGGCGCGCGAGCCCTGTCCGCCCGCGCCGGCATAGCCGAAGCCTGGATCGAAGAAGCCGGCATAATGCACGCGGAATTCACCGACCAGCGGATCGAACGGCACCATCTCCGCGGCGTAATCCGGCGGCACCTGGACGGCTTCCTTTGACGCCAGAATGTAAAACTCGCCGGGATCGAGAATCAGACTGCCGTCGGGCCGCGCCGATATCGCCTCCCAGAATTCATCGACGGCATAGCCGCCGCGGCGGTCGATATCGATCACGCCGGTGTGGCGCTTGGCGCGGTAACCGACGAAGCCACCGGCGTTTTCGCCTGAGAGGTCGACGCTCAGCGCCACGCCGTTGACGAGATCGGCGTCGTCGCAATCGACCAGCCGCTCCAGATCATGCAACGCATCGAGTTCATCGGCGTTGAGGATGGCGTCGCCGGTGCGAAAACGCACCTGCGAAAGCCGCGAGCCCTCGCGCAGCAGCACCGGGAATGTTTTCGGGCTGATTTCGGCGTAGAGCGGGCCGTGGTAGCCCGCGCCGATCATGTCGAACCGCCGCGTGCCGTCGGCAATGACGCGGGTGAACACGTCGAGCCGCCCGGTCGAGCTTTTCGGATTGGCGGCGGCGACGATTTCGGGCGGCAGCGCGAGGCTCTCCAATAACGGCACGATGTAGACGCAGTTGGTCTCCAGCACCGCGCCATCGGTCAGATCGATCTCGTGCAGCTTCAATTCATCGATGCGCTCGGCCACCGTCGCGCCCGGCCCCGGCAGGAAGCTGGCGCGCACCCGATAGGCGATGTCGCCCAGGCGCAGGTCGAGGCTCGCCGGCTGGATCTGGCTTTCGACAAAGGGATAGGCGGGCAGGATCAGGCCCGCGTCGGCCATCGCCGCGATCATGCGGTCGGGCAGAATGCCATTGGCATCGGGTTGAAGCGTGAACGACACGATATGGTCCTCGCGGTGACCTCGATGCCACCCAAACCCCGAAAATACGGTCTTTTACCGGTTATCCGATGGCCGCCTTGACGGAAAGGGCGCGACGGAATAAGAGCATGACTTATCCCGTGGTGATTTGAGCCGGCCGGCTTGCAGCCACGTTAAATAAGTCGCTAAACAGGCCGGGGACACGTGTGATCCCGGCCGTTGGAATTTTCCAGGCCGGTTTTTTTGTGACCATTTTCAAGGGTGGTCACGATGGAGGTCACATGTCTGAGGCTAAAAACGCGGCGCCATCACCAACCGCCCGGTATCGTCCCGAAACCCGGCTGGTCCATTCCGGCACGCTGCGCTCGCAATTCGGTGAAACATCCGAGGCGCTGTTTCTGACGCAGGGCTTTGTCTACGACAGCGCCGAGCAGTGCGAGGCGCGGTTCAAGGGCGAGGATCCCGGCTTTCTCTATTCGCGCTTTTCCAATCCCAACATCGCGATGTTCGAGCAACGCATGATCGAACTCGAAGGCGCGGAGGCCGCACGCGCCACCGCCACCGGCATGGCCGCGGTGACGACGGCCATTCTTGCGCCGCTGAAAGCCGGCGACCACGTGGTCGCCTCGAAGGCGATGTTCGGATCGTGCCGTTACGTGGTGGAAGATCTGCTGCCACGCTACGGTATTCAATCCACGCTGGTCGACGGCCTCGATCTCGACCAGTGGCGTAAAGCGATGCGCCCGAACACAAAAAGCTGTTTCCTGGAAAGCCCGACCAATCCGACGCTCGATGTGCTCGACATCGGAAGCATCGCCGAGATTGCGCATCAAGGCGGCGCGCGGCTGATCGTCGACAATGTGTTTGCGACACCGATCTGGCAGAGCCCGCTGGCGCTTGGCGCCGATGTCGTGGTGTATTCCGCAACCAAGCATATTGACGGCCAGGGCCGCTGCCTCGGCGGAATCATCCTCTCGTCGGAAGCGTTCATTACTGAACACATCCACACCTTCATGCGCCAGACCGGCCCGTCAATGTCGCCGTTCAACGCCTGGATCTTGCTCAAAGGTCTGGAGACGCTGGCGATCCGCGTCCGTGCGCAGACCGAAACTGCCGCTGCCATTGCGGAAGTGCTGGCGCAGCATCCAAAAATCTCGCGGTTGATTTATCCCGGCCGGGCCGATCATCCGCAGGCCGCATTGGTGAAGAAGCAGATGCGCGCCGGATCGACGCTTGTCGGCTTCGAGGTCAAGGGCGGCAAGGCGGCGACGTTCCGTTGTCTCAACGCGCTGAAGCTCGCACGGATTTCAAACAATCTCGGCGACGCCAAGAGCCTCGTCACCCATCCCGCAACCACCACGCATCAGCGGCTGACGCCCGAAGCCCGCGCCGAGCTTGGGATCAGCGAGGGCTTTGTCCGGCTCTCGGTCGGCCTCGAGCACCGCGACGATCTGATCGAGGATCTGCAGGGAGCGCTGGAGAAGGCGTGAGGCAGGTTCAACAACTGGCGTCGTGAAAATACTATCGTCATCCCGGCGAACGCCGGGACCCATAACCACCGGCTTTGTGATTAGACGAAGGGTTGCTCTAGAGCGGGATGGGACTAGCCTGAATCGATTGAGGATTCCCAAATCAGGACTGTTCTGATTCGACATGCTGGCTGGGAAGGAGGCCAGCATGGATGGGACGAGCGTACTCAAATGACCTTCGAGAACGGGTAGTAAGGGCTGTCACCAAAGGTGACTTGTCGTGCCATCAGGCAGCGGCCCAATTTGGCGTAGCCATCAGTACGGCGATCAA
>JAQGKC010000252.1 GCA_028290305.1 Bradyrhizobium sp.
TAATCACTTGTAAAAGATGTAGTCAGCCGTGTAATCGACACGCTGCTCTGTTCCGGCCGTCGGACATGCGCCGGTCGGCCCGACTCCGCCGGAGGTGTTGACCCGTTGGACGAAACGCGCGCCGGCAAGTACCCCCGATCCCGACGATTCTGTCGACAATAGCAGCCAGGCAATCGCGCCCGCCTTCGGAGCGGGCTCGTTGGCTAAAACCTTGCCGACGATCTTCGAGCCATCGGGAGCTTCCCAGGTCGGACCGGCATAGTGCTTGGCGAACGGTCTGCCCTGCGCGTCGATAAGCTCGGCCTCAGGGGCCTCGAAACCCCATTCGTTTGCGGACCCTTTGACGCGACAGACGTAGATCTGGACGCCCTTCGCGGCGTACTTGCCGACCAGCGGGCTCGCCTGCGGAGGCGCAAGTTTGGCCGGGATGTCCTCAGCGGTCGCGGAAACCGCGAAAAGCGCAAGAGCAGCAAAGGTGAATAGCGAGCGGGTGAGCATGGAGTTGTCCTTATCGCAAATGCAAACTGTTCGACGATGTAGGCAGAGTCGTTCGTATCCGATTCCGCTGCCCGCGCCGGTGACGAATGGCCACCCAATCCCGGCTGGATGCCTCCGTCCGTAATCCGATTTTGATCGACAACGACGCGTGAACGGATAAGCGATGTCCTCTTCACTAACCAAGGACAGCCGCGGACCGAACCAAGAGGACCACCCTTGGATGACTTTAGATCCGCTATTTTTTCTGACCCGCATCAGCGAGAATCAAATCGGCGACCTCTTTGGGATGAGAGACCATAGACAGGTGACCTGCCTCCAGCTCCACGGTGTTCGCGTTCATGCGCTTTGCCAGAAAGCGTTCCAGATCGGGATTGATCGTCTTGTCGAGTTTGGACACCGCGTACCAGGACGGCTTCGAGTGCCACGCAGCCGCAGTGGTTCGCCCGGAAAAAATCGATGCGGCAGTAGATCCCTGTTCAGCGTAGAGGACTTCCGCCTTTTTGCGGTCGACGCCGTTGGCAAAATACTTGAGGAAGGAATCTTCGGACAGTTGGGTGTAACCGTCATGGGTCTGAATGCCGGCGCGGACCTCGCCAACGGGAAACTTTCCGGAGAGGGCAACGAAATCCTCGTTCGCATCGGGAGCGCGTGCGGCCACGTAAACCAACGATGTGACCTTCGGATCCGTTCCCACTTCGCTGATGACGGTGCCAGCCCAGGAATGGGCAACCAGCACGGTCGGGCCATCCTGCAGCGCCAGTGCGCGGCGTGTCGCAGCAACGGAATCCTCCAGCGAGGACAGCGGATTCTGTACGGCAGTCACCTTGAGGCCGGCCGCCTGAAGGCGCGGAATAACCTCAGCCCAACTGGAGCCGTCCGCCCACGCCCCGTGCACCAAAACAACGTTACGCGCCTGGATTGGCGGGGAAGTCTGGGCGTTCGCGCCACTGAGCGTCGCTGCGAGCGCGCCTACAGCTAACGCCACAACTATCCTCGTTTTCTTCATCGATCAAACTCCGTGATTGGCTTTCTGCTGGAACGTTGCGTTCCCTACGTTAGTTCGACCGAAGAGGACGCAGCGCAACATGGTCACGGACTCGTGACATATGGCTTCGTGCAGAAAAAGTCTCTGCGCACCTGTAACGATCGCCCAATGGCAACGAACTGTTTGATATGAATTCGCGAGAGCATCTCTGGTCCGGAGCTATGCGCGCCGAGCGTCAAGGAGACGTCGCGGCTTACGAGCGATTGCTCAAGGAGCTTGCCGACCTACTGCGGAAAATGATCAGGAATCGTCTTGCCCAGTACGGACTGGGCGCCGGCGACACCGAAGATCTTGTCCAGGAAGTGCTGATAGGCCTGCATACCAAACGTCATGCATGGGATGCATCTCGCCCCTTTCTGCCTTGGCTGTATGCCATTGTCCGTTACAAATTTGTCGATGCGGTCCGGCGTCTCAGGCGAGAATCCAGATACCGCATCGATATTACAGTCGACGAGTGGTCAGAACTGCTTGAAGCGCCAGCCGAAGATGCCGACCGCAGGATGCTGGAAATCGATCGGCACCTGTCTGACCTTCCGCAACGCCAACAGGATGTGGTTTACGCGCTCGCTATCGAAGGAGCAACGGTTCGCGCCACAGCCCGGAAGTTGGAGAAGCCTCAACTACTCGCCAATTGAAAAATAAAATGGCGGTCGCGCTCGGCAGGCGCGGCGGTAAGCCGTATCATTGGGTCTACCCCTGCGATATCTCTTCGGCAGAAATCGCATTTCCGCTTCCATCCGCGCGACTCACGGCTTGGACAAGCTTTCCAGCCGACAAGCTGATTGGCCGGGACGCGCCGAAAGTGGCAGAGGTACGAGCGCGCCCTAGCACCCCTTGCAAATACCATGCATCTTAGTAAGCATCTGATCGTACTCCTTCACATTCGGCTCGAACGCCTTTTGGTCAAAGCCACGACCTCGTCGGCCTCCGCCATTTCTGCGAGCGGCTGGCGCGGCTAGGCCTTGCACGAGCTGCATAGTCGACTCCGAGCTCCGATGGAGTTCCGCGTCAAACTTTTTGAATGCGTCCGAGTTCCTCCACGCCTGCGCCTGATCAGGATTGTCGAACTGGATCATCACGACGTGCTCGGGAGCTGTCCCCTCCCAAGATACCGGTTGGTCCATGTCCGCCGCCAGGCGGCCGGCGAAAGGCGTGTCTGCGCCCGTCAAATCGCGCATCGTGGCTTTGAAAGCCTCGGCATCAGTGATCTTCGAAACAGTAATCAGGACATAGGCAGGCGTCAGCAATCCCTCGCCCCCGCCGGCGCCCATTCTGTGGCCCTCGTGGATGCCGAAGCCACCCATCCCATGCATATGGCCGCCGCGGGCCATCGCGGGCGTCACGCAGGCGACGCAGACCAAAAAGATACATATTGCGGACGCTCGGAATGATTCGCTCCAGGTTTCCAACTCCGCAACCCGGGTGCTCCACAGCGTCTTCGGGCAGCATAGGGGATCGTATTCTGCCGACAGAGCGGCTACCGAATCACACGTTGATTTTAGATTGCTCATTGCTCTTCCGAAAAAATGTTCTTGGTATCTATCTACTGCGATGACGTTCATCTTCAAGGGGACGAATGTGCCCCTCTGCGCTTCTTGATTGTGAAGACCTGACGATGCGTGCGCACGAGATGCGGTTGCTCGCCAAATCTACACGCGCGTTCGCCGCCCAGACACGAAGGTCATCCAAAGGAAGCCGAAGATCGCCTCTAGACTCTAATCGACCGATGCCGGCCGCCGCCACCGATCGATCCGCGCCCCAAAATTTTAGACCTCCGCTTGAAATCAAATCGGGCTTTGCTAATTTATTTTGCGCCACCGGAGAGGCGGCTCCTGCGGTGCCCTTGGGGCCTCGGGATCAGAAGGGCACCGGTTGTGTCCGGTGCCTCATACCCATCTTGCTCATTGGAGGATTTGGCTATGCGCACTTATGACTTCTCACCCCTCTCCCGGTCGACCATCGGCTTCGATCGTCTGTTCGACCTCATCGAAACGGCCCAACGTGCCACCGACGATTCCTATCCCCCGTACAACATCGAACGGCTCGCCGAAGACCGCTACCAGATTACACTGGCGGTCGCGGGTTTCTCTCCGAACGAAATCTCGATCACGGCCGAGCAGAATGTCGTCATCATCGAAGGCGGCAAGGCCGAACAGGCGGACCGCGAGTTCCTGTACAGGGGCATGTCAACCCGGCAGTTCAAACGGCAGTTCAGCCTGGCGGACTACGTGCAGGCGAAGAGCGCGGCCTTCGACAACGGCCTGCTCAAAATCGAACTGGTTCGGGAAATTCCCGAGGCCATGAAGCCGCGGCGCATCGCGATTGACGGCGCGCCTGCCTCAAACATATATCAAAGACGGCCTAACTCGTCCACTTCAGGAGTGTCGCGCGTCGCTCGACGCGCGGCATCGGAGTTCGTCTACGACGTAAAAGCACGCAATGCGCGTGCCCAATTACGCCAATGCAACTTGACTCAGCTTCTCGGTCTGCTTCCCATTTCCTTTGTGCGACTTCCTCGGTTTCAGTGCCGGCTCAGCCTAGCCGGATACGTTGGTCCCAAAAGACCGCAGAAGCGCTGCGTATCGGCTGTGCGCCTAAGGGGTCGCCATTCCCGCCAGGCTCCCGATCAGCGAACTCACGGGTCACATTGGAATAACGAGGGAAGCTCCCCAAGGAGTTTCACCTTTCCAACGTGGTTCCGAAGAAGAGTGCGTCAAAAAAAAGCCCCGCATTTCCGCGGGACTTTCTTTTTGCTACCTGCGCAGCCCAGAGCCGGGACCCGTGGGAGTTAGTGTTGAGCCGCTTGCCGAACGGTTGGGCATAAGCATGTTCCCGGAAGCATTCCTAGCCCTACTTGGGGCGGTTGAGCCTGTCATGCCAGACACGCTCCCCGTAGTGTTCATTGACGGGCCGCCTGTGGTACCGCTCATTCCGGTCGAGGAACTTCCACTAGTGGTTTGCGCGAGTGCGAACGTGCTTGAGAGTGCGAAGGTTGTAGCTAGTACGATTGTCGTAAGTTTCACGGGTTGTCCTTCCTGTGGTTTAGACAAGGGACAACCGCGCCATCTGTCCTATCGTTCCTTAAATTATTCGTTAAGCGCCGTAAGCCGCTTAGGCTGTTCACATCTCGCAGAGCCCTGATGATCCAGCGTCGTCTTCTATCGCGAGCCATACACGTTGGTGAGCGGTTTACAAGCCGATCGTCGGTTACCTCCGCTGCCATAAGGCTAAACGGCGAAGGTTCGATAACGTGCCCTTGACACCTCCGCCGCGTTCTCGCCATCTAATACACAACACGTTTGCTTGCGTTTTCTATGTAGCGGTACAATGATTACGGACAAACTAATTAGATAATTTACAGAACAGACAACGTTCCAGAAGCGCGATGCCTGGCTTTATGATAGACCACGTCAAAGAGTGCGAGTGGTGCGAGCATTATGACCGCCCCGTTCCTAAGCTCGAAGTGAAGCACCTCCCGAGCGACCATCCTTCAGAGGTGCTGCAGATCTCGGAAACCCCTCGCTGCCGCGGATAGGCGATGGCGACCGCTGGCGCAGCATCGGCGTCATCTCCCTCATCGGATCGAAGCAGGCCGCCCTCGGTGAACCGCATGCTGCTCGAAGCACTCCGCGAGGAGGCGCTCTTGCGGCACCGGATCGCGTGCGGCGACAGCGCTACCTTCCAGGGAAATGAGCGGGACATCGATGGTGGCCGATCCCGCAAGCAAGCAGGCGCAGACCGCCCTCCACTTCGAGCAGCGGTTTAACGTCGCGATGTCGCGCGCCCGCGATCGCATGTATCGCGTGCGGTCGGTGCGAGAGGAGGAGCTGAAGCCCGACGACCTGAAAGCGAAGGTGCTGAGCCACCTCCGCGATCCCATGAAAGGTAGGAAGCGTTCCGAAGGCGACCGTCGCCGTCCTGTGCGATTCCGACTTCGAGCGCGCCGTTCTTCGTAGGCTGCTCGAACGCGGATACCGCGTCACGCCTCAGGTCGGCGCGATGGGTTACAAGATTGATCTAGTGGTGGAGGCAGCGGGCGACCGGCGCCTCGCGGTCGAGTGCGACGGAGACCAGTACCACGGCCCGGAGCGCTGGGCGGACGACATGGCGAGGCAACGCGTGCTCGAACGGGTCAGTTGGCGGTTCTGGAGATGCTGGGCGTCGAGCTTCATGATCGATCCCGACGGGTCCATGGCGGACCTTTTCAGCGTTGCTTGACGCGAACGGCATACATACAGCCGACAAAGGAAGACAGTCGTCCCGAGCGCTATACCGAGCAGCGCGTTGCCGAGACAAGACCCTGCGGATCGTGGGGGCATAAACGATACATACGAACCGGTGACGTCGCGCGCGACGCCGGATACCAGCATCAAGGTCGGCGATAGCATTGTCGTACGCTTCCTCGACGATAACAGGACCACGAGCTTCGTGTTGAGCCGTGACCGGCATGATCCGGTGAACGGACTGGTGGGGGCGGAAACCCCCTTCGGGAAGCAACTGCTTGGGTTCAACGAGGAGGATGAGATCGAAGTGGAGGCGGACGGGCGCAGTCGGCGCGCGCTCATCGTGCGGACCGCTCGGGAGCGCGTCGGCCTTCATTAGTGTTTTTGCGCCTGCGCCTCTGAGTGGGGCGGGATGTGTAATGCGCGCGCCCGAGCCTGCGACCGCTGCTGTTCCCGCCTATTCGTGACGCGTAGAAGGCCAGATGTCGCCCCTCGGGTACTTTCAAGGTTAATCGCGTCAATGACCGGGCTGAAGTCGGGCGGTGGCATTTTTTATCCTTAAGGCGCGAGCGCTGCCGTCAAAGCTAGGCATCCAGACGGACACACGTAGGTATTAGCTGGACAGCGGGTCCGCGATGCTTTCGAGAGACTTTCCTTCCGCATCGATCCCCAGCACCAGTTCCGTTCCTGCTGAGATCAGGAGAAGCGCGGCAGCCAATGCGTATCCGGCACTTACCCGCCAAGCCGATCCCGACTCGATGAGCCAGCCAAATAGAAGGGGCGAGGTGCTTCCGCCGATGGCCGTGCCGAGCGCGTAGAAACACGCGATCGCCAAGGCGCGCGTCTCGAGCGGGAAGATCTCACTGGCGGTTAGATAAGCCGAACTCGCCGCTGCCGAGGCAAAAAAGAAGATCGAAAACCAGGCGATTGTCTGCGTGACCGGCGTTAAGAAACCGGCGGCGAAAAGATAGGCGGTAATCAGCAGCAAAAAGCCGCTGATGGCAAACGTTCCGGCGATCATCGCCTTGCGCCCGATCGTGTCGAAGAGCGATCCGAGAAGTAGCGGCCCGCAAAAATTGCCGACCGCGAGAGGAAGAAGGTAGAGCCCGACGCGTTCGCTGGGGACGTTGTAGAAATGCGAAAGGACAAGGCCGAACGTGAAGAAAACAGAGTTGTAAAGGAAAGACTGGGCCACCATCAGCACCAGTGCCAGGATGCTCCTCTTTCGATACTTCCCGATCATCGATGACAGGATCAACCCAATCCCGAAGACCTTCTTGGGATGGACTTCGATGCTTTCCTTGGGCGTCGACGGGTGCTGTCCTGTCGCCTTCGCGACCTCCTTTTCAATCCCGCTGACCGTTTTCTCCGCTTGGTCGTTCCGGCCGTGCGTCACCAGCCACCGCGGGCTCTCCGGCACGAAGCGGCGGAGTAATAGGATGCCGAGGCCGAGAACGGCTCCGATACCGAAGCCGAGACGCCAGCCGATATCCGGTGCGAACAGACGCTGATCGAGCAGAAACGGAACGGCGAGCGCGCCTGCGGCTGCGCCCAACCAGAAGCTGCCGTTGACGACGAGGTCTACACGACCGCGATATTTTGCCGGAATGAGCTCATCGATCGCGGAATTAACCGCGGCGTATTCTCCACCGATGCCGAGCCCGGTGATCATCCGGAAAATCGCGAAGCTCCAGAAATCCCAAGCAAACGCACTGAGGAATACGCCTGAAAGATAGACAACCAGGGTGACGTAGAAAACCAAACGGCGGCCATACCGATCCGTGATCCAGCCGAAGACGAGGGCTCCGACCACCGCACCCACCACGTAGAAGGATGCAATGGCTCCAAGGTTGGCGCTGGAAAGATGGAGTGTCTCGGCGCTCTGCAAAGCCGGCCCCAACGAGCCGACGATAGTGACTTCAAGCCCGTCAAGAATCCAGGTGACACCTAGCCCGATGACGACCAGTAAGTGAAACCGGCTCCAAGGCAGTCGATCGAGGCGAAACGGGATGTTGGTCCGGATAGTGGCTTGCGGGATCTGCATCATCCGGCTCACTTTCGATTGTCATGTCAGGTCGACAGCCGAAAAGGCGGGAGGCAACCGGCATGATAACTCATTCACTGCGCGGGAGTTCGACAGCGTCCCGTGACAAATCGGGCTGGGCCATGAGCAACCGGTCGGCCGTCTTTGAACTTTGTTAACCGACGAGAGCCATCACTATTTCTGTCTTGAAAAAATTGGAGCTTCAGATGCGGGATTTGGAACAAGTGGTCCGAGAGCGCGCCTATCACATGTGGATGGAAGCTGGCGGTCCGGACGGCAAAGCCGATGCGTTTTGGCTTGCTGCCCAACGCGAGGTTTTGACCGAATCCTTGGCAAGCATCGCCCGAGTGACCGCTCCTGTTGCGGCCGAGAACAAGCGGGTCCGCAAGTCTAGGGCCGGAGCTTCTTCGAAGAAGCGGCGGGCGGCGTGATCCGATCCACCACCACGCCAAATTTTCCGTGTCGAAGAACATTGTGCGTGCCGACAGCGTCATTCTTCCCGAAACCTGCCGGCTGGTGGTCGCCGACTTAGGCGCCGTCAAAGTCTCGACACTGGATCACACCGGATTCTAATGTCACTCAACGCTTCGCCAGCTAGGGCGGGCTTGTTAGGGTTGCCGGGTAAAGGGCGAAATTCGGGCCCGTATCCGGCTCGCGCCGGCTCCAAGAACTCCACTACGCGGAGTTTGTCCTCATCGGACCGTCCGGCTGCGCCGTCATAAGCCCGCATAGACAAAGAACTCAAGCTTAGTCAGGAACTGAGCGCGTCCTGGACCATTTGGTACTCCGACACACGGAGACTTCGATGACCCCTGATTATCCCAAACCGCCATTCCCTGCCCAGAAGCAACCGATGCCGGGATCGACAGATGCGATGCAGCCCCGTCCGGATCATGGCGAGGCCAGCTACAAGGGTTCGGGCAAACTCAAGGGGCTCAAGGCTGTGATCACCGGAGGCGACAGCGGCGTCGGCCGCGCCGTCGCGATCGCATACGCCCGGGAAGGCGCTGACGTTCTCATCGCCTATCTCAACGAGACCGAAGAGGCGAACGAGGTCAAGAAACTCGTGGAGAAGGAAGGCCGCAAGGCCGTGCTCGCGCCTGGCGACCTGCAGGACGCGCGGCATTGCCGCCAAGTCATCAAGAAGGCGGTCGACGACCTCGGCGGGATCGACATCCTGGTCAACAACGCGGCCCATCAGGCCACATTCAAGGACGTCAGCGACATCTCGGACGAGGAATGGGAAATGACCTTCCGGACCAACATCCACGCGATGTTCTACCTGACAAAGGCCGCCGTTCCACACATGAAGCCGGGCAGCGCCATCATCAATACCGCGTCCGTAAACTCGGACATGCCGAATCCGATGCTTCTGGCCTACGCGACCACCAAGGGCGCGATCCAGAATTTCACCGGCGGCCTCGCGCAGATGCTCGCGGAAAAAGGCATCCGCGCCAATGCCGTAGCACCGGGTCCAATCTGGACGCCGTTGATCCCGTCGACGATGCCTGAAGACGCCGTTAAGAAACAGGTCCCGATGAAGCGGCCCGGCCAGCCGGCCGAACTCGCGACGGCCTATGTGATGCTTGCCGATCCGCTGTCCAGCTATGTGTCTGGGACCACCATCGCGGTTACCGGCGGCAAGCCGTTCATCTGATGGGCGCCTCAAGCACCCCGTGACGCCGGACGGTCGCTACTTCGTCGTCCGGGGCCTGTTATGGCGGCTGGCCAATCCCAATTTGTCGTCGGCGGCGCGGTCCGCCATCGTGAGCGAGCTGATGGCTGCGCGCAGCGCGCTCAGGGTCGGCCAAGCTCGCAGGCGATCAGGCCGCGGCAGCGGCCGCCCACCACGCGGTGGACGTCGTCAAACGGAAACTCGGCGAACGTGGTCCGGCCAATGGAACCTTTTCTCCCAAGCCATCTTGTTCCCACAGGGTTTTGAAGGTGGCAGACGCCGTCCCCCAAAGCCGGGATAAGCTTAAGCATCACGCGCCTGCCCGATCGCACTCATCGGGGTCATTGTTCTTTAATTTCATACGGGAACAGGAAGGTTCAAATGTCAGCCGCAGAAGAAAACCTATCATCGCTTGAGCCGGATGCAGACCGGCGGAAGTTTATGGCTGCTTGCGGAAAATTCGCGATCGTGACCCCACCGGCCATGACAATGCTTCTGTCAACATCGCTCACTTCAACAGCAATTGCTCAGTCAGGTGGACGTGGCGACAGAGACGGGGGCAGAGATAGGGACAGAGACAACGATTCCGGACGCGGCGGCGACCGGGATGAAGGCCGAGCTGGCGGGAAAGACCACGATCATTAGTAGTTCGCATTGCCACCGAAAAACTACGAAAGGCCCCGGAGATAAAATTATCCGGGGCCTTTACACTGTCGCAAAATACAATCCCACGCGCCTCGGCATCAGCCGGTCCCACGCGAGACCAGCATCGCCCAAGCGGGGTCAGCGGCCAGCTTTGGTCGAGGTTGCCTCGGCTTGTTCGACCCGCTTCCTGAGGCGCTGCAATTGCACATAGCATCGGTCAATGTCGTTTTCGTCTTGATCGCCCTCGATTTCCATCAGCGCGGCTATTCTCAATTGTATTGGATCGCGTGTATTGGATCGCGCTCAACTCTCGCCGCCGCCGAGAGGATGCGCGATGCCAGCCTTACTTTCATGGCAGAGGAGTTCGTTCTGCTGTTACCAAACACCGACGCGGAAGGTTGTGAGCAGGTCGGCGAAAAGGTACGCGGGGCGCTTCACGAGTTTGGAGCTGGTAACGGTTAGCCTTGGCGGCGCGACAAACCTGCCTGCCCAAGGCCCCGCCGAATGCAATCCCTGGTCGAGGCGGCGGATCGAGCAATGTATACGGCCAAAAACAGTGGGCGCGATCGGCTCGTAATGTCAGGCCAAGTGATCGCGTGGCCCGGGGCAAAGAGCGCCTAACCAAAAATCTCCTCGATTTGAATCTTGTTAGATGCCTCTAGGCGCTCGGGAAAGCCCGCTGCCGACTGTCCTTTTGCCTGGTGTCTTGGCCTAATTTAATTTCGGGAACCCATGTTTCGCTAACGGAACACTAATGAGCCTCGGCAGAACTGCCGAGTGCTGCTGGCCCGGAATCCGCTCGGTACACTTTTGGACATAAGGGCCGGAACGATTCCTCACCTCACGCTTGATCTGGTTGGACAATCGCGTGGAGAGGTGCAGTGGCCGGCAGACAGATCAAGCTTCCGCCCGAAAGTGTCATAGCCGATGTTTATCTCTGCGTAATGGTTACTGGCTTATACACCCTGGTTGGAATGGGACTCATTATCGTGTTTATGTGAAAGCAATCATCGGCTGGCGCGTCGGCAAGCGGAATGCCGATACTACCTTAGAATTTCTGCACGACTTGCCCAGTCGCGTGCGCCTTCGCTGGCGTCGTGCCGGGCCTCATTGAACCCGGCAGAGATTGTAATGCGCGCCGTACAGCGCGACCGCGACGTTGTTGTCCAACTTCTTGGAAACGCCATTGGTTAGCCGTCTTAACAGCAGCCGCCAATGTTGACTGCAAGCTCGTGTTAATGCGGAACTGGAAATGTGTGACAAGTGTGTGGAACTCGACAGCAAGATCGAGCATTACGCGCGCCTGGCGTCCAGGATCGCTGATCAACCTACACTTGATGGGATCAAAGAATTGATAGAGCAGATGAAGGCCCAGAAGGCCGCGCTTCACCCCGAGCAAACGGAGTAAGGCCGCCTCGGTTGGCAATCTTTCATTTCAGAACCGATCCGATTCCCCGTAAATCCCCGGATTGATCTATCTTGGCTTTGGGCATCAGAATCGTGCGAATTCGCTGATTCACAGGCCTTGGAGCGGGCTTCAAACGCATCGGTTTTCGCCATGCCGATTTATTTATTTTTTTAGTATCCGAAATGGCAGATATTCGGGCGCTGCCGATCATGGCAGCGAGCTATCCGACCGCGATGCTGCATGGAAAGAGTTGACCGGCGTTTGTGGCGATTTGGTCGGCAGCATTTCTCGCAAGCTGAAACAAAATGCGGAATGGCAGACGGAGCTTTTGGACGAATCCAAAAAGCCCGTTTTTCGAATCCGGCTTGTCGCGGAGACGCTGCTATGAGAGCCACAATGGCCGCCGTTTTTGCTCTCCTCACATTGAATTTTGCGGATGAGCATTTTAATAGCGCCCGGTACACGCGAGCAGCGATGAAGATGCTTTCTCATATCGCTCGGTCATTCGGCTAGGGTCGCCTGAACGGCCTCGACGTCGCCCAGCCCCGGCCCCGCAGGGCCAATTAAATCTTGCGGCTCGACTGCAAGAATTGGATCAGCTCCGCGAAAACTCAGAAAGGCGGAACTAGCCGACCAGAGAACGAGCCGCCCGGATCGACGTAAAGGACTGCGCGCAATCCGAATGATCTTAGAAAAGAGGCCACCTCAGTTGGCCGCCTAAATTACGGACGAGCAAGAGAGTGGTATCTCGTTGCAGCGAAGCGTGGAGAGGCCGAGGCTGCAGTGAAGCTTGGCGTGATGGATGCGTCGGGCGAAGGCGGACCACGCGCCTACAGGAAGGCCATTGGCTGGTTTCTATTCGCGGCCCAGCGCGGTGACGACCGAGCTCAAAACAATCTCGGGACGATGTATTTCAACGGCCAAGGGTTCCAAGGGATTTAGTCCGGGCGCACATGTGTTAGAATCTGGCAGGCGCGAATGCCCTGGTCGAGGTACCGTATCGTTATACTCGGCCACCATGCCGCACATGATCATCCGACCGAAAGTGTTCATTAGAGGAAACACCGCCAGTTGAAGGTCCCCGCCAACATTCTCAAAGTAAACGTCGATTCCGTCAGGACATGCCCGCTTCAATGCAGCCGACAGGTCATCGACGGTACGGTGGTCAATACAATCGT
>JAQGKC010000436.1 GCA_028290305.1 Bradyrhizobium sp.
CCCTGCGCTGGGGCGCGTAGCTTCAGCCTATTCGTGCGACGATCCCGCCGAATCTACGATCGTGGGTCGGAAACTCTGGCTCGGCATGAACTGCCGGGTCAGGTGGTGATCAGCAATTCTCTCGGTCTCTCAAATGCGCTCATCGCTTCGCTTGCTCTCTCAAATCGAGAATATGAGCGACGCCTTGATTCGGTTGTCCGTTGAATGCCGCTGCGCCGATCAAGGCACCCGGCTGCCGTCTTTCCCGAAGAACTCTTTTTCGCGGGCCTGCATAGTTCCGGTCGTCTTAAGCTCTTCGCGTTCTTGCTGAACGTGTACTTCCGGACATTCGGGAGGCGTCATGCCGAACCATCGAAGCCCCGCGTTCAAATCCTCGCGCTCGTACCGATGATGTCGCTGAAGAAATGTACGGATCCGCGGCAAACAGAGATCGGCCGACAGGTGTTCTCCGGCTTGCGGGTCAGTTCGCGCAAAAGTCGTTACGGACGATTGCTGATCACGCATGCCGCAGCTTGAGAAGCGACTTCAACGAGCTTCCATCGCGGCAAGCACATTGGAAGTTGTCGTTTAACGGCCTGCGAGGCGTCGACTGCATGCGGCAGCCGGTTCCTTAAGGCCACGCCAATAATCACATCGCAGGCGCAAAACGAGCGGCCGGCAAAGCGTGCCGCCAGCTCGGAGCTCAACGGTTCGTCTCGAAAGCAACAATGTCGAGACGTTCAGCGTTGGGGAACTCAATAGTTGCGTTGGGCAGTCCAATATCCCGAACAGCGTGCACTTCCCGAGCGACCGCTCCAGGTTCCACGACCTGAGGAGCCCGTCAGCCGACCAGACCCAGATGCGTGCTTCTCGTGAACGGTCACAGAAGCTTGAACGGCGCCAGATCTCGACACGTGGCCCCTGAATGTCACCAGATTGGGGTGAGTTATGACGCCGTTGCGGACGTTGACAGAAAACTCATAGGTCGGATCGCAAGGGCCACGCCGCGTTTCAAAGG
This sequence comes from Bradyrhizobium sp., assembly GCA_028290305.1. Next base: position 998 of record JAQGKC010000436.1, read on the forward strand.
CGAGACTCCAGGGTCCGTCGTAAACGGAGGTCGCATGTGCCCCCGCGGAAAGGAACAATGACACGCAGGATGTTGCGATGGCGAGCAGAGGTTTCTTCATGAGGTCATCTCCGAAGGGATCGTCTTGTCCGAAGGTATCGTCTTGTCTGAAGGAATTGGCCAGATGAATGTTATTCATGCACAGCTCGCAGGGATTTCACTTCCATCGATAGTTTGTCCGAAGCTAGAACGTCTAGGTGAGATGTATCCGACCGGCAGAAAATGCCAGCGGTATTCCGGTTCGAAACGAACTTCGTGCGTTGGATCGAAGAGGGACGGAGATGAAATCGTCGGGCTCAACCGAACTGCTCCTTCGGCGCAGGGAGCTTCTTGCCGGCACTGCGATGTTGCTCTTCAGCGCTACGCGCGTGCGCGCTGCTACCATTGCCGGACAACTGCCGTGGACGCCGAATGCAGGAAGTCCACCTTCGAGAGTGACACTCGGGCCGTGGGAGTTTTTCACCGGCGACGAAGGACGGGCGATGGAAGCGCTGGCCGATTGCATCATCCCGCCTGATCCGGAGACGCCCGGCGGCAAGGACGCAGGTTGCGCCGTGTTCGTCGACCGGCAACTGGCAGGACCCTACGGCAGGCAGGAGGGTCTCTACGTCCGCCCTCCCTTCCAGATCGGCGCGAAAAGCCAGGGGCACCAATCGGAGAAGGGGCCAGCGCAAGAATATCGCGAAGGGCTTGCTGCACTCGACTCTGCCTGCAAGGCGAAGTACGGCGGGAAGCCTTTTACGGACTTGTCGGCCGCCGACAAGGATGACGTCCTGAAGGGACTGGAGAGGAGCGAGTTCAAGCTGGAAGGCGTCGATGGCAAGTCGTTCTTCGAGCAGGCCGTCAAGGATGTGCAGATGGGATTCTTCGCGGATCCCGTTTACGGCGGCAACCGCGACATGGTCGCGTGGAAAATGATCGGCTATCCCGGCGCGCGCTACAATTACCTGGATTGGGTCAGCCGGCACAACGAACGCTTCCCGTTACCGCCCGTCGGTATCACGGGCAGTGCTCAATGGACGAGGTGAGAGATGCCGCGCAGACTCCCGAAAAAGGATGTTGTGATCATTGGCTTCGGTTGGACCGGCGCCATCATGGCCAATGAGTTGACCGATGAGGGGCTCGACGTCATCGCGATAGAACGCGGTCCGTGGCGGGATGCGCCTACGGACTTTCCACCGACCTACATGCAGGACGAGTTGCGCTATCGCGTTCGTCATGAGCTTTTCCTGAGACCCGACCAGCTCACCTTCACGTTCCGAAACACCATGAGCCAAACGGCTCTGCCGATACGAAGTTGGGGAGCTTTCATGCCGCCTAACGGCGTTGGCGGTGGCGGCACGCATTGGAACGCCGAGATGTGGCGCTTCCTTCCGTCGGACTTCGTGTTGAAGACACATCTCACCGAGCGCTATGGCGCGTCGTTTCTGCCCGCGGATATGACCATTCAGGACTGGGGCATCACCTACGACGAGCTCGAGCCGTTTTACGATCACTTCGAACATCTCTGCGGAACATCGGGGCAAGCGGGAAACCTCAAAGGCAAGATACTGGAGGGCGGCAATCCATTCGAAGGGCCGCGCTCGCGGCCCTATCCGACGCCGCCGCAAGCCCAGCCTTTCAGCCACACGCTGTTCGGCAAGGCCGCGCGCGAACTGGGTTACAAGCCGTTCCCGCAACCATCCGGAAACCTCTCTCAAGCCTATACGAATCCCCTCGGCTTGCGCCTCGGGCCGTGCACCTATTGCGGCTTCTGCGAGTGGTTCGGCTGTAGCAACTATTCCAAGGCCAGTCCGCAAACGACGCTGATCCCTTACCTGATCCGGAAGCCGAACTTCACGGCGCGCGACAATTCCGAGGTGATCAGGATCAATCTCGACCGATCCGGAACGCGGGCGACGGGCGTGACGTTCGTCGACTCCAGCGGAGAGGAATGGGAGCAGCAGGCCGACCTCGTTATTCTGTCGGCGTTTGCACTGTTCAATGTGCAGCTACTCTTGCATTCCAAAATCGGAAAACCATACGACCCGGTCGCCAATACGGGCGTGGTCGGACGCAACTACACGCATCAGACGGTCTCGACCGTGAACGGATTCTTCGACAATAAGAAGTTCAATTTCAATCCGTTCATTGGATCGGGTTCTATCGGGATGTGCATCGACGAATTCAACGGCGACAATTTCGATCACGGATCTCTTGGCTTTGTCGGGGGCGGCTATATGGGTCAGGTTCAGACCGGAGCCAGGCCGATCGAAAGTACGCTCGTGCCACCAGGTACGCCCAAGTGGGGAGCGGATTGGAAGAAGGCGGTCAAGGACAACTATCTGAGCACGGTGAAGCCCGGCACCGGCGTGCATGGGAGCTTTTATTCATATCGAGATGTCTATCTCGATCTGGATCCCACCTACACCGACCGCTTCGGGCGTCCGCTGATGCGGATCACGATGGATCTCAAGGAGAATGAGATCAAACAAAACAAGTTTCTGACGGACAAGTTTGCGGAGATCGTCAAGGCGATGGGGGCCGAGAAGCTCGCCGTGCAGTATCGCACCGGGCCTTACGACATAACGACGTATCAGACGACGCATCTCAACGGCGGCGCGGTCATGGGGGGCGATCCCAAGACCAGCGTGCTGAACAGATACCTGCAAAGCTGGGACGTTCCGAACCTGTTCGTGCTCGGCGCAAGCGCTTTCCCACAGAACCACGGCTACAATCCCACCCTGACGGTGGGCGCGCTGGCCTACTGGGCAGCAGCCGCGATTCGCGGCCGTTATCTCAAGAGCCCGGGGAGGCTGATCGATGCATAACTCCCGCGCGCCCGTCTTCCTGTCTGCGATTGTACTTTCCACGGCCATCGTCTCGTCCGCTTGCGCCGGCGCGTCGGACCTGCAGGAGTTCACTCGGATTGAACGCGGCGGCTACCTCGCGGCCGCGTCCGATTGCGTGAGCTGTCACACGGTGCCGGGAGGCAAGCCTTTCGCAGGCGGCCGGGCGATCGAAACGCCATTCGGCAACATCATCGCGTCCAACATCACGCCGGATCTCGAAACAGGCATTGGCGCCTGGAGTGACGACGCTTTCGACGCCGCCGTCAGAAGGGGTGTCAGACGGGATGGAGTGCTCCTCTATCCGGCGATGCCATACACCGCCTTTGCCAAGCTCTCGCGCGACGACGTGCTGGCGATACGCGCCTTTCTCAGCAGCATCGAGCCGGTCCGAAACGACGTGCCGGCCACCAGCCTGTCGTTTCCGTTCAACATCCGCTTCGGTTTGCGTGTTTGGAACGCGCTCTACTTCAACCAGGCTGAATTTCAGCGTGATCACTCCAAATCTGCAGAATGGAATCGAGGCGCCTATCTCGTCGACGGGCCTGTGCATTGTGGCGCTTGCCACACGCCCAAGACATTTCTTGGTGGCGACAAATCCGATCAATACCTACAGGGATCCTATCTGCAGGGATGGTACGCGCCCGATATCACAAACGATAGGCGCGTCGGATTGGGGAATTGGACCGTTGAAGATATCGCCACGTATCTGAAGACCGGCCACAATCGGATCACGGCCGCAACGGGGCCAATGGGCGAAGCAGTATCTCTATCGACGTCCCATCTAACAGACGAGGATACAAGGGCGATCTCAACCTATCTAAAATCGCTGCCGGGGAAAGCGGAATCCGAAAAGCCATTGCCTGTCAGTTCCGCGGCGATGGCGGCTGGTGGTGCGATCTATCGCGACCAGTGCTCTGCATGCCATGGGCTCGAAGGCAAGGGAATTCCAAATCTCTTCCCTGCCCTCGCCGATGGGGGTGTCAGGGCAAATGATCCGACAACAGCAATACGGGTTGTCTTGCGTGGCGCCCGGAGCGTGGCGACCGCCCGGGAGCCGACGTCACCTGGTATGCCGTCCTACAATTGGCAACTGAACGACAACCAAGTCGCCGACGTGCTCAATTATATCAGGAATTCCTGGGGTGGGGCTGCGTCCCCGATCGAGGCAAAGGACGTCAGCCGCGTCAGGACCGATACCGCAGCGCGCGGAGACTGAGATCTGCCTTGTAAGAGGGCCCATGTCCCCGAGCATTCGAATCGAAGACAAGCGTCGTCATCGCGCGTCCGCTGACGGAGGTGTGTTTGCGTTCTTCCGTGACTTCCGGAATCCCACGATCTGTGAGAACCCCGCCGACGATCCGACGAAGAAACCGTGAAGCCGGCCGCGCCATAGCCGAGCCTCCCATTAAGTTTCGGGCCAGCTAAGCAAAAAAGCTCGTGCGAGTGAAGTTTCCTCGACACGTCGACGGCACGCGATCGATCAGATCCTGCGGGTAGCGGGTGTTGCCGAGCGGGAAAATCCGGAAGCACCTGGAGGAGAGGCGGTGGAGTACGAGCCCGATTATCCTTTCCATGCCGCTCCGGTCAGTTCGGAAGGCTGAAATAGAAGCGGGCGCCTTTGTCTGGCTCCGCTTCCGCCCATACACGTCCGCAGTGGCGCTGGATGATGCGGTGGACAATCGACAATCCGACGCCGGTCCCTTCGAACTCTTGGGCGCTGTGGAATCGCTGGAAGGCACCGAAGAGTTCTTTGGCTTGCTCCATATCAAACCCGGCGCCGTTGTCCCGCACGCAATAGATCTTTTCATTGGCCTGGTGCTGGCAGATGATTTCGATGACCGGATTGTCCTTGCCTCGTGTGAACTTGAAGGCGTTGGAAAGCAGATTGGTGAAGACTTGCTTTAGCAGGGCGGGGTCGCCGATGCAGTCTGGAAGATCGCCGATACGTATGTCGATGCGCCGTCCGCCTTGTTCTCTCTGTAACTCGGCCAGCACGTCACGGACCAGCGTTGCGACATCTACGGAAGATTTGGCGAGCGCTTGGCGGCCGAGACGCGACAGGCGGAGGAGGTCGCTGATGATCTGGGTCATTCGCTCCGACCCCATGATGATGTTGCGGACAATCTGCTGCGCGTCGGCCGGCATGTGCCTCGCATGGTCGTCGATCAGCATTTCCGCAGAACCGGTAATGACGAGCAACGGCGAACGCAGATCATGCGAAACCGAATAAGCGAACGCCTCGAGCTCCTTGTTTGCGGCTTCCAGTTCGGCCGTGCGTTCAAGAATGCTTCGCTCCAACTTCGCATTTGCAATGCGCAAATCCCGCACCGCCAGCGCACGCGCCAGAACCGGCAGGATCACACTCAGCTTGAACGGCTTTAGAATGTAATCGAGCGCACCGGTCTTCATCGCCTCTACGGCTGAGGTAATGGTGCCCTCGCCGGTCATGATAATGCCGACAAGGTCCTGATCGAGCTGCTTTGCCGCCCGAAGCAGGGCAATGCCGTCCATCCCCGGCATCATGAGGTCGGCAAGCAGCAGATCAAACCTGGCGTTCCCAAGGGCTTCCAGCGCAGTGGCTCCGTCACGGAACCCGTGGGTCTCGTATCCATGATCGCCAAGCGTGTTGCACAGCGCCTGCATTTGGGGTGCTTCGTCATCAACGATCAGTATGCGAGGAGCGGGTGTGTCGGCCACGTAGGCCTCCCTTATTCTTATTGTTTCATCGCGAACGGTTCAGCGTATGGCATGTCCACAGTGTTGAACCAAGGCCTCTCGAAGCTCACGAAGTTTGGGCGGCTTGCTGAGGACCCGGTCTACGTGGGCCGGTACGTCGTCTTCGGACAGCAGCCGCTGCCCCCAGCCGGTCAGCAGGATCACCGGCGTTGACGGCGACGCAGCCTTGATGGCGGTCGCAACCTTGCGCCCGTCCATGTATGGCATTCCCAGATCGGTGATAACCGCGGCAAAGCCATTGCCGCGGGTCTCTGCGGCGTGGAACGCGTCGATGCCCGCGCGACCATCGTTTGCTGTAACCACGACATGCCCGTCCGATTCCAGTATGTCGCGCAGCGACTTGAGCAACAGCGGATCGTCGTCCACGACAAGCAGGCGCAGTCGTTGCGGAACCACGGGTCCGATTTTCGGCTGATCGGGAGTGAGCGCGACTGCGGTAGCGGCGGGGAAGCTCAGACGGACAAGGGTTCCTTCGCCGACCGCACTCTCGATTTCGACTTCGGCTCCGTGTCGTTGAGCGACGCCATACACCATCGCCAAGCCCAGCCCGGTGCCGCGTTCGCCCTTGGTGGTGAAGAAAGGCTCCAGGCAACGCAGGCGCGTCTCCTCGTCCATGCCTACGCCGTTATCGACAACCTCAACTCGGACGTAACGATTTTGCGAACCGGTCGCGGCGCGGACGGATGTCGTCCGCAACGTTATCGCACCATCGGCAGGTAGAGCGTCCACGGCATTGAAGACCAGGTTGATGAGCGCCTCACGGATCTCGCTTTCGGCCCCCATGATGGACGGCAACTCGGCCATCAACTCTGAGCGCACATCGATCACGGTCCCTTGCTGCTGCGGCATGTCGCTCCAGCGCGCACGGGTGAGGTCGATGACCTGTTGGACCAGTTCGTTCAGGCGCACGGTCGTGACCGTCAATTGCGGTTCGCGCTGGCGGTAGAAATCCTTCATCCGCGCAACCGTATGTGCGACATCTTCCACGGCGCGTTGAATGGTCTCGAGGTATTCCCTTGCACGAGCGCTGAGGCTGGGCTCCTTTTCCAGCAGCGACTCGGTGTAGAGCGCGACCGGCGACAGGGCGTTGTTGATGTCATGAGCGATGCCGCTTGCCATCTGGCCCAGTGCCCGCAACCGTTCCTGCTGCATCACGGCCTGTTGGGTTCGGCGCAAATCATCATAGGCCTGTTGCAGGGCCCCGTAGAGTTGCGCTTGATGCGTGGCTAAGGCGACGTGCTCGCTGAGTTGCCTAAGGAACTCGCATTCCCCACTGCTGAATCCCTGTGGCTGAAAACGGGCCGCCAGGACGACGCCGAAAACCTGGCTTTCCACCTGCAACGGCGCGGCCACCAGCGACCGCAGGCCGCCGCGGGCGAGCCGGCGCGGAAACGGAAAATCGACACGGCTGATATCTGACTCATAGACGAGCTTTCCGGCCACGCATTGCGACAGGCCGTTTTCATCGATATCCACACTCGCCCGCTCCGGCATTGCGAGTTCCAGGGCCAGTGCGCCACTGTGGAGTCCGACGCGGGCGACGGTCAGGGAATGATCGATTCGATCATAGAGGCACAGGCAAGCGAAATCGACCGGCAACTGGTCCTCCAGACAGCGAACGACGACCTGAAAGATGCTGTTGAGATCCTGGCGCTCTCCGATTGCGCGCGTAATTTGGTGGAGCAAGTTCAATCGCTCCAACTGCGCTTCTGCCTTATGTTCGGCCTGCCGGCGCACGGCGATTTCACCTTGCAAGGTCTCATTCGCGGATTGAAGTTCGCTGGTTCGCGCCAGCACGCGCCGTTCCAGGTCCGTGTTCAGCCGTGCCAGGTTGGCCTCGGCCCGGATGCGTTCTATCATATCCAGTGAGGCCATCTTCATAACGGCCAGAAGCAGGACGAAGTAGCCGATCCCCGTGCCGAGATGCGCCACCATCGCCACCCCGTCATGGGGGGCTTGCGAGTAAAGCATCGCTGTATCGGCGAGACACAGCGCCGCGGCAGTCAGCGACAACGGCTTCAGCAGACGGTCCACAGCGGGCAGCTTCCAGCAGACCAGACCGACGATCGCCCAGAGCACCGGCGCCAGTATCAGGGCCGGGCGCGTGATGCCCAGGATATCTGCCGGCATATAGGTTGGCAGCCACTCAAAGACCGCAAGCAGCCCAGCGCTCAAAACGGTGATCACCAGAACGAACCCGAGGACGCCGGTGCTGCCACGACGCATCAGCCATATCGCGCCGCCAACAGCGACCGGAAGCACGTGTGCCGCCGGAGGCCAAGTCGCGGGCCGCAAGAAGCCCCTCGCAGCCGCGATGGGGGCGAGGAAGCCAGACCACTCCACGGTAACGATCACATGCAGGAATTCCAGCACGGCCGTTGCCGCGAAGCCGATGGCGATCCATCGTGCGAACGGGCGCTCGATGCGGGTTCCCATATCCCAGAGCAGCAAAGCCAGTGCGCCCGACAGCAGGGACATGCTGGTATCCAGAATGATATGAAGGTCTGGATAGTTCTTGCGCCCGACGACAAGCAGCGTCGCTCCGATCAGGCCGAAGGTGATCAGCGCGCCGGCAACGCTATGCGGCAGGTCCTCACCATCTGCAGGCGCTTCGATCGCTTGCTGCGACATGACCATAGGGTGCCACCAATAAGTACCGCGGTCGCTGCGCCCGGCATCATTCCTCGCCGGAGAAGTCCGTCGGATGGCACTTCGTTTTCCGCCCGGTCTTGGCTATCCTGCCGTAGGTCGCTTGGATCCACAACCAGCGTTTGAATCACGTCGTCAAACTTACCTCAAGAGTTTTTCACACGCTCTTTGAGCAATTTATCGACGCACTGACCATGCGCCCGTCGGCTAATTCGATCTTCGGGCATGAATTCCGCACTACGAACCATAGTGGAGTTCGTTACGGGTCTGGCGGGAGGCAACGATTGATTCGCTGAGACGTCCTCCTGGGGACCAAAGCTTCTCGCCAAGTTCTCTCTCATTGGGCGGGGGCGTGCGATATCGGCTCCGCCCTTGGTGCAAAAGTCCCGCTCGGGCTCAGTTTTTTGACGTCGCTGCGGCATTCTTTCCTTGCTGCAGTGTCTCAAAAATCCGGCCGCTCATCAGGAGCGCGATCTCGGTGGCGGGCAGCGGCTTCTGGCATTCGGACAGCGGATTGAGCCAGAAATTCGCGTTGGGCAGCATCTCGAACAGGTTGCGGGCCGCGGCGCCGAGACAGGTTTCCGGCTCCTTCACATAGTCGGATATGCGCTTCTTCGACGTGAAAGCGGGAAGCCATGTCATGCCTTGGAATTCGACCGAGGCGACGTTGATCCTTTCCTCGGATTTCAGCGAGCGACGCCGGCCCGGTTTCAGGGGGACCTCAGGCGTTAGGATGTAGAGTTCGGTGTCGAGCAGGGTCCGGTAGAATGTGGAGGCCACAGCCGGATCCCTTCCAGCGGCCTGCATCAGGGCTTCGAGACTATTTTCCGGTTCGAACACGGTGCGTCTCCCATTGAACGTGATGACGGATCAGGTGACGCGTCTTGCGACGCCTGACGTGAAGGACAGACCCGCCTTTCGGCGAAATCCTCATTGTCCTTTGTCAGATCTGGCGGCCGCGAAGGGCCCGGTAGACCGTATTGCGTGAGACGCCGAGCCGGCGCGCGGTCTTGCTGATGTTGTTGCCGGTTTCCGCATATGCGCTCAGCACATGCGCGCGCTGTATCTCGTGCAGGTCGTGTTTGACCTCGTCGTCAGCCGATATCTTGAGCCGCTCGCGGGCTGCCGGACCGACGACCGATTCGACGATGACTTCGTCGATCACATGTCCGCGCTCGCTCATCGAAAGCCTTGCGAGAACGTTCCGCAGCTCGCGTATATTGCCATCCCAATCAAATTCAGCGAGCCGCTCGATCGCACCTTGAGACAGTTCGACGGCCGGATCGATCTTCTCCATCAGATGGCGCGCGATCTCGGGAAAATCGCTGCGCTCGCGCAACGGCAGCAACGTCACCTCGAGCGTGTTGAGCCGAAACAGGAGGTCGGATCTGAACCGACCCTTGGCGATCGAATCGTCGAGATTGGCGTTGGTGGCCGAGACCAGGAGGACGTCGACCTCGCGCTTGCTGCCTCCCACGGGCCGCACGGTCCAATCGTCCAGGAAGCGCAGCAGAACCGCCTGCAACGTCACCGGCATGTCGCCGATCTCGTCGAGGAAAAGAGTGCCGCCGTCGGCCTCCCTGAACAGTCCCGCCGAGCCGCCTTTCCTCGCCCCGGTGAAAGCGCCTTCCGAATAGCCGAACAGCTCGGCTTCGATCAGGCTCTCGGGAAGCGCCGCGCAATTGACGGCAATGAAGGATCCTGCACGCCGGCTCGCCGCGTGGGCGTGGCGCGCCATCTGCTCCTTGCCGGTGCCGGTCTCGCCACGAATCAGGATCGGCATCTTACGCGCCGCCGCGATCTCGATCCGACGCACGATCCCTGCGGTCGTCGGATCGGCGGATATGAATGGAGCCGGGGTTTGGGTTTCCTTCTGGAGCGGCGGCCTTGGCGCGGGAGGCCGTTGCACCATCGGGAATTGACGGGAATTTTCGATTGTCGCGACGAACTGGCTGCCGACATCGTCTTCGAGACGCTGTCGCTCCTTGCGCCGCCCCTCGTCCACGAAGGCGCTGAACCTCGCGCGAAAGACATCTCCGAACCGGCGGCCCGCCGACGCCGGCAATCCGTGCAGCAGGACGCGTGCCGCGCGGTTGGCCGCGAGAATCTTGCCCTCATTGTCGACGGCCAGCAGGCCTGCACTGAGCGTGTGCAGATATTCCCCGCGGTTGTGGAAGGCGATCAGGATGTGCGCGCGATGCTGTTCACGGAACAGCCCGTTCTCGATCTGCGTCGCCGCCATCGCGACGAGCGCCTGGGTGTGAGCCTGCCGGGACATGCAGTCCGACGAGGCATCCAATATCCCGGTCAGTTCCCCGTCGGGTGCGAAGATCGGCGCCGCCACGCAGGTCAGGTTGTTGTAGCGCGCAAAAAAATGCTCGCGTCCGTGCACAACGATGGGCCGTTTGAGATAGGCGGCCGTGCCGAGTCCGTTGGTACCGCAGATATTCTCAGTCCAGACAGCTCCCGCGCGAATGCAGGCCGCATTCGACGCATCGCTGAAGCTGGAGTCGGATATGATATCGAGCAGCAGTCCGCCGGCAGTCGCAAAAGCGATCATGAAATTGGACCCGGCGATCTGCTGATGCAGCGTGTGCATCTCGGCAAGCGCGAGGCCGCGCACCAGCGAGCAGCGCTGCTGTTCCTGGCGCAGGACGGCCGGGCTGACGAATTCCGGCGAAGGCGGGCGCAAGGTGTCGAGGCCGTGCGAAATGCAGCGCATCCAGCTGTCGTAGATATCGGCCGACAAAAGCTCGGCTGGCGGGGCACCTTGTTGTTCGAGCCTCATCCAGGCATTTTCGATCCGCCGGTTGGCAGGCAGCATCCCACATCCTCCCTGAACGGTGGCTCGGCGATTTCCTCATGGTCAACGCCGGTTCTGGTGTCGTTGGTTGCCGGCTGTTTTTCTCATCATAATCCAATCGAGAAAAATTCCAAATTTGCTCCGGGGGTTCCGAAGGCTCTCGGTATCCGCCGAGACTGTTCCGTCTCGGAACAGTTTTGCAATCATGATTGCTCCGCCGCGGATCGAAGGAAATTGGCGAGCTGACGAGAACGTCAAAAACATCAGCTTGTTAGTCCAATGGCACAGCTCTTGCTGACCTTCTTGGCAAACCACGAATTCGCACCGCGACTTCGAAAATAAAAATTTGCGCCGGGGAGACGTCGATGAAAGCCGCAGTTCTGCACGCGTTTGACGAAAGACTGACGGCAAAGGAGTTTGTCAAATACGAGGATGTGACGGACCCGAAGATTTCACGCCCGATGGACGTCATCGTACGGATCGGCGGCGCCGGCGTCTGCCGCACTGATCTTCACATCGTCGAAGGCATCTGGCGCAGCAAGGTCGACGTCAAGCTCCCCTATATCATGGGGCATGAAAACGCCGGCTGGGTGGAGGCCGTCGGGCCCGGAGTCGAAGGCATCAAGGTGGGCGACAGCGTGATTTGTCATCCGCTCGTCACCAGTGGCCATTGCCTGGCCTGCCGGCGTGGCGACGACATGCACGCGCTCGACAGTTCGTTTCCCGGCATCAACTCCAATGGCGGCTATGCGCAATACCTGCTGACGGGCCAGCGATCTCTCATCAAGTTGCCGAAGTCGCTCGCGCCGAAAGACGTCGCCCCCTACACCGACGCCGGGTTGACCGCCTATCGCGCCGCAAAGAAAGCCTCGCGTCATCTGCTGCCCGGCGAGTACGTGGTGGTGATCGGCGCAGGCGGACTCGGCCACATCGGGATTCAGGTGCTCGCGGCGCTGTGTGCGGCGGAGATCATTGTCGTCGATCGCTCGGAGCAGTCGCTCGAGCTCGCCAAGACATGCGGCGCGCACCATCTGGTGAAAGCCGATTCCGGCGAAGTCGACGCCGTGCTGGCGCGGACCGGAGGGCGCGGAGCCGAGGCCGTCATCGATTTCGTCGGCGAGGGCGACGCCGTCGCCAAGGGCCTGGCGATGACCGCGAATGGCGGCTCCTATTACATCGTCGGCTACGGCGGCAAGATCGATCTGCCGACCATCGACATGATCACGACGGAAAAGACCATCGTTGGCAACCTCGTCGGCACTTACGCCGAGCTCGTCGAACTGATGGCGCTCGCGGATCGCGGTCTCGTCCAGCTCCACACCCGGGAATACAGGCTGAGCGAGGCCAACGATGCGCTCCACGACCTGCACAACGGCAAGATCCATGGGCGCGCGGTCCTGATCCCGTAGGACACGTGTCGAAAGATGTTCAGCTTCAGTCCAGACGATCGAACGAGAGTAGCGCGAGTGACAGGCACCGGCGAACGCGGCCCACAAATCACAGCCGAAGAAGCGGCTGAGCTGGAGCGCGCCCGGAACCGGATGATTGCCCGGCACAAGCTGATCGAGGGCATCATTCGCAACAACGAAATGCAACTGCGGAACGAAAGTGCGCGCGGCGGCGCCGAGATCGAATTGGAATGCGCGAAGCGCGATATCGCGCGCGATGGCGGTGGGCGCGAGGCGCTGGACGAACTGGAACAGGCCTCGAAGCGCCTGGCCGCGTTGCAGGACGAGCACGCGCGCCTGGTCGCCGAGCGCGAGTGGCTCAATGCAGCCCTGCTGGAATTTGACAGGAGCCCATCAGACGATGAGCACAAACGTTCGGGACATGCGTGATGAGCAAGATCGACATGAACAAGATCAATCTCGGCAAAGGCAATGCGCCGATGTCGGCGATGCCGCCAGGGCGAGGGCAGGCGCCCGCGCAAGCTGAGCTGACCGAGGAAGACAGGTCGAAAGATGCCTTCTTTGTTCAGGTCGCGGAGCTTTCGGAAGCGATGATCGCGCGGCACGGCAAGGAGTTCGCCATCGGCACGCTGGTGCTGGCGGCGAAGTTCATCGCCGAGGGCCGGCCCCTGATCAGTCGCGGCATTGGAAACGGCGAGGCGGCGGGTGCCGCCAAGCCTGGTTGAGCCGAGGGATGAATTTCGGGAAGTCAAAGTCAATTTTACGGACTTAAAGTTGATACGTGGACGTGAATTTCAACGACGGAATCGCGAGGGCGGAGACTTCATCGCTCTCTCGATCGAGCTACCAGGATCTGAATGCATATGACGAAGCAACGTTCAAAGGAGAAGTAAATGTCTGCAAGTCTGACGCTTAACAAGATCACGTCTCAGAAGGGCATCAGCATCGCGGAAGCGGCCAACCGCGTCGCGGATCTTGGCTGGACGCCAAGCTACGTGCAGGAGGCAATGACCTTTCCGACCGATTACAAGATATCGAAGACACCGCGCGACCCGATGAAACAGGTCCTGCGATCGTACTTCCCGATGCAGGAAGAGAAGGACAACCGCGTCTACGGCGCGTTGGATGCGGCGCTGCGCGGCGACATGTTCCGCAACGTCGAGCCGCGCTGGGTCGAGTGGATGAAGCTGTTCCTGGCCATCATCCCGTTCCCGGAGATCTCGGCGGCGCGTTCGATGGCGATGGTCGGCCGTCTGGCGCCGGGCGAGGAACTTCGCACCGGATTCACCATGCAGATGGTCGACGAATTCCGGCACTCGACGATTCAGATGAACCTCAAGAAATGGTACATGGAGAACTATATCGATCCGGCCGGGTTCGATATCACGGAAGCCGCGTTCGGCAAGTGCTATGCCACGACGATCGGCCGCCAGTTCGCCGAGGGCTTCCTGACCGGCGACGCCATCACCGCCGCCAACGTCTACCTGACGGTGGTCGCCGAAACGGCGTTCACCAACACCTTGTTTGTCGCAATGCCGTCGGAAGCCGCGCGCAACGGCGACTACGCGTTGCCGACCGTGTTCCTGTCGGTGCAGTCGGACGAGTCTCGCCATATCGGCAACGGCCACTCGATGCTGATGGCGATGATCAACGATCCGTCAAACCATCAATTGCTCGAACGCGACCTGAAATATGCGTTCTGGCAGAACCACGCGATCGTCGACGCCGCGATCGGCACCTTCATCGAATACGGCACGACGAACCGCGACAAGAACAAGGAGTCATACGCCGAACTCTGGCATCGCTGGATCTACGAAGACTATTATCGCACCTACATGCTGCCGCTCGAAAAATACGGTATCAAGATCCACCATGACGATGTCGCCGCCGCCTGGGACCGCATCGTCAAGAAGAACTACGTGCACAAGACCGCGCAGTTCTTCACGGTCGGCTGGTCGGTGAACTTCTGGCGGATCGAGGCGCAGACCGAAAAGGACTTCGAGTGGTTCGAGCATAAATATCCGGGCTGGTACGCCGAATTCGGCGATTTCTGGAAGTGGCATGCCAAGCTGAGCGTTCCCGGCGAGACCAACATCCTGTTCAACAGCGAGGTCGGCTATGTCTATCCGCATCGGTGCTGGAGCTGCATGGTGCCCTGCCTGATCCGGGAAGACTTCGTCTGCGACGAAGTCGACGGCAAGCTTTACACCTATTGTTCGGAAGGCTGCCGCTGGACCCACAAGGTGGCTTTCGCCGCCGAGTTTGAAGGCCGCGCCACGCCGGCAATGGGCCGCTTCAGCGGTCGCCGTGAGTGGGAGGACTGCTATCACGGCTGGGATGTCGCCGATGCGATCAAGGACCTCGGCTTCGTCCGTCCGGACGGCAAGACGCTGATTGCCCAGCCGCATCTGCGCTTTGATGCCAAGGACATGTGGACGCTCGATCACGTGCGCGGACACCAGCTTGGCAGCCCGCTGCGCGGGTTCCGGGCGCTCTCGCCGATCGAGCGCGAGGTCGCAATCGCGGACTATCGCAAGGGCTTTAAGATCAATCCTTGCCACTGACGACGCGAGCCGAAGGGAGCCGCCTTGGCGGCTCCCTTCCACCGCCGGACATCTCTCGTTCCGGGAAACTCTTCACGTGTCTCTGCAGCAGGATCGACAAGATGACGGACGCGCAAGTTCACAAGGTTCGATTCGAGCCTGTGGGCATCGAGATGGAAGTCGAGGAAGGCGAGACCGTGCTCAACGCCGCGTTTCGGCAGGGCATCTCGCTCATGCACGGCTGCAAGGAAGGCCAGTGCGGAAGCTGCAAGTCGAAGCTCGTCGATGGCGATATCGAGCTGTTGAAATACTCGACCTTCGCCCTTCCGGATTATGAGAGCGAGACCGGCCACGTGCTGTTGTGTCGAACGCATGCCTATAGCGACGTCACTTTCGAGCTGCTGAACTATGACGAGGACCTGCTCAGCCGCTCGATCGCGGTCAAGGCGTTTCCCGGGCGCGTCGTGGCGATCACCGCGCTGACGTCGGACATCCGGCTGCTCGAGATCGAAATCGAGCGGCCGATGAAATTCTGGGCCGGACAGTATGTGGATTTGACGGTCGGGGATGGCGGCATCACCCGTGCGTTTTCGATGGCGAACGCACCGAGCGACGGCAATCATCTTCGCTTCATCATCAAGACATACCGGAACGGCGCGTTTTCATCGCAGCTCGACGGCGGGCTCGCCGCAGGCGACGTCGTGATCGCCAAGGGGCCTTACGGCACCTGCTTCCGGCGCGAGGAGAGGCCGGGTCCGATGCTGCTGATCGGCGGCGGCTCGGGCATGTCGCCGCTCTGGTCGATCCTGGCGGATCATATCGAGAGCGGGGAACAGCGGCCGGTACGGTTCTTCTACGGCGCGCGGACCCGCGCGGACCTGTTCTACCTCGACGAATTGTCCGCGATCGGGACGCAGCTCGAGGATTTCAAATTCGTGCCGGCGCTGTCGCATGCCGCCGCCGGCGACAATTGGGACGGCGAAACCGGCTTCGTTCATGACGTCGTATCGCGCTATCTGCGCGATGAAAAGCTGACCGGTCCGGTCGACGCCTACGCCTGCGGTCCGACGCCGATGATCGACGCCGTGCTACCGATCCTGCAGATCAACGGCGTGGAGCCCGACCACATCTATTTCGATAAATTTACGCCGGCGGTGCGATGACGGCGGTGGAGATTTCGTCGCAACGAAAACACGAAACAGGGAGGTTGTCATGAGTGTACAAGCCAGCAGAACCGCCGCGACACCGGTGGCCGTCAAATCCGGAGCCGCGGGAGCCGCGATATTTCCAGGCTCCGACAGCCGCAAGTACAACTACTTCGAGCCCAAGGGCCGCAAGGCGACCCACTACGAAGACATGACGGTCGACGTTCAGCCCGATCCGGAACGCTATCTGCTGCAGGACTGGATCATCTCGTTCCCCGACGGAACGCCGACCTATTCCAAGGACTGGACTGCGGCGAAGAGCTCTAACTGGCACAAATTCCGTGCGGTCGACCAGGAGTGGGAGCGAACCCATTACCAGCGGCAGTCGACGATCTGCGGCATGATTCAGAACACCATCGAGAACGGCCGGAAATCCGGCGCGCCGGCGCGCTTCGATCCCGCCTGGATAAAGATCCTGCAGAACCATCTCGGCGCCTACAAGCATGCCGAATTCGGTCTCGGCACCTCGACCATGCAGGCGCAGCGCTACGGCTACACGCAGATGGTCAACAACGCGATCCTGACCAACTCGTCCTACAAGCTGCGCTTCGCCCAGGACATCACGCTCTATCTCTCTGAGATCGGTCTCGACCTGCCGGGCTTCGACATCGCCGCCGGCAAGAAGCACTGGCTGGAGGATCCGATCTGGCAGGGCGTGCGCAAGTCGATCGAGCAGGTGATGGGCTCGAACGATTATCTGGAGCAATATTTCGCGACCAATGTGGTGTTCGAGCCGCTGGTCGGCGAGCTGTTCCGCTCAGGGTTCCTAATGCAGGCGGCGTCGGCGCAAGGCGACTTCATCACGCCGACCGTGGTCTCCGCGGCGGAAGCGGATTACGAGCGCAATCTCGCCAACACGGTCGAGCTGTTCGCCATACTCGGGACCGATCCGACCTTCGGCGCTCAGAATATCGCGTTGTTCAACAAGTGGCTCGCCAAGCACGCCGATCTCGCGCTGGACGCGGCCAACCACCTGCAGCCGATCTGGTCGCAGCCGCGGGTCAAGGTTGCGACCTTTGCCGACGCCTTGGGCCACGCCAAGAACCGCATCAAGGGCATTGCCAGGGAGCTTGGCCTGACCGTTCCGGCCAATCTCGCATCATAACGAGCCCGACGCCGAATACCCCCAGTTCCTCAAGGAGAGCGACATGCTGCACGAAGACAACATCTTCAAATCGATGAAGGACATCAAGTTCGAAGAGACGGTATCGCATCAATGCGGTGTGACGATGAATGACAGCGTCGAGGCGCGCGCCATCGCCGACGTCATGAGCCGGCATGAGCATATCACGGTGACCTACATGCCGGCGATGATCCGCATCGACGGCA
>JAQGKC010000464.1 GCA_028290305.1 Bradyrhizobium sp.
TGCCCCGCCATGAGCGCGATCGCGTTCGACATCGCGGTGGCGCTGGAGCGCGCCGGCTTTCACGACGCGCAGGTGCGAACCGTGCTGTCGCCGGCCTGGACCACCGACTGGATGAGCGAGGACGGCCGCCGCAAGCTCAGGGACTACGGCATCGCGCCGCCTTTGCCCGCAAGCCCGCGCCGCGCGTTGTTCGGCGTGCAGCAGGTTCAATGCCCGCAATGCGGTTCAGGCGAGACCGAATTGCTGTCGGAGTTCGGCTCGACCTCCTGCAAGGCGCTATGGCGCTGCAAGAGCTGCCGCGAACCCTTCGATTATTTCAAGTGTCATTGATTGTCGCCTATGTTCGCTGCCAAAGAGAAGCCGTCGTTGCAAGCGAAGCGAAGCAATCCAGGGCCGCGCATGACGCCCTGGATTGCTTCGTCGCATCGCTTCTCGCAATGACGGCGGAGAGTTGATGATGTCTCACACGCCGCGCTTCCATCGCCTCGCCGTCGCCGACCTGCGCCGTGAAACCGCGGACGCGGTGTCGGTGGCCTTTGCGATCCCGAAGGATCTCGCCGACGACTACCATTTCACTCCCGGACAATATCTCACCCTGCGCACGACCATGGACGGCGAGGAAGTGCGCCGGTCCTATTCGATCTGCTCCGGTCCGGACGATGGCGAAGTGCGGATCGCGGTGAAGAAGGTCGATGGCGGCGCGTTCTCGACTTGGGCCGCCGACGAATTGAAGCGCGGCGACGAGCTTGATGTCATGACGCCGACCGGTCGCTTCGGCGCGGTCCCGGTAACCGATCAGGCGCGCACCTATGTCGGTTTCGCCGCCGGTTCCGGCATCACGCCGATCCTGTCGCTCGTGAAGGGCGTGCTGGCGCGCGAGCCGAGCAGCCGGTTCTTCCTGTTCTACGGCAACCGCACGACTGAAGGCATGCTGTTCCGCGAGGCGCTGGAGGAATTGAAGGATCGCTTCATCGAGCGGCTCTCGGTATTTCACGTCATCTCCGGCGAAGAGCAGGACATCCCGATCCTGCACGGCCGGCTCGACGGCGAAAAGGTGAGGGTGCTGTTGCGTTCGCTGGTGCCGGCGCAAACCGTCGACCACGTCTTCATCTGCGGCCCGACCGGGATGAGCGATGAGATCGAGGCGACCTGCCGCGACATCGGCCTCGCCGAGGACCGTATTCACGTCGAGCGCTTCGTCTCAGGCCTCGGCGGCAAGCCGCGCCCCAAAATGGTGGTGCCGCCGTCGGCGCCGCCGAAGGCGTTCGCCGCATTGATCATCGACGGCAAGCGGCGCGAGGTTCCGGTTGCCGACGGCGAGGCCATCCTCGATGCGGCATTGCGCGCCGGCGTCGATCTGCCCTTCGCCTGCAAGGGCGGCATGTGCTCGACCTGCCGCGCCAAGCTGGTCGAGGGAAAGGCCGGGATGGAGGTGAACTATTCGCTGGAGCCCTGGGAGCTGAAGGCGGGGTTCATTCTGACGTGTCAGGCGAAGCCGGTCTCGGACAAGGTGGTGGTGGACTACGACCATGTGTGAATGCTTCGTCGTCATTCCGGGGCGCGCGCAGCGTCGAGCCCGGAAATCCATCTCGCCACCGCGCATGTGGTTCAATGGATTCCGGGCTCGACGCTACGCGCCGCCCCGGAATGACGGAGCAGGCTACTCCTTCGGTCTCTTATCATGCACGCGCTTGGCCTTGCCGAGCGAGCGCTCCAACGTGTCGGGCGCGACAATCCTGACCGGCGCGGTGATGCCGATGGTGTTCTTGATGTGCAGGCTGATCCGCTCGGCGTGATCGTCAAGACCGCGGCCGTCCCAGCTCTCTCGCCGCGCTTCGGCATGGATCGTCAGCTTATCCATGCGGCCCTCGCGCGTCAGTTCGAGAATGAAGTGGCCGCCGCACCAGTCGGTGGCGAGCAGGATCTCCTCGATCTGGGTTGGGAACAGGTTGACGCCGCGCAGGATGATCATGTCGTCGGAGCGCCCGGTGACCTTTTCCATCCGCCGCATGCCGGGCCGCGCCGTGCCCGGCAACAACCGCGTCAAATCGCGGGTGCGATAGCGGATCACCGGAAAGGCTTCCTTGGTCAGCGAGGTGAACACCAGCTCGCCCATCTCGCCATCGGGCAGCACCGCGCCGGTGTCGGGATCGATCACCTCGGGATAGAAATGATCCTCCCAGACGTGCAGGCCGTCCTTGCTCTCGACGCACTCCTGCGCGACGCCGGGGCCGATCACCTCGGACAAGCCATAGATGTCGGTCGCGTCCATGTCGAAGGTCTGCTCGATCTCGGCGCGCATCGCGTTGGTCCAGGGCTCGGCGCCGAAGATGCCGAACTTCAACGAGGATTTGCGCGGGTCGAGCCCCTGGCGCTTGAATTCGTCCAGGATCGCCAGCATGTAGCTCGGCGTCACCGTGATGATATCGGGCCTGAAATCGTTGATGAGCTGCACCTGCCGCTCGGTCATGCCGCCGGAGATCGGCACCACGGTGCAACCGAGCTGCTCGGCGCCGTAATGCACGCCTAAGCCGCCGGTAAACAGGCCATAGCCATAGGCGTTGTGGATGATCATGCCGCTGCGGCCGCCGGCCGCGCGGATCGAGCGCGCCATCACGTTCGACCATGTCGCGATGTCGGCTCTGGTGTAGCCGACCACGATCGGCTTGCCGGTGGTGCCTGACGAGGCGTGCACGCGCACCAGTTTCTCGCGGGCAACAGCGAACATGTTGAAGGGATAGTTGTCGCGCAGGTCGGTTTTCTTGGTGAACGGAAATTTCGAAAGGTCGGCGAGCGTCTTGATGTCGGAGGGATGAACGCCGGCCTTGTCGAAGGCTTCTCTGTAGTGCGCGACGTTGTCGTAGGCATGGGACAGCGACCAGGCGAGGCGCTTGATTTGCAGCGCCATGATCTCGTCGCGCGAGGCGCGCTCGATGTCGTCCATCTCGGGGCTGTAACTGCTTGCTTTGGGTCGAGGGTTCGTCGAAGCCATTGCTTGTGTCCCCTTGAGTTATTTCGTGTCCTTCTCGGGCAGCCAAGTGCCGCCGATCGTGCGGGAATGGCCGCGAAACTCGGCGACCACCATGTCTTCAGCGGTGACGCGCACGTCGTAAATTCCGGATCGGCCGCTGCGTGAGACTTCACGGGCGGTCGCGACCAGGCGGTCGCCGAGCTTGCCCGGGCGGATGAAGCTGATGTGGCCTTGCGCGGCCACCGTGCGCTCGTTGTGGGTGTTGCAGGCAAAGGCGAAGGCGGAATCGGCCAGCGTGAAGATGAAGCCGCCATGCGCGATGCGCTGGCCGTTGACCATGTGCGGCTGGATCGTCATCTCGAGCGTTGCCTGGCCCGGTTTGATCTCGACGATCTCCATGCCGAGCCCCTGGCTCGCGTCGTCGTCCTTCCACATCGCCTCCGCGCAGGCGCGGGCGAACTCGTCGGCCGAAACTGGCGGTTTGGCGCTCAATAAGGCCTCCTCCCGCGTCGAGACGGATCCAAGGCGTTCTCCTCCGTGCCGGGCCTGCCGGAACAAGCCCCTTGAACTGTGCGTTCGTTGCGTTAGTCATGAGGCGAAGCAAGGATGGTGTCAACGATCCGGGCTTCACATCATCCAAAGCCTAAGTGACCCGTGATGCCGGCTGCTCGATCTGCCAATTCTCCCGTCGATGCCGACGCGCGCTGCGTGCGGCTGAATGCCAAGGCCGAGGACGTCGCTTCGCTGGCGCCTGACGTCGAGCGTCGAACGCTGTCGCGCGCGGACAATGAGGTGCTCATCGAGGTCAGGGCGGCGGCGGTCAATCCATCGGACGTCAAGGCCGCGACGGGGCTGATGCCCTATGCGGTATTTCCGCGCACGCCGGGCCGTGATTATGCGGGCGTGGTGATCGATGGGCCGCAAGAGACGATCGGGCGCGAGGTATTCGGCTCATCCGGCGATCTCGGCATCCGCCGCGACGGCACGCACGCCACGCATCTGGCGGTCGAAGCCGACGCCGTGGTGGACAAGCCGGCGGCGATCTCGTGGGAAGAGGCTGCCGGGATCGGCGTCCCCTTCGTCACCGCGATGGAAGGGTTTCGCCGCGCCGGACTGCCGAAGCCGGGCGAGACCGTTCTGGTGATGGGCGTCAACGGCAAGGTCGGGCAGGCGGCGGCGCAGATCGCGAGCTGGCACGGCGCGCGGGTCATCGGCGTGGTGCGCAAGACCGAGCCTTATGGGGGGCATGCCAATTCGGACATCGCGGTGATCGATGCGTCGTCAATGGACGTCGCCCCGCGCGTCCGCGAACTGACCGGCGGCCACGGCGCCGACATCGTGTTCAACACCGTCGGCGACCCTTATTTCCAGGCCGCGCATCAATCGCTGGCGTTGCGCGGCCGCCAGATCCTGATCGCCGCCGTCGACCGTATCGTGCAGTTCAATATCCTGGAGTTCTATCGCGGCCAGCACACCTATGTCGGCGTCGACACGCTGGCACTGTCGTCGAGCGCCACCGGCGCGGTGCTGCGCGAGCTCGGAGCAGGTTTCGCGAGCGGGCACTTGAAGCCGTTTTCGATCAATCCGTCGGCGATCTATCCGCTGGAAGACGCCAAACGCGCATTTGTCGCAGTTGCCGGCTCGTCGCGTGATCGCGTCATCCTGCGGCCGGCGGTCGCTTAGTCACTCATCCCCTTCCGTCATTGCGAGGAGCGAAGCGACGAAGCAATCCAGGGTCGAGCGCGTTGCCCTGGATTGCTTCCGCTGTCGCTCGCAATGACGGTGTTCTCCGAGGAAACCTAATATGGATCCGGCCACCATCGTCATCCTAGCCGCGTTCGTCATCGGGCTGATCTATGGCGCGATCGGGCTCGTGAGCGGCTTCTGCCTGATGTCGAGCCTGCGCGGCTGGTGGGCGGACGGTGACGGTCGCCTGGTCCGCACCTATGCGCTGGCGATGGGCACCGGGATCGTGGCCTCGCAGTGCCTGGCCACGTTTGAACTCGTCGATCTCGGCAGGTCCATTTACCTGCAGCCGACATTTTCCGCGCCGCTGATGTTTTTCGGCGGGCTGCTGTTCGGCTACGGCATGGTGATGTCGAACGGCTGCGGCTCGCGCGCGCTGGTGCTGCTCGGCCGCGGCAATCTGCGATCTCTTGTCGTGGTGATGGTGCTCGGCATTTTTGCGCAGTTGACGCTGAAGGGATTGATCGCGCCGACACGGGTCGTGCTGTTGCAGATGTCGCAAACGACGGCGACGGTGAGGTCGCTGCCCGCGCTGCTCTCGGGGGTCGGGCTCCACGGCGCCGCCGCGCGCATGCTGCCGGCCTTGGCGATGGCCGCGGCGCTCGCGATCTTTGCTTTCACGCATGCGCCGTTCCGCCGCTCGCCGGGCCAGGTCATGGCGGGAGCGGCAATCGGGTTTCTGGTCGCCGCCGGATGGTTCGTGACCGGCACTCTCGGCGCCGACGATTTCAATCCGGTGCCGGTCACCTCGCTGACCTTCATCGCCCCGATCGCCGACACGCTGCAATATGCGATGCTGTCGACCGGACTGACATCGAATTTCGGCATCGCCACCGTCGTCGGCGTGTTCGCCGGCAGCTTCGTCACCGCGCTTGTCACCGGGCGCTTTCATTTGGAGAGCTACGCCTCGCCGCGTCACATGCTGCGTTCGGCCGGAGGCGCTGCGCTGATGGGCGCGGGTGGTGCGATGGCCTATGGCTGCTCGGTCGGACAAGGTCTGACTGGTCTGTCGACGCTGGCGCTGGCGTCCTTTGTCGCGGTCGCAGGAATCCTGCTCGGCACGGCTTTGGGCCTGCGCGGCGCGCTCCGCGTTCAGCCGTTGGTGGCTGAGACGGCGCGCCAAAGCGCCGGCTCATGAGTGCATGATCCCGCAGACTTGGCCTCATCGACCCGATGCGAGGGCGGCGACGCGGCTCGTCAGGAGCAAACCCAAATGATCACCAGCGCGATCGGAACGCCGGTGGCCAAAGCGCCACCAATCATCATCAGGAATGCCAAAAACAAATTAGGTTCGACCAGGACCTCACGTTTGGACACGCCGTTACTCCGTGAGCCCCCGCGGGCATCGCCCGTCGCCCAAGGATGAACGATAAAAAGTACCGGTCGAAACAAGTTTTTGATGAATTTAGAGTGCAGCCCTGTCCGAACCGGACAATGCGAACCTGGCTCCACATAGTTAAGAAAAGGTTAACGCCGTACTGTCGCGGCGCAAAAGGGCGGCGTCCGAGGCCGCAGGATCAGGCCGTTCGACGTATGAGTCGCGGTGGTCCAGCTCGGCGCTCGACAAAATCCTTCACATGCTCGGGTACCGGCTCCCGATCAATGTCGCAGCGCGTTTGGATTTCGGTAGCGACATCCGCCGATATGTCGTCGGACCAATGCTCGAGCGTGTTGAAGGCAATGACGCCGACCGGGTCGTTAAATTGCCCCGACATCAGTTCGCCGATGATGGTTTCGAGGTCGTCCCGCTCAATTTTGATTTCGCGGACAACGGAGCCGCTCGCTCCGAAACGATCTATTACAAGGTAGACGGTCTGATCCGCGCCATATGGCACCGTGCCTGGCGACGAGCCATTCGTAGGCATTGGCATCTCCACGCAAAGGAACTGCATATTAATCGCAGCCGCCCCTGACTGGTTCCATAGCCTTGACCTTTACGTGTTTTGCAGGGGCGGGACGGCGCGCTGCCACTGCCGGCGCGGGCAGCGCGCTGCGGGTTCAGCCGGTGGTGGCGGAGACCGCGGTAGGATGGACTGCTTCCATCGGAGGCTGACATTATACAGTGACCTATCAGCATACAGTGACCTATCAGCGCTATGGGAAACGCCTTGCCCCTCCAGGAAGTTGGCCGGAGCGTTGACGCGACGCCGTCAACCGGGACCCGGAATTTCTTGAATCGTCTCCCGGCGGGACTGGCGCGCCGCCGACGTGTCATGCTTTGGTTGTGTCGCGGAGTCTGGTTTATTTCGCGTTGAAACACGAACGCCGCATCATGTGGCGGCGCCGTATTCAATCCAGGTACCGCTGTAGGCCGAAGGTCGCAGGACCTTCCCGGGTTGATGATTGGCAAAGCCAATCCGGACGCGTTAGGCTGACTCCTAGCAAGGCATCGAAGAATGCCGGCCAAAGACACATAACCTTTGTCTGGGAGGACAGCATGGGTATTTCGCGACGATCCTTGTCGGTCGATCGGCGGACTATTTTAAGATCCAGCGCCGCTATTGCTGCCGCGCAGTTCTCTTCCCCCTTCATCCTCAAGGCCCGCGGCGAAACCCCCGTCAGGATCGGAATGGTCGATCCGCTGACGGGTGTTTATGCTGCGATTGCACAGGGTGAGGTGGTGGGAGCGAAATTTGCCGCCGAAGAAATCAACAAGAAGGGCGGCATTCTGGGCCGGCCCGTCGAGCTTCTCATTGAAGACTCGGCAAACGATGTCGGCACCGGCGTGCAGAAGACGCGCAAGCTGATCGAACGCGATCAGGTGAGTTTCATCATCGGCGACGTGAATTCCGGTATCGCGATCGCGATGGCGCAAGTCACCAGCGAAAAGAAGGTGCTTCATATCGTCTCGGGCGGCCACACCGATCCGATCACCGGTGCGAACTGCTCATGGAACGTGTTCCGGGTCTGTAATTCCACCACCATGGATGCCAACGCCATCGCGAGCACGCTGATGGAGAAATTCGGCAAGAAGTGGTACTTCCTGACGCCCGACTATGCCTATGGCCACTCGGTCCAGGCGGGCTTTGAAAAGCTCCTGAAAGCCGCGGGCGGCACTTCCGCTGCCTCGCTCGTCCCGCTGGGAACGCCGGATTATTCGGCGTACCTGATCCAGGCCAAGGCCTACGGTCCGCAGGTGCTCATCAATGTCATGGGTGGCGGCGATCAGGTCTCGAGCCTGAAGCAGTTCGTCCAGTTCGGCCTGGACAAGCAGATGGCCGTCGGCGGCACCTTGTTCGAACTCGAGAGCATCCGTGCCGTGCCCGATGGCGCGCGCGTCGGATGGTGGACCATGGAATGGTGGTGGGACCAGCCGGGCGTACCGCATGTCGCGGAATTCAATGCCTCGATCAAGAAAATAACCGGCGTCGCGGCCACCGCGCGCAACTGGTTCGGCTATGCATCGGTGCAGACGCTGGCGCTGATTGCGAACCAGGAAAAAACGCTCGACGCCCCGCGGCTGGCGCATGCGCTTTCGGGATTCAAGCTGCCGCCGGAGATCGCGCTGCAGCCCGGGGCACCGGAATATCGTGCTGGCGACCACGAACTGATGAGCACCGTGTTTGTCGGCGAGGCGCACCCGCCCCAGGGCGATCCGGACAATATGTTCACCGTGAAAAATCCCGTGCCCGGTGAGAAAGCCGCCGGACCGGCCGGAGAAACCGGCTGCAAGATACAGTGGCCGGCCTGACACAAGAACGATACGGCCAAGATACGGA
Organism: Bradyrhizobium sp.; assembly: GCA_028290305.1. The sequence continues at coordinate 8,437 of JAQGKC010000464.1, forward strand.
CATGACGCCCGGTGCCTCAACGCATCGGGCGCCATGAATACCCAAAAAGAAACTCACCCAGGGAGATTTCCATGACATCGCAGACTTTCGGCGCGAAGTTCGATCGCCGCACACTCATCACGGGCGCCGCCGCGCTGGGCGCCTTCCAGGTGGCATCGCCCTTCATCATCCAGGCACGAGGCGAGACGGCAATCCGGATGGGCATGGTCGATCCGCTTACCGGCGTCTACGCCGCGCCGGCCGGCAACGAGGTGATGGGAGCCAAGCTCGCCGTCGAGCAGATCAACGCCAAAGGCGGCATTCTCGGACGTCAGGTCGAATTGCTGGTGGAAGATTCCGCCAATGACGTCGGCACCGGCGTGCAAAAAGCGCGCAAGCTGATCGAGCGCGATGGCGTCAACTTCATGATCGGCGACGTCAATTCGGGCGTCGCCGCCGCGATCGCCCAGGTCACCGCCGAAAAGAAAATCCTGCACATCGTTTCCGGCGGTCACACCGACTCGATTACCGGCAAGGATTGCAAGTGGAATGTGTTCCGCGTCTGCAACACCACGCGGATGGAAGCCAATTCCGTATCGAACGTGCTGTACACCAAGTACGGCAAGAAGTGGCACTTCATCACACCCGACTACGCCTTCGGCCACACGCTTTATGACGCCTGCACCGACGATTTGAAAAAGCTCGGCGGCACCGTCACCGGCAATGAGCTCACGCCTCTGGGCACCACGGATTTCTCCGCCTATCTGATCAAGGCGCGGGCGGCCAATCCGGACGTGATGATCCTGCTGGTGCAGGGCTCCGACATGATCAACTGCCTCAAGCAGGTGGTGCAGTTCGGCCTCAACAAACAGATCCACGTCGCGGGAACGCAACAGGAGCTGGAATCGCTGGCCGCGCTGCCGCCGGAAGCCCGCATCGGCGTCTGGATGTTCGAATGGTATTGGAAGCAGCCGGGCGTTCCCGGCGTCGACAAGTTCGTCGCCGATGTTCGCAAGGTCAACAATGGCAATGTGCCGACCGCACGTCATTGGTTCGGCTATGTCTCGGCGATGAGCTTTGCCCTGATCGCCAACCAGGAAAAAAACATCGACGCGGTCAAGCTCGCAGCAGCGCTGGAGAATTTCGAGCTGCCGGATGACGTCAAGCTGCAGCCGAACAAATGCTACTACCGCAAGGGCGACCATCAATTGATGACCTCCGCCTTCGTCGGCGAGGCACAGTCAAAGGGCAAGGACGACCCGGAAGATCTGTACCGGGTGGACGAAGTCATTCCGGGCGACAAGACTGCACCTGCTGTCAGCGAGACCGGCTGTACCATTCAGTGGCCGGCGTAACGTGACCGCCGTTATTTCCTTGATCCGGGAGCTGATACCTCCCGGATCATCTGCATGTTTTTCTGACCCGGTGATTTATGACGCAACTGCTTCTGTTTAACGTCACCAACGGGCTCATCATCGGCGCGTTCTACGTGCTGATGGCGCTCGGTCTTTCCCTCATTCTCAATCTGAGCAACGTCATCAATTTTGCCCATGGCGGATTTCTCGTCATCGGCGGTTACATCGCCTATACGATCACGCCCTATATCGGCTTCTGGGGCGCGCTGCTGCTGGCGCCGCCATTGACCGCCATTATCGGGCTCGCGGTCGAACGCGTGTTGATCCGGCCGCTCTATGGACGCGATCCGCTCTACAGCCTGCTGCTCACCTTCGGCCTGGCGTTCATGATCGAGGATGGCACCCGCTTCATCTGGGGCCCGCAGGGCAAGCCGGTGACCATTCCGGCATTTCTGGCGCAGCCCCTGAGCAATGATTTGTTTTTCATCACGGGATATCGCCTGTTCATGGTCGCCGTGGTGATGATTGCCGTGACGCTGCTGTTCGTGCTGCTGCGCTATACCCGCCTGGGCATTCGCATTCGTGCCGGCACGCTGGATCTCGAGACCGTCGCGGCGCTCGGCATCAATGTGCAGATGCTGCGCTCGCTTAATTTCGCGGTCGGTATTTTTCTGGCTGGTCTCAGCGGCGTTCTCGCAGCCGGACAATTGGGCCTTGAACCGACCATGGGGACCGGTCTTTTGATGCCGAGCTTCATTGCCATCATCGTCGGCGGGATCGGCAGCCTGCCGGGAACGCTGATGGGTGGCCTGCTGATCGGGGTGGCGTCGGGACTAACCGCGGTGTTTCTCCCGGCCGCCAGCGAGGCGGTGATCTACGTCATGATGGCGGTGGTCCTTTTGATACGCCCGCGCGGATTGTTCGGCGAAGAAGGAATGATGAGTTGAGCGCCGAACAAACTCGCAAGCTGATCGTCCTCGCGGCGATCTGGAGCATTTTGCTGCTCGCACCCTATTGGATGGCGCCGCTCGGGGGTTATACCGCGCTCGCCACCCGCGTCCTGGTGCTGGGGCTCGCGGCGATGTCGCTGAATTTCCTGCTGGGATTTACCGGCGTGCTGTCTTTCGGTCACGCCGCCTATTTCGGCCTTGGCGCCTACGGCGCCGGGCTGACACTGAAGTACCTGGCGCTCAGCACGCCGCTTGCCCTCGTCTCAGGAATGCTGCTGGGCGGTCTCTGCGGCGGTATCCTCGGCACGCTGATCGTGCGACGGCGCGGCGTCTATTTCGCCATGGTGACGATCGCTTTCGGCCAGGTTTTTTACTACATCGCCTTTCAGTGGAGTTCATTGACCGGCGGTGACGACGGCTTGCGCGGATTTTCGCGTCAACCGATCGACTTCGGCCTGTTCAAGCTCGACATTCTCTCAAGCGCCAACAACTTCTATTTCTTCGTGCTGTTCTGCTTTGCTCTTGTCGTCGGCGCCATGGGATTTATTTTACGCTCGCCGTTCGGCCGCACCATGATTGCGATCCGCGAAAATGAGCGCCGCTCCCGCTTCCTCGGCATTCCCGTCGAGCGGCATATCTGGATCGCGTTCACCCTGTCCTGCTTCTTCATGGGATTTGCCGGTGCGCTCTATGCGCTCGTCAACAACTTCGCCGATCCGAGAGGCCTGCATTACAGCCAGTCCGGCGATTTCGTCATGATGGCTGTGATGGGCGGGATGCGAAGCTTTTGGGGGCCGCTGCTCGGCGCCGCCGTGTTCGTGGTGCTGCAGGATTATCTGTCGAGCATCACCGTCAACTGGATGTCGTTCGTAGGCCTGCTATTCGTCCTGGTGGTGCTGTTCTTCCCGCGCGGGCTGCTTGGCTTCATTCAACGGAGCAAGGCATGAACGTCCTCGAAATCCAGAATGTCACCAAGAGATTCGGCAATCTCGTCGCTGTGCGCGACGTATCGTTGAATGTGGCGAAGGGAGAAATGTGCGCGATCATCGGGCCGAACGGCGCCGGCAAGACGACCTTCTTCAACCTGATCAGCGGATTCTTTCCGCCGACCTCCGGCGCCATCACATTCGACGGCCGCAACATCACCAGACTTTCCACGCATGAACGCGTCACGCTCGGCATGGCCAGGACTTTTCAGATTACCGAGATTTTTCCCGAACTCACCGTCTTCGAAAACGTCCGCATCGCCGCGGAAGTGGCCGGCGGATACCGATTGCGGCCCTGGATCAACCGTTCGGAACAGGCAAAGATCTATCAGCGCGTCGATGAGACACTCAAACTGGTCTCGCTGGAAACAAAGACGGACAGGCTGGTCGGTGAACTCGCCCACGGCGATCAGCGCGCCGCCGAGATCGCGATGGCGCTGGCATTGCAGCCGCATCTGCTGCTGCTCGACGAGCCCACAGCCGGCATGGGCGACCAGGAAACCTACCAGATCACCCAACTGATCCGCCGGCTGCACCGCGACAGCAACTACACCATCGTGCTGATCGAGCACGATATGCGCGTGGTATTTCATCTCGCCGACCGCATCTGCGTGCTCGACCAGGGCCGGATGCTGGCGCAGGGCACGCCGCAGGAGATCGCCGCCAACGAGACCGTTCAGGCCGCCTATCTGGGCAACGCCGCATGACCGCAGCACTGACAGCCGAAGGCCTCCACACCTATTACGGCAAGAGCCATATCCTGCATGGCGTCAGCATTGAAGTTGCCGAGGGCAAGATCACCGCGCTGCTTGGGCGCAATGGCGCAGGGAAGAGCACGACGCTGCGAAGCCTGATGGGTCTGACGCCGGCGCGCGAAGGCAAGATCACGATCTTCGGCGAGGACACCACGCATTGGCCGACTTTCCGCATCGCAGCCCAAGGGGTGGGCTATGTGCCGGAAGGCCGGCGCATCTTTGCCAATCTCAGCGTCGAGGAGAACCTCAAGGTTCCGCTCGAACGCGGTGGCCCGTGGACCATCGCGCGGATTTATCAGCTGTTCCCTCGCCTGGAGGAGCGCAAGCTCAACCGCGGCCGTCAGCTTTCCGGCGGCGAACAGGAGATGCTGTCGATCGCGCGTGCGTTGCTGCTCAATCCAAAACTCCTGATTCTCGACGAGCCCTCGCAAGGACTGGCGCCGCTGATCGTGCGCGAGGTGTTTCGCATCGTCCAGCAGATGAAGGCCGAGGGCATCTCCGTTCTGCTGGTCGAACAGAATGCGCGGATGAGCCTGGAGATTGCCGACAACGCCTATGTGCTGGATGACGGGATCGTCGTCTATTCCGGACCGGCCCGCGAACTCGCCGCCGACGAGGCACGGGTCCGGGCGCTCGCCGGCGCCAGCGCCGAGGAATGGACACTGGCTTAAGAGTCCGATTCGAAATGCAGTCTATCGAATTGGGACGTGAACTCATAATCCACAGCGTTGACGGATGTCCGCTTTGCTGCGCATTGCGGACTCCACTCGGACATCGCGTAAGGTCCGAAAAGTGCCAACAGGTGACATTCGCGAATGAAAGAGGCTGGCAGGCAAGAAGAGTAGGAGGGCGGCAGCGGTGCTTTCATACGAGTCTCACGGCAAGGTCTTGCGAATGGGCCACGATGATGTTCGAGGAGATTCGCAACGACCACGCGGGCCGCGCCCCTTACACTGGCGTGGTAAAGCACCGCACCGGTGCGGCCCGCTAGTTGCCTGAGGCGGTGATGTCGACCACCAGCTTGCCCCTGGCCGCCCCTGCCCTGATGGTGCGGTAGGCGTCGCACATGGTGCTCAGGGTGAAGCGCCGCTCGTCTAGAACCGGGGCCAGCCGTCCGGATTCGACCAAATGCCTCGCCTGATCGAGAACCTCGCGATGATGGGGGCGCCCCTCGCCGGACAGCAGCGGCGGCAAGGTGAACACGCCGGAATAGGTCGCTTCCTTGAAGGAAAGCGGCGCCAGCGCATGGGTCCCCCAGCCGAGGCAGCTCACCACATGCCCAAAGCGCCGCACGGCCTGGAAGGATGCATCGAGGGCGGCGCCGCCTACGGTGTCATAGACGCGGTCGAAACCGCGCCCGCCCGTCAGGCGCTGCACATAATCCCAGACAGGTTCGGTCCGGTCGATGAAGATCGCGCCCAGGCTCTCGATGATGGCGCGGCTATGCGCAGATCCGGTCGCGAAAACTTCCGCTCCGTAGGAGCGTGCGAGTTGGACCGCCACATGGCCTACGCCGCCAGCACCACCCTGGACCAGGACGGTTTCGCCCGCGCCAACCCTCATGCGATCGACCAGACCCTCCCAGGCGGTGATGACAACGGAGGGTAGCGCCGCCGCCGCCTGCATCGATAGATTTGCCGGCTTCATCGCCAGAAGATCCGCGTCAACCGCGGCATATTCCGCGAGCGTGCCTTGCAGTCCGCCGACGCCGCCAGCCATACCGTAAACTTCATCACCGGGCCGGAAGTCGGTCACGGCGGAACCCACCGCTTCGACGGTGCCGGCAAGGTCAATTCCGAGTATCGCCGGCAACGAATGGCGGGCATGCTCCGCCGCGCCGGCGTGGATCTTCGTATCGAGCGGATTGACGCTGCTGGCGGCGATGCGCACCAAAACCTCACCAGGGCCGGGCGCCGGCACTGGGACATCGGAGATTCGGAACGGCGCGCCGTACGTTTCGAGGATCGCGGCTTTCATCGTCTTGGTCATGATGCTCTCTCCTGGAAGGCCATTCCTGACCATTGCGCTTTCTCTTCTGCATGGACATCAATAATGTTGCACGAAATTCATGCAGTTTTGTTTGGGTGTCGAATGGAGTGGAGCGATCTCAGGATATTTCTCGCAATCGCCCGCGCGGGTACGCTCGGCGCGGCCGCGCGGAGCCTCGGTCAGACCCAGCCAACCATGGGACGGCGGCTGCGGGCGCTGGAAACCGCGGTCGGCCATGCGCTGTTCCAGCGGACCGCCGACGGCTTCATCATGACCGACGAGGGCAACGCTCTCCTCGAACACGCCGAGCGGATGGAGGAGGAGGCGCTCGCCTTCCAACGTCGGCTCGCCGGCTCCGATGCGCAGCTCGAAGGCATGCTGCGACTCTCGTCTTCCGACTGGTTCGGCACCTACATGCTGGCGCCCGTTCTGGCGGAGTTCAGCGAGCGTCATCCGAAGGTCTGCGTCGAGCTGCTGAGCGATGCCCGCCTGTACAGCCTGCCGCGACGCGAGGCCGACATTGCGTTCCGGATCAAGGCGTTCGAGGAGCCGGAGGTTGTCTCCCGGCGGCTGCTGCACTGCTCCTACGCGGTCTATGCGCGGTCCGACGCCGTCATCACTTTGACCGGTGGGGGCGCGGGCCTGCGCCTGATCACGATGGACACGGCGTTTGCGGAGATGCCGGACGCGCTATGGCTGAAGCGGGTCCTCCCCACAGCTCAGATCGCGATGCGCAGCAACAGCCGCCTGCTGCAAGCGGAGTTCTGCCGCCAAGGCATGGGGTTGGCGATATTGCCGAAGCCCCTCGGCGACCGCATCCCGGACATCGTGCCGATTAATTTGGGGGAGGCGCCACCCGAGCGGGACACCTACGTCGGGTATCATCGGGACCTGCGCCGTCTGTCTCGCATGCGGGCATTGCTCGACCTCGTCATCGAGAGGCTGGCAAACTGACGGAAAGCGCCGTCGCGGCTGGAACAGATTGGCAGCTCCGGAATCTTTCCTGAACTCAGCGGACGCCGACCGAATGTCCGTTGAGGGTCTCATTCGCTCCGATTTTGGCATGTTCGCCGCATGTCCGGTTTGGGGATGCCGGAAATGCTGGTTCACTGTTGATGATGTCAGTCGAGACGCGATTCAAGCTCCCAAACCGGGGCGCGGATCACACGGCATCGGGCTGCGCCTTGCGCCGACCCGTTGGCTCGCCATGACGCCCTCAAACCCCAACGGTAAATCCGCATCACGCGCGGTAGGCGGTCTTGTCGGTGCCGCGATAAAGCACCTTCACCTGTTCTTCCGACACTTCCTTGTGAAAGGCCAGGGCCTCGGGCTCGAGGTCGCGGTTCGGCACGTGCGCGGGTTGGAAGTGGCCGAACGTATCCTTGCCGCGCACCAGCGTTGCCCAGTCCCGCATGCCGACAGCCTGCTTCAGATGGGTCGGGATGTAGCGGACGGCGAGGCCGATGCGCCGATCATCGGAGCGGTTGGGCTCCGATCCGTGGAACAGCAGCACATGGTGAAGCGAAGCCTGGCCGGGCTTCAACTCCACATAGACGGCCTTGGCCTCGTCGACATCGACGGCGATCTCCTGACCCCGGGTGAGCAGGTTGTTCCGGTCGAACGTATCGGCGTGCTGGACTTGGCTCTGGTGGGTGCCGGCGATGAACTTCATGCAGCCGGAAACTTTATTGGCCGGCGAGATCGCGATCCAGGCGGTCGCAACATCGGATGAGCTGAGACCCCAATAGGTCGCATCCTGATGCCAGGACACGAAGCCGGGATCACGCGCCTCCTTGATGAAGAAGCTGGTATTCCAGCACAGGATATTCGGCCCGAGCAGGTCTTCCATGGCGTCCAGGATCCTGGGGTGGCGGATCATCTCGTCGATCCATGTGAACAGCACGTGGCTGCGATGGCGCATCTCGGCTTTGATCGGGCCGCCGCTCGCGGCTTCATAATCCTCGAGCCTGCGGCGAAAATCGGCCACTTCGCTCGCGCTTAGGGCATCGATCGGGAAATGATAGCCGCGGTCACGATAGCCAGCGACTTCATCCTGGCTCAGTAATTTTTGCATGGGTTTCCTCCGGCATTTTTATTTTTTTAAGGCGCGTAGCAGTAGCCTGATCAAGGGTGACCCTGCCGTTAAGTGCTGTCAAGAAGCGCAAGTAAGCGCGAGGCTGACCGCTGCGGCCTTTCACCTGGTTTGCTTTGCTCGTACAATGGGGACATGGCGAAACGCACCAGCCTCCTCTCGAGCGAGCGCATCGCAGCCGGATTGTGGAACTAAAATGCGGGCGAGCAATCTCATGATCGGCGCCTCGACGCTTGCGGTGATCGCCGTGGCGTTATTCGGCTTTCTCGGGTTCCGGAAAATCCACAGCTTCCAGCAGGGCGGGCCGCTGCGCATCGTCTTCGAAGGTTCCGCCAGCGGTCTGGCCAAAGGCGGCAGTGTGAACTTCGACGGTGTTCAGGTTGGTGAGGTGACGTCCATCAAGCTGGACGGTCCCCGCAAGATCGTTGCCCTCGTCAGGCTGGATAATAGCGCCCCGGTTCGCAAGGATACGGTGGTGGGCCTGGAAGCCCAGGGGCTAACGGGCCTCGTGGCGATATCGTTGACGGGCGGCGCACCTGCGGCGCCTCCGGTGCCACTGGATGAGGACGGCATTCCAACCCTGACCGCTGATTTGTCCGAGGCGCAATCGATCAGAGACACGCTGCATAACGTCGACAAGCTCCTCGTCAACAATCGCGCCGTCATGAAAGAAGCGCTGCTGAGTTTCGAGACCTATACGGCGACGCTGGCAGGCGACGGCGACGCGATCGATAGCGTGCTGCGCAAGGCCGACACCGCCTTCGACAGCTTCGACAGCACGATAGCAAAGATCGATAATATCGTGCCCGGTTTGGCCGACGGAAAAGACGGCGAACCGTTTCAGAAGGTGAAGACCATTCGTGAACTCGCCGAGAGTTTCAACAAACGCTCGGCTGTCTTCATGGAGGAGGGCCGCCGCACCCTGCTCGATATCAGCCAGTCCGCCAACAATGTCACCCGAAAGTTCGACGGGCCAACCGGCAACGCCCCCACGCCAAGAAGCTCAAGCCAAAAGCGGCAGTGAACATTCGCACTTCGAGGATGCCGACGAAGCGACAGGCCGGGCCAGCATCAGTGCCCTTGTAACAGCCGCGGCACGGCGAGCGTGAACCAGGGAACAAACGCGACAACCAATACGCCGACGATCAGGATGGCGAAGTACGGCAGCATCGCCTTGCTGGTCGCCTCAAGGCGGCTCTCCGACACGGTGCAGGATACATAAAAACCGATGCCGATGGGCGGTATGAAAATCCCGACACCCATCGCAAGGATCATGATCATGCTGTAGTGGATGATGTCCATGCCATACTGGCCCGCGATCGGCATCAGCAACGGGCCCAGGATGATGAGCGCCGGCAGCCCCTCGAGCAGCGATCCCACCACAATCAACAGCACGATCGATCCGAGAATGAATACCGTGCGGTTATCGCCGAGCGAATGCAGGATCATCGCGAGATTGGACGGCAGGTTGGCGGCGGTCAGCGTCCAGGCGAACGAAAACGCCGCGGCGATGATGAAGAGCACCATTCCCGCCAGCAGGCAGGATTCCACGGCGATGTCGTAGAGCACTTTGACACCGACAGCGCGATAGATGACGAAGGCCAGAATCAATCCATACAGCACCGCCACGCTCGACACTTCGGTGGGCGTCGCGACGCCAAACCGGATGCCGATCACCATGATCACCGGCATCACCAAGGGCAGCATTGCGCCGCCGGTGGCCCGCAGCAATTCCGCGGCTGTCGCGCGGGGCACGGAAGCCATGTTGCCGCGCCGCGCCAACACATAATTCAGCACCATCAACAACAGGGCGATCACCGCGGCCGGCAACAGCCCAGCGATGAACAGTGTCCCGATCGAGATAGGCGCCACCGATCCCAGCACCAGCATGGCAAGGCTTGGCGGAATGGTCTCCGACATCGCAGCCGATGACGCCAGCACGGCGGCGCCCTGCTCGGGCCTGTAGCCCTGCTTCTTCAATTCCCGGCGCAACACCGATCCGACCGCGACGACATCGGCGATCTTCGAACCGGAAATTCCGGAAACCATGTAGATCGTCAGCACCACGACCTGCAGCAGGCCGCCGCGCATGTGGCCGACCAGCGTCATCGCGAAACGTACGAGGCGCAGGCTGATCCCGCCTTTCTCCATGATCAGGCCGGCCCAGATGAAGAACGGCAGCGTCAGCAGAATGAAGTTGCTGGTGCCGTCAACGGTGTTCTGCGCGGCTGCGATCAGCGGGGCCACGCCGCTGATCAAAAGGAACATCAGCGAACCCAGCAGCATCGCAAAGCTGACGGGCAGCCCCAACAGAACCGCCAGCAGAAACGCGGCCAGCATGACGCCGAGTGCAGCGCCGTTGGTAAAATGAAGCGAAGGCACAATGCCGATCGCGTAGACTACCCCGATCAGTAGCGCGACGACGCACACCACCGGAACGACGGTGCGTGGTGTATAGCTGTAAACCAGACGTTCGACGGCAAACAGCGCGATCAGCGCCATTCCCACCGTCAGCGGCAACACCAGCCACGCCGCGTTGATGTCGAGGATCGGCGTGTTCGACGTTGCCGAAATCGACAGCAGGTCAAGCGACACATATCCCACCACGGTGACGGCGACCAGGACCAGTAAATCAATTCCGATCGCGAAGGAGGTTCGCCATCGGGGCGAAAACCTACCGGTCAGGAATTCGACGGTGGTATGGTGCCGGGCACGAAAGGCCAACGCGCCGCCCACGAACGCCGTCAGCGACAGAAACAGCTTTGCGGCTTCGTCGGCCCATAGCAGCGATTGCTGAAACCAGAACCGTGAAACAATTCCGGTCAAGACGATCGCCAACTGGATCACCAGAGCGATCACCAGAAGCGCGCGAAATCCTGAATCCAATCCGTTCAGACCAGCGCGGATCCGATCCGCGACCGGGCCACGTGCTGACACAGATGCGCCCGGATCAACCGATCCGGGCGAATTCATGAACTCGCCGTCGGACAGCAGCGAGAGCGGATCAGGCATGCCCGGCTTCCCGAAGGACGGCGTCGTAGAGGTCGGCCCCGATGATATCCTTGAACTGCGGATAAACGCTTTCGGTCGCCTTGAGATAATGCTCGCGCTGCACCTCGACGATGGTCATGCCTTTGGTCTTGTAGCGCTGCGCGATCTCATCGCTCTTGGCAGCGATCGTCGTCCGCCAATCCTTGGTGAGGTTGACGCTGGCGGCACGAATGGCCTGCTGCGCATCGGCGGGCAGCGCGTCGAATTTGGCCTTGCTGGCCATCATGACCCCGACATTATAGACCTGATTGGTCATGTTGATGGTGTTCACGATCTCGTCGTGCTTGGTCGCGGCGAGAGAGATCATCGGGGTCTCGACCGCGTCGATCACGCGCTGTGACAGGGCAAGATATACTTCGGTCAGATCGATCGCGACCGGGCTCGCGCCCAATGCGCGGAACGTCGAAGCGAAAATCGCGCCGGGCTGCACCCGGATCTTCAATCCCTTGATTTCTTGGGGCTCGGCGAGCTTTTTGTCGATCGTCGACACCACGCGCCATCCCCAGTGGCCATAGCCCAGGCCGTAGATGCCCTTCGACGGCATCATGTCGAGCAGCTTGGCTCCCGTCGGCCCATCCAGGACGCGTTCGGCTGAAGCCGAATCCGAAAACAGAAATGGCAGGTCGACGACCTGGAATTTCGGAAATATGGTGTCGATGAATCCCGAAGTGTGGGCGCAGAAATCGATGATGCCGGTCTGCAAGCCCGTCATGATGTTGGTGCCGCTGCCGAGCTGCCCGATGCTGAACACCTGGATTTCGACCGCGCCGGACGTGCGCTTTGAAACATCTTCGGAAAAGCGCTTGAGGACGTCGTAGAGTGGATGGTTCTGGGTGTCGGCAAAGGTCAGCTTCAGCGTGTGGGTGGGCGTCGCAGCCCATCCGGTCCGTCCGATGAAGGGCAGCGCCATCGACGCAGCGATGCCGGACGCGCCGATCTTGAGAAGCTTGCGCCGTTCAATCATGATGCTTTCTCCCTAAGAGCTATGTTTTTTTGCTTTTTATCTACACGTCTTTCGCGTTTGCGCGAAGTCAGACATGTGCGGACGTCAATTGCAGGTCGTCCAGTATCACGAGTTTTAGCGAACGCCTATCGCCTCGTTGCATCGGCACAGGCGCCTGACCGGGCGTGCCGCGGGATCTGTTGACGCAAACCGATGGCGCGGCGCGTCAGACCAGATGGAAGTCCGTCACATGGGTATCAGCGACGGGCGGGTAAGGCGTCGACGCCGGCAAGCCGGCGTAGAGCGACTTGATGCCGTAGGTTGCCGCGAAACTTGATGCCGCTTCATCGAGGATGATGTGTCCGGTCGAATCAAGCTCCAGCGCCGGCCTGGTCAGACCGCCGATCGTATATGCCGGAACCGAGGACTCGTTGATCTGCGTCGCAAAGGTTGCTGCAACGTTGGTAAGATCGGCGTGATTGCCGGCGAGATCGCTGACGGTGGCACCATTCGCGATGAATCCGGCAACGGCCAATGAAGTGGTCGGGACATCATTCGACGACACTAGATAGTCGAATGCGAGCTTGGTCGCATCGTGCAACGCAGCGGTTGCCACGGCATCATAGACCGCGGTGCCGCCATTGTTCAGCGTCAGCGTCGGCGTGCCGCCGGTGACATCGACGGCCTCATCGAATGCAAACTTGAACGACTCCGTCGAGCCAGCGAATACGTTACCGCTGTTGGGCGAAGCGGTAATTCCGGTCAGGTGGGGCGGCGTGGTGTCGAGCGTAAAATTCAGGCTCGTGGTGGCGCTGACATTGCCGGCTGCGTCAACTTGCTCGACGGAAACGGTGTGCACTCCATCGGCCGAGTGATCGGTCGCGAAGGTCGGCACCACCGCCGAGAAACTGCCGCTGTCCTCCTTGTAGAGAAACGTATCTCCCAACGCGGGCGTCGAAAAGACAAACGACGGATTGTTGGTGATGTGGTCCGTGGCGGATATGCCATTGTCATGCAGTAACGCCACCGTCGGCGCCGCCGGCGCAGTGGTATCGAGCGTAAAGCTGAGGCTTGTAGCGGCACCGATATTGCCGGCGGCATCCTGCTGCTCGACCGACACCGTATGCAGGCCATCGGCCGAGCCATCGGTGGCAAAGTTCGGCGCCGTAGCCGAAAAGCTCGAAGCGCCGTCGACTTTGTAGAGTAACGTACCGCCGTTCTCGGCGGGGGTGACGGTGATCGTCGGATTATTGGTAAGGCTATCGCTGTTCGACACTCCGGTGTCGTTGGCCAGCACCAGAGTCGGCGCCAGCGGCGCGATCGTGTCGAGCGTGAAGCTCAGGCTCGCCGCATCGCTGATATTGCCGACGGCGTCGACCTCCTCGACCGAGACTGTGTGCAGACCATCAGCCAAGGGACTGGTCGTGAAGTCCGGAGCCGTCGCCGAAAAACTGCCGCCATCCACCTTGAAGAGAAACGTGTCGCCCAGCGCAAGCGTCGAAAACACCAACGATGGATCGTTGGTGATGTGGTCGGTGGCGGATATGCCGTTGTCATGCAGCAGCGCCACCGTCGGCGCTGCTGGTGCTGTTCCGTCGATCTGGAGAGCGAGGTCGCCGCTGACCGGCGCAAGGCCGTTGCCTGCTGCATCCTGAATCGTGCCGTTATAGCCGGTGACGTGCAGGTCGGAAGCATTGTCACCCTTCACCACCGTGTAACTGAAGGTCAGCGCATTGCTGCCGGTGCCACCGGTGTAAGTCGCGATGCCGCCGTCGCTGAGCATGAGCGTTGGCGTGCCCGTGACATTCACCACTTCGCTGGTGTCGAGCGTAATCGTGACGACGTGACCGGTTCCGACATCGGCGAGGCCGTTGTCGGCCACTGCCGTCACAGACGTTTCCGTCGGCGCGGTGTGGTCGATCGTATAGCTCTGGTCGCCGGTGTGGGCTGCCGTGAGCGTGTTGCCGAAATTGTCGGTGATGGCATCGCCGGTGTTGTTCAGATCGAGCCGCAGCGTGCCATCGCCGGTGACATTGTCGACCGTGACCGTCCATGTGGTGCCGCTGCCGGAGACCGCAGCGATAGAGCCGGAAGCCGTACCGGAGGTGACCAGCGTGAAGTCGCTGGCATCGACGCCGTTGACGGCGTTCGAGAACGTCACCGTGAAATGTTCGATGTTGAGATTGTTGGGGCTGCTGTCAACCGTGTTGATCGATAACGCCGTCGGCGGCGGGATCGAATCCACCAGGACGCCGGACGTATCGGCAACGTTGTATAGGGTCGGCGCCGCGTCGTTGGTCGCCGCATCCTTCACGGTTCCACCGTTGAGGATGATCGCGCCTCCCAAGCTGACGCCGTTGAGGTCGGCTTCGCCGCCGATCACGGTATAGCGGAAGGTCAGCGCCGAGGTACCGCTGCCGCTGATGTACTGGGCATCAACCGTGCCGCCTGTATCCAGCGTCAGGGCGATCTCGGGCGTACCGGTCACCGTCACCGCTTCACTCAGATTGACAGTGAAATCGAGGTGTTGCCCTGCGACATAGGTTGCGTTGGCGGGAACGCTGACTGAGGTCACCGCAGGCGCGGTGTGATCGATGGTATAGACATCGCCCGCAGTGAAGCCGGTGGCGATCGCGTTGCCCGCGGCGTCCTTGATACCGGTGCCGGACCCGTTCAGGTCCAGCCGCAGCGTACCGTCGCCGGTCACGCCGTTGACGGTCACCGTATAGGTCGCACCGCTGCCGGACACCGATATATTCGTATCCGCCACATTGCCGGTGACGTGCGTCGCAAAATCGGTGAGGTCAACACCGGTCACGCTTTCCGAGAAGGTGACGGTGAACTGTTCGCTGCTGCCGTTGTTAGGCGAGCTGCCGGAGATATGGATCGACGAGACGCTCGGCGCCTGGATAAGGTCGAAATCAGCAACATAGAGCGAGGCGTCGAGGCTTCCGTGCAGATACTGAGCGGTCAAACCACTCGCGGAAGTCTGCAAGGCCGCGACAACTCCACCCGATGCATCGGGGGCCAAGGCGACGATCTGAGAACCCGCTGGCACCAGCGTGCCGATTGGATTGGTCGAAGCGATCGTCGTTGTACTGTTGGACGGGAAATTCGCCGGATCGATGAGTTCATAAATCGTTGGTTGGGCGGTGGAGTGGCCGGTGCTGTCGGGTAAGCCATCACCCGGGCCTATGCCGTCATTGTGTATTTCAAGAAGGATTTTACCGTCCGAAAGCTGATGTGGGATGATCAGCGGGGCTACACTCTGGTTGACGATTTCAACCAAAGCCGGCGTTCCAAAGGTCACGGTGCTCCCAGACACCGAAATCTTTTGAACATATACGTTGTAGCCGCTGTACCCGTTGTTCCAAGCGGAGGTGGGCGAAACCACCGTCGCGAGAAATCCACCGCCGCTTAGTGCGATGAAATTCTCACTATTATTGGATTCGATGGTGCCGGGAGAGCTGATCTTGCCGCTTTCGGCTACCGCGTAAGTCTCCTGGAGGATATTGTTGCCGCTGGGATCGAAGATCGCAAATTGCTTAGAATGAAAAACGTCGTTGGGGTTGGACTGATACCCCACCATGACATAGCCGTTCTGGTCTTCGGCGATTTGACCTGACCAGTTTCCGGACGTGTCGCGAAAGGTTTGCCCCGGTGATATCGGATTCGGAACCGTCGGGGCGTTGAAGAAATGGACCGGCGAACCGATCGCAACTCCTGCTGAATTGTAGTTCTGGTAGTATTCGTCGAGCCCGTTGCCTTCGTTCCAGGCGACAACAAAGCCGCCACCGCTTGTGGCCTGCAGCACCATCGTTCCGTTTGATGACGTCGCGCCAGCGGTGCCGAACTCAGTCCAGCTCTTGGTCACAGCCCCGGAATTGTTGAACACCTCGAAATAATTGGTTCCGTTGCCGGCACTCGCGGTGCCGCCGTTGGTTTGAACGTTCTCCACCATGACGAACCCGCCACCGGCGAGCGGTGTCTGTTCGACGATGTAGCCTTGCGCATCGATCGGATTGTTTGCGCCCGCGAAGTCGATCGTGTTGGTCGTGACCGAACCACTGGTATCGATCACGGACACTTTCATGTCGGTGATTTGGGCGTAGTTGATAAACCCGCCGTAATTCGTCACGGCGGCCGTGCTGTAGATGACGTATTCGCTGCCGTTAGAAAGCGCCCCAACGCCCAGGACGGTATCGCCCTGCTGATCTGCGCTGACCGTGTAGAGAGAAGTACTGCTATCGTACGAGCTGTTGCCGCCCGTATGAACGTGGATCGTGACCGGGGAAGACTGAACCCAAGTTGCCATAGCGGGCTACTCGGCCTGGCCAGTCATTGGAATCACAAAGGTGGGAAGATCTTCGCGGTTGCTTTTCGCAACGCACGTACACGGAAACGCCAAACGCACTCTACTACCCCCACTCGCAGCGGAACGCGGCAACTCACACGCCTATCCGCTGTAAACGTTCTTTTAACTATGTCCGGCAGCGAACTCAACCGTCGCGAGCGTTAACCATTAATTAATATCGGGGCCTAATGTGACAGGGCTATTTCAAGGTGCTGAAAAAATAATTCCCGGTAACGGCAACATCCAGCAAATGGGCGTCTTCCTTGCCCTTGCGCTCCATCCAGAGCACCGTTTGCGGCGTATCGATGCCAACGAAGCCGCCGTCGGTCACCAGGCCGTGCATGCCTGCGCGCCGAATGCCCGGCAGCGCCTGAACATCATAAACTTCGCTGACGCCGGAATTGAACTCGGCGACGCCCAGAATCTTGCCGGTTTTCGTTTCGATGGCAGCAACGCCGGCGATTAACCGATCGACCTGTTGAGCGATGGGCGGCGGGTTTTCCTTGCGCGATATCCGATTTTGCGACAGTCCCACGAACAGCACTCCGCCTCGTTCGCACAGGCCATGGGTGAAGCCGGGCAATGTCGCGAGCACAGTTCCCTCGCCGCTGACGCGGTCGATGCGCAGCACCTCGCCTTTGCCGCCGTTCAGCAAATAAAGTTCTTCACCTACCAGCCGCGGCGAATGCGGCATGCACAGATCGTCCCGCAGCATCCGGTTGGTTTCTGCTTCGATCAGAATACCACCGGAATCCGGCTGGTTTCGCCAGCCGCGTTCGGTGTCGGTGGTCGCCAGCGCCGTCACATAGCGCAGCTTGCCGCCTTGTCCGGCAAAGCCGTTCAGATGGCAGCGGTCTTCCGGGCGAAGTTTGGAGATGAAGTTCGGCCGCCACAGCGGCGTGAAGGAGAAGCTTCCGTCGATGCGGCAAATGCAGGAAAAATTTGTGTTGGTGCCGATGATGGCGTCCCCGAAGAACACCATGTCGTGCATATGGCACTCGCCGGTGAAATGCAGCGTACGCGGGACGAAAAAGGCATCATATTGGGCCGGCTTGGCCGGATGATTGGCAGCGAGGCGCGATGCATTGGCGAAAACAATGACGCTGCGAACCGTGGCAACGGCGATCCGTTCCGGCGTGACGGCAAGCCCCAGCGGCTGCGTAATAGGCGTCGCCTCCAATGTCAGCTTGCCGTTCGCCGCGCCGAGAAAAACGATGTGGTTAGGGCGCGTGCTCAGCACAAGCGACAGGTTCAATCGTTCCAGCACAGCGACGAACTGGTCCTGCACCGTTACCGATATGGAGGGTGAGGGAACGGAAGTTTGGTCTTCAATCTGCAATCGTCATTCCTCCGCCTGCCTGCCCGCTTGGCATGATCGACGTCATCAGGGCCGTAAGGCAAAGCTGGCCGTTATGCCAGCGGTCTGTCGCCCCTACCAGGACAACCGCGAAGTTATGAGGTCTTGCCGATATCGCCAAGGGAGATGTTACGGAGTCTCAGGGCATGCCGCGCGTTGAGGATTCTCTCTTCCTTCGTCAACTCCGCGAAGGCGCCGCCCATCGTCAAGTCCCTCACGATATAGCTGCGAGATATCGCCGAACGGAAGCATTGAACGCCGCCTTCGCATCGCTGGCGATGTTGCGGCCCCGCCAGGCGCCATAGATACGATCAAACGCAAGGGGCTCGATAATGCTTGCAATCCGTCGAACAGATTCGGCGTTCAAGGGAATGTAATTGGGATAGCTATACATGAAGCTGACCGAGCGGCGGTCCATTGCCACGGTCGCGATATCACCCGTGAGCAGCGCGCCCCGTCCTTCCGCCCCCGCGCACCAGTGCAGCACCGTGCCGCCTGCGAAATGGCCGCCGGCGCGCACCATGAGGATATCTGCGGAGAGCTGACAGGTCTCCCCGGACCACAGCACGATCGCCCGATGCGGCCGGGTGATCCAGGCCCGATCATCGCCATGCAGATAAATCGGCACGCCACCAAACGCCTCGCTCCAGTCAGCGATAGCGCCATAATAATGCGGATGTGAGACCGCGATCGCCTTCAGGCCGCCGCGCGATTTGACGTATTGCACCGCTTCGTCAGTGACCAATGGAATGCAATCCCAAAGCACGCAGCCATCGTCTTCACGCACCAAAAGCGCGCGTTGCCCAATTGCAAAATTGGGTTCGACCGCGATTCCGGGAATGCCCAGATCGTCGCGCCACACAAGCTCGTGACGTTTCGTCAGCTCCTCGCGGGCGATCCACGTCTGACCCTTCCAGTTCACGAACTGCCGTTCATCTTCGCAGATCGCGCAGGAGGCTGGGGGTTGGTCGCTATCGGGAAACTGGGCACCGCACTGTTCGCAAGTCCAGAAGGGCAAGGGTGTCACTCCGATTTGCGGCAGGTCGAATATTTATTTGTGGCTCTTACGCGATTGACGCCGCCGAGGCCTTTCCTTCACGCTCTCCTTGGCGTTGTCATCGTGCGACTTCAACGTCGTCGGTTTGTCGGCGCTGGTTTGCACGCGAAGGCCATCGACGAAAACATCGACCAGCCGCAGGACGCTCTTCTGCCAGCCGGGCTGGTCGCGCATGTAGCACATGCCGACAAGGGCGCGCAGAAGGTCTTCAGCGCTGATATCGGCGCGTATCTCGCCGGCCGCGATGGCGCGCTCCAGCAAGGCGCCGACGGCGTTGGTCAGGCGATCGAAGGTATGGGCGTAGAGTTCCGACGAGCCATGCACCGTGAGCGCCAGTGCGGCCAACATGCCTTTCTTGGTGGCAACGAACTCGACATTAGACCGCAGCCAGCGACGCAAGGCATCGACCGGCGCCGCCTCGCTCTTCAAATGTTCCGCCAGTTCGCTGAGCTGCTGCACCTCGCGTCGATAGACCGCCTCAAACAAGGCTTCGCGCGTTGGGAAGTGGCGGTAGAGCGTCCCGATGCCGACGCCGGCTCGTTTCGCCACTGCCTCCAGGCTCGCGTCCGGACCACCGGCGCTGAAGACAGCCTTCGCGGCCTCCAGCACCCGCTCGCGATTGCGGACCGCATCGGCGCGCGGCCTCCGGACAGTTTCTGCGGACTGATCTGCCATCTGATCAGTCTAAATCACGTTAGATTGAATCGGATCATGACCTCATCTCTTTGTTTGAGCATAATCTTTTCGGAAAACCGATCTCTACACTTTTCCTGATCATGTTCCAGTCGTCCTCCCTTGAAAAACGGAGGATGCCTCCGTATATTCTTATAAGCACCAAACTTGAACGTGCCCGTCAATCGAACCCGGCAGCCGCTGGGTTGCGGGCCGCAATTCAATTTAACAATAGCACTGATCGGAGCACTGCATGAATCTCTCCATCAGCCTCACCGTCAACGGTGTGCGGCGGGATGTCGAGCTGGAAGACCCGCGCGTCACGCTGCTCGATCTCCTGCGTGAGCGTCTTCACCTCACAGGAACCAAAAAGGGATGCGACCGCGGCCAATGCGGCGCGTGTACGGTCCTGGTCGACGGCCGACGGATCAATTCATGCATGGCTTTGGCGGTCAGTCATGACGGCGCCGACGTCCTCACAATCGAGGGCGTCGCTTGCGGCGATCAGCTCCATCCGGTCCAGGCCGCTTTCATCGCTCATGACGGCTTCCAGTGCGGATTCTGCACGCCCGGCCAGGTCATGAGCGCGATTGGCCTGATCCAGGAAGCTCAAGCCGGGGATGACCCGGAACGGATACGCGAAGGTATGAGCGGAAACCTCTGCCGGTGCGGGGCTTATTCCGGGATCACCGACGCGGTGCTGGACGTACAGAAAAGCCTCGCCGAGGCCGACCGGAGGCGCTCCGCATGAAGAACTTCGATTACGTCAGACCCGCAACCGTCTCCGACGCCATCGCGGCCGCAGCCGAACCAGGCGCCGCCTATCTCGCGGCCGGCACCAATCTGCTCGACCTGATGAAGGGCGGGGTAGCCCGTCCGAGCCGTCTCGTCGATGTCACGCGTCTGCCAGGTCTCGACCGCATCGAGCATCTGCCCGATGGCGGCATCCGCATCGGCGCGCTGGTTCGCAATGCCGATCTCGCACACGATCCGGCTTTCGCCCGGTCCTATCCAGCGATTGCCGAGGCGCTTTTGTCCGGCGCCTCAGCGCAGCTTCGCAATGCCGCGACAGTCGGCGGCAATTTGCTGCAGCGAACCCGATGTGGGTATTTCTACGACACAGCCAGCGCCTGCAACAAACGCCAACCGGGCGCGGGTTGCGATGCCCGCGACGGCGAGAACCGATTGCACGCCGTGCTTGGCTGGAGCGAGGCCTGCATCGCCACCCATCCGTCGGATTTCTGTGTGCCACTTGTCGCGCTCGATGCTTTTGTGGAGATCGAGGGCCGAACCGGCTGGCGCAAGGTTGCCCTCGAGGACCTTCATTGTCTGCCCGGCGACACGCCTGAGCGCGAAAACGTACTCGGGCCGGGTGACTTGATCGTGGCCCTGCGGCTGCCTGCCGAAGCTCGCTCATTCTCGGCGCATGCACGCTATCTGAAGGTCCGCGAACGCACCTCCTATGCCTTCGCCGTCGTGTCGGCCGCAGCAGGCTTACGGATCGAACAAGGCACGATCTGGGATGCACGGCTCGCGCTCGGCGGAGTTGCCGCCAAACCATGGCGGGCCCGCGCCGCGGAGAAAATCCTGGCGGGCTGCGGTCCCGATGCCGCTACCTTCCGCCGCGCGGCGGAGGCGGCGCTCGCTGACGCGAAACCCTCTGGAGACAATCTTTTCAAGATCGAGCTCACGCGGCGGATCCTCGTGCGCGCCCTGACGCTTGCCGTGGCAGGCACACCGCAGCGCGTTGCGGCCCTTCCGGCCTCCCCTTTCTCATCCATACCCGGAGCGTTGCATGACGCCTGAGATCAACCTCACTCAATCACCCTCCCATGTCCGACATGGCGCGAATAGACATGGCTCGAATATCGGACAACCGCTGACCCGCCGGGAAGGCGCTCTGAAGGTCAAGGGAGAAGCCCGCTACGCAGCGGACAACCACCCGCCCGGAATGCTGCATGCCGTTCTGGCGGTCAGCAGCATCGCGCGCGGTCGCGTGACCTTCCTTGATGTGCAGGCGGCCAAGAGCCACCCGGGTGTAGTCGATGTCATGACATCAGCCCATAAGCCGCCGCTCGCGGAGGATCCGGACGCGAAGACGAATCCTTTCATGTTCCGGCTCGATCTCCTGCAGAACGACCTGGTGCGTTATGCGAACCAACCGATCGCGGTGGTGATCGCCCGGACGCTGGAGGCTGCGACGGAAGGAGCGGCGCTGCTGTCGCCGCAATACGAAGCGCAGCCTGCCCGCGTCGGTCTCGATGCCGGCGAAAGTTTCGTGCCGCTTGCCGTCGGCGTCGGCAATCCGTCCGAAGTGCGGCGCGGCGATGTGGAGGCGGGTCTGGCTGCGGCATCGAAGCGCATCGATGCGACCTACGAGACATCAACCCAGTACCACAATGCCATGGAGCCCCACGCCATCGTGGCGGCGTGGGATGGCGATACGCTGTCCATCGATACGCCGAGCCAGGGCCTCGCCATGGCCCAGGGGCGGATCGCGGGACTGTTCGGCATTTCGCCGGAGAATATCCACATACGCAGCCCCTTCCTCGGCGGCGGCTTCGGTTCGAAGGGCCTGATCTCAGGGCCGCAGATCCTCGGCATCATGGCGGCCCGAATGGTCGGCCAGCCCGTGAAACTCGTGCTGCGCCGTGAACACATGTACGGTCCGGTGGGCCATCGTGCGCCTACCCGCCAGACGCTTCGCATTGGCGCTGACGGCGACGGTCTGCTGACCGCGATCGATCATCATGCGAAAACGGTGTCGAGCACCTTCGACGATTTCTTCGAGCCGGCCGCTGACGCCTCGCATACGCTTTACGCGAGCCCTGCCATCGCCACGTCGCACGAGGCGGTCCGGATCGACACCGGCACGCCGTTGTTCATGCGAGCGCCCGGTGAGGCAACCGGATCGATTGCGCTGGAGAGTGCGATCGACGAGGCGGCATGGGCCTGCGGGATGGACCCTCTGGCGTTTCGCACCAAGAACTATGCCGAAGTCGAGCCGATTTCCGGCAAGCCATTCTCCTCGAAAGCCCTGCGCGACTGCTACGCGCAAGGCGCCGAGCGATTCGGCTGGTCGCAACGCCCGTTAACGCCACGACAGTTGCGCGACGAGGCAGGCCTCCTCGTCGGTTGGGGAATGGGCACCGCGACATTTCCGGCGCTGATGTTCCAGGCCGAGGCTCGCGCGGTTCTGCGAAGCGACGGGTCGGGCCTGATGGAGACGGGGGCCCACGACATGGGTCAGGGCGCATGGACCGCGTTCGCCCAGATTGCGGCGGATGGACTCGGACTCGACCTCGAACAAATGGAGTTCAGGGCGGGCACGTCCGACCTGCCGGATGCGGGCATCGCCGGCGGCTCGGCTCATACCGCCACCGCAGGCATGGCCATCCACAATGCGGGCGCCGCGGTCATCGCCAAGCTCGCGGCTCTGGCCACGGGCGATGAGCATTCGTCCTTGTTCGGTGCGGGCAACGCCGGGGTGATCGCGCATGGCGGCCGCTTGTTCCGCCGCGACGATGAAACGCGGAGCGAGAGCTATGCCGATATCCTCGGCCGCGCCGGCCTGGCGGAGATAGAAGCCCGCGGCAAGAGCGCCGCGGACCCTGCGGCGCAATCCACTTACGCCATGCATGCACACGGCGCGGTTTTCGCCGAGGTCAAGGTCGATCCCGATCTCGGTCAGATCCGCGTCACCCGCCTGGTCGGCGCTTTCGCGGCGGGACGCATCATCAATCCCCGTCTGGTGCGCAGTCAGATCTTCGGCGGCATGATCTGGGGCATGTCATTTGCGCTGCACGAGCATGCCGTCATGGACCGGCGCTCCGGGCGCACGCTAAACGCCAACCTCGCGGAGTACCACGTCCCGGTGAATGCCGACGTACCCTCGCTCGAAGCTCTGATGATTGACGAGCACGATCCTCATGTGAACGCGCTGGGCATCAAGGGCGTCGGTGAAATCGGAATCACAGGCTCGGCCGGCGCCGTCGCAAACGCGGTCTGGCACGCGACGGGAATCCGGGTGCGTCGTTTTCCAATCAGGATCGAAGATCTCGTGACGCCGGCTTCGGATCAAGATTGAACATTGCGTTCGTGAGAGATGGAAAGGCGCTACGATCAATTTCGAAAACCGGCATCTTATCCGCCTCGGCCCTCTCCCTCTCGGCAGCGGCGTTGCCGACGATCGAAGCGAGCATCATTTCTTCTTGTGACTTGCGGATTTGCGCTGTGCCCCGCTCGCGCCCTTGGGCTTGATCGAGACTTCATGTGTGAGTTGACGGCCAAACCGCTTTCTATTGAAGGGCACGGCGCCTGAGCCTGGAACAATTTCGATGTCCTCGAGCTGCAACGGCTCGCCACGCCCCGACAGGGGGGTGGGATATTCGATCTGCCGCCCGCTGCTGCGATCCCTGAAAACCACCTGCGGTCCTTCGGGCTCCGCCAGCCAGTCATCGCCCCATTTCTTGAGCGCCAGGTAAGTCGGAAAAAAATCACGCCCCTTTTTGGTCAATACATATTCGTAGCGTCCGCCGTGCTCCGGCAACGGTACGCGTGTCATCATGCCGAGATCGACGAATTTCTTTAAACGCGTGCTGAGAATATTCGGCGCGACGCCAAGATAATATTGAAATTCATCGAACCGCTTGGTCCCATAATAGGCTTCCCGAAGCAGCAGGATCGACCAGCGATCGCCGACCACGTCCATGGCGCGGGCGATGGAGCATTCCTTGTTGGAAGAACGGGAACGCTTCAAATGATATCTCGCAGTTCATTCAACTTCGACAATGCCTCATCATTTCCAGCAGCAGACCGATGCTTGCCGTCTACCCTTTTCGATCGTGAGAACTTCGCCATGAACGCGATTGAAGTGAATGGCATCGCAGTCACGCCGCCTGTCCCGGAGCCTCCGGTGGTTTAAGCGCCTCCGGCTCAAGTGCACGGCGGTGCGCGACGAGGACGCCGGCCTCGGCAAGTCTCTGTAGTTCCGCCTCGCTCACACCCAGTTCGCCAAACACCTCGCTGTTGTGTTCACCCTGGAAAGCCGGTGTGCCGATCGGCGTCAGCTCATCCCTGGAGAAGTGCCAGGGGCGGCCCGGCAATTTGTATTCGCCGCCGCTGCGATCCGGAACCAGCTGGACCGCACCCCAATAGTCGCTCCAGTCCGACTTCGTCAGTTCCTTGATCGAGCGGATTTCGCCCATCGCGATCTTGGCCTCGTCGAATTGGGCGTCCAGCGCCGCCATATCGGGGAAAGTCAGCATCCAGGACTGGATGATCTGATGCAGCGCGCCGAAGTTCAGCCGCCGCGCCGCGGCGCTCGAAAACCGCGGATCGTCCATCAAGTCCACGCGCCGCATCGCGCGCAGCCAGGACGGAAATGTCCGGCTGCCGACAATGCTGGTGGCGACGGTGAAGTGCTCGCCTTGCGGCCCCGTAAAGAAGGAACAATCGGTGGCGCCAAGCACCGCGGGCTCCGCACCGATATCGTCGTCGGACAGATCGACATGGGCGCGTTCGTTGACCGCAAGCAAGGTCGCGGCCATCGCGACATCGATATACTGGCCCTCCCCGGTCGTCTGCCGGCTGTTGAGCGCCGCCAGTATCGCAATCACCGCCTGCAGGCCGGCGTAAACGTCGGCGTGCGACAGGCTGTCGGTGCGCGGCTCCGTCAAGGCCTCGCCATAGTGCCGAACGCTGTTTTCGGTAAAGCCGGCTTCGGCCTGCACCGTCGGCGCATAGGCCATCCGGCTGCGCCAGGGACCGCCCTGGCCGTAACCGGTGATCGATGCGTAGATCAGCCGTGGATTTCGCTTCGACAAAGTCCCGTAGTCGAGGCCAAAGAAGCCTAGCGTCCCCGCACGAAAATTCTCGACCACGACATCGGCGGTGTCACAGAGCTTCAGCGCAAGCTCATACGCGCCGGGAACGTTCAGATTGATGCTGACGTTGCGTTTTCCCGCGTTCTGCTGCGCGTAATAACCGGACATGCCGTCGGTCGACGGAAACGCAAAACGCGATACGTCCGGACTTGGCGGTTCGACCTTGATGACCTCGGCGCCGAGATCCTGCAATGTCCGCGCACACAACGGACCTGCGAGCACGCGGGAGAAATCGACGACACGAATTCCGCTGAGAGGGCCGCTCATGATCAGCGCCCCGCGAATTTGGCGAGGCCGGGGCCGTTCTTGCGAAACGAGGCAAGGCCGGCTTTCAGATCCTCCGACGCCCAGATCGGGGCTTGCACCCTCGCCATCGCCTCATCGGCGGCGGCCACGCCGTCGTTGACGGCGATGTGGGCGAGTTCCTTGGTCGCGGCGTGCGCCAGCGTCGGGCCTTGCGCGAATTCTTCGGCGATCGCCATGGTCGCCTTTTCCAGCGATTCTTCCGGAACCGTCAGATTGATCAGGCCCCACTTTTCCAGTGTCGGCGCATCATAGCGGCGCGCGAGCATGGACATCTCCTTGGCGCGCAACGCGCCGATGCGCTGGACCTGGCGCTGGATGCCGCCCAGCAACGGATGCAGCCCAAGCGTTGCCTCTACCGAACCGATCTTCGCCGACGACGCCGCGATGATGTAATCGCAAGACAGCGCCAGTTCGAGGCCGCCGCCGAGGCAAACGCCGTGGACACTTGCGATCAACGGGATCGGCAGCAATTCCATGAAGCGGAGAAATTCAACGCCGTTCAGGCGTCGGTTTTCACTGGCTTGATCGCCACTGCCTTGCGCCACGCGTTTGTCGAAAATATCGAGATCGGCGCCGGCCGAAAAATGCCGAAGGCCGCTGCGCAGGACGATCGCGCGGCTACCGGCGTCGCGCGCGCCCTCGATCTGTTCGACGATGGCATTGATCAACTTCGGTCCCAACAAATTGTAGGGCCGGTAAACCATGGTCAGTACGGAAATATTGCCGCGCTGCTCGCGCGTAATCAGGGCGTCCTCGGACACGACGTACCTCCATTTTTCGACGCAACAATGCGCCCCGGTTTATTTATTTCGACCAGACTATATCATGACTTGCAATTTGCAAGTCATCTTTGGCGGATCGTTGATGATTAAATTATTGTCGTCATTTTACGGCGAGGCTCGCAGCTTGCACAGAAGCAGGATGCGGTTTCCCTGAGACCCAGGCTAAGATTGGGTAAGTGCTATTGACGAAAGTGCGTCAAACGCCAACGGACCAGTTCATCGGCTCCCGGACCTTCTTGCGGCAGCAAATCCTGCGCCCTGACGCGCTGCCCCGTCTCCTTGTCGACCATCGCAAGCTTCACCGCGTGTCCGGTTTTCCGGTCTACAAATCTAAGCGGTGGCCCCGCATTTCCGGAAACCGCCCATTTATCTCCCACCTGCGCCAGCGCCTGCGTCACAAGAATAGTGTCCCTGCCCTTCGCGGTCAGAATGTATTCGTAGCGCTCGGGATTGGTCTGGTATTGCCGCCGCTCGATCAATTCGTTGTCTTCAAGATGCTTTAGCCGATCGGACAAGGTCGCGTTGGTCACCCCGGTTGACCGGCGCAAGTCCTCGTACCTGCGGAGCCCGAGCGACAGGTCGCGCAGGATCAGCAAAGCCCAACGGTCGCCGATCGCCTCGAGCACGCCGGCTATCGAGCACGCCATCCCTTCAAAACTTTTTGACCGCATAAAATGCTTGCCTCCTAGTAACTCTTATCATTAGAGTGACTGACCGTCCAGCGCTCTCATATTCGCTTCTCGTGACTGGGCGACGACCTGCACGCGGCGTCGCTTCATCGTATGGATGTCCCGTTTCGTGGGCTCGCTATCGGAGGAATGAATGGTCGACACCGATGAGAAGCGTCACGTCGTGACAATCAACGTCAATGGCGTCCGCCTGACCACTCCGGTCGAAGCGCGGAAACTTCTGGTTCATCTATTGAGGGACGATCTCGGCCTCACAGGAACCCATGTCGGTTGCGACACGTCGCAGTGCGGCGCCTGCACCGTCGAGATCGACGGCCTGGCCGTCAAATCCTGCACGGTTCTCGCCGTGATGGCTCAGGGATCGTCGATCACGACGATCGAAGGTCTCGCACCTGATGGTGGCGCATTGCATCCGATTCAGGCCGCATTTCATGAACACCATGCGCTGCAATGCGGCTTCTGCACGCCGGGGATGATCATGAGCGTTCGCCAGTTGCTCAAGCAAAACCCGAATCCGACGGAGCGCGAAATCCGTCACAACCTTGCCGGCAACATCTGCCGCTGCACCGGTTACACCAACATCGTGCGCGCAGTTGAGTCGCTGGCGTCGGAGGCACACGGCCATGATTGAAGCAACCGCCATCAAATATGTCGGTCAGCCGTTGCGGCGGCGGGAAGACTTCAAATTCGTCACCGGCAAAGGGCGTTACACTGACGACATCAAAGCGCCGGGCATGCTGCATATGGCGATGCTGCGATCGCCGCACGCGCATGCCGTCATCAAGCAAGTCGATCTTACCGCCGCAAGTTCAGCACCAGGCGTTCACTTGGCTTTGTCCGGCGCGGACCTCGCAGGCAAGATCGGCTCGATTGTTCCCAACTGGATCATGCCGGGAACAAAAGTGCCGGACCGATCTGTCGTCGCCATCGACCGGGTTCGTTTCGTCGGCGAATGCGTAGCGCTGGTAGTCGCCGAGACCCAGGCCATGGCGCACGACGCCGTCGGGCTAATCGAGGTCGACTACGAAGTACTTCCTGCGGTTGTCGACGAAGAGGCCGCAATCCGCGAGGGCGCACCGCAACTCCACGAAAACGTGCCAAATAACATCACCACGATCTACAAGATCGGCGGCGGCGACTACAACAAGGCTGCGCAGGAAGCCGATCAGGTCATCAGTCTTCGCGTTGCCAATAATCGACTGATCCCGACCTGCATGGAAACCCGCTCCATCCTGGCCGAACCTGGTGTCGACGGCACCTTTACCGTTTACCTTCAGAGCCAGGTTCCTCACATGCACCGACGGTGGATCGCCGACACGGTCGGCATTTCCGAACATCAGTTGAGGATTATAGCACCCGACATTGGCGGCGGGTTCGGCGCCAAGATGCATCTCTACCCCGAGGAATTGCTTTGCCCGTATCTGGCGCGCCGGTTAGGTGTACCCGTCAAGTGGTGGGAATCGCGCTCCGAAAGCCATCAATCCACCAACCACGGCCGGGCGCACACGGAAGCCATTGAAATTGCGATCCGCAATGACGGCAAGATTCTCGGCCTGAAGGTTGAGACGCTAGGCAATGTCGGTGCCTATTTGTCGAATATGGCAAGCGGCGGCCCGACGGTGAATACGATCAATTTCGGGACGGGCGCTTACAAGATCGCGAACTACGAAGCCCGTTCCAGGGTGGTCGTGACCAATACCGTCCCGGTCGATGCCTATCGCGGCTACGGACGCCCCGAGGGCGGATACATCGCCGAACGCGCGATCGACGCGGTCGCACGCCACCTGAACCTCGACCAGGTCGAGGTGCGCCGAAGGAATTTCATCCAGCGCGCTGATTTTCCGTATAAGCCCTACAACGGCCCCGCCGTGATTTACGACAGCGGCAACTATGAGGGCTGTCTCGAAAAGGCGATGCAAGCCTTTGACTATGCGGCGCGCAGCAGCGAGCGTGATCGGTTGCGCTCCGAGGGCCATTATCGCGGTATCGGTGTAGCGACCTACACCCATATGTGCGGCATGGCGCCATCACGCCGCCTGGCGTTGATGGGATTTAACCGCGGCGGCTGGGAGAGCGCGCGGGTCAGCATCGATTCGGGCGGCCGGGTAACCATTTTTTCCGGATCCATGAGTCAAGGCCATGGCCATGTCACGTCGCTTGCGCAAATCTCCGCCGACGTCCTGCAGGTTCCGATCGAGTATATCGACGTCGTGCAAGGCGATACGCGGCAGGTCCAGGCCGGCCACGGCACGTTCAACTCTCGCTCGATGGCGGTGGGCGGGTCCAGTGTTCACGTCGCCTCCGGCCGTATCGTCGCCAAGGCGAAGAAGATCGCGGCGGGCATGCTCGAAGTGGACGAAAAGGATGTTTCCTATCGTGCGGGCCAATTCAGCGTTCCCGGGACCGACATCGCGCCTTTGACTTTCGGAAACGTAGCCCGCATGGCCTATGTCGGCCACAAGCTTCCGGACGGATTGGAGCCGGGCCTCGACGAGACGACATTTTACGATCCGAAGGGAATGGGCTCGCCCTCGGGAATCCACATGGCCTATGTCGATGTCGATCCGGAAACCGGCATTGTCGATATTCTGGATTATGTCGCCGTGGACGACGCCGGCACGATCATCAATCCCCTTCTTGCCGCCGGACAAATTCATGGCGGCGTCGTGCAGGGTATCGCGCAGGCTCTTTATGAAGAGGTCAGCTACGACCCCGATACCGGACAATTGATCACGGGCTCGCTGCTCGACTATGCGGTCCCGCGCGCGGAACATGTACCCAATATCCGATCGCTGTTTCAGGAGACGCCCTCCCCGACCAACCCGATCGGCGTCAAGGGCATCGGCGAAAGCGGATCGATCGCGGCCCCGCCATGCATGGTCCACGCCGTGCTCGATGCGCTTTCACCGTTTGGGATCAAGCATCTCGACATGCCGATGACGCCACCGCGCCTCTGGTCGGCGATCCAGAACGCACGCGCCGGAGCAGCCCGATGATTCCGGCGTCATTCGACTACCTTCGCGCCACGTCGCTTACCCAAGCCATCGGCCTGCTACAGAAGGATCCCGACGGCACCAAGTTGGTTGCCGGCGGCCATACGCTGATCCCAACATTGAAATTGCGGCTGGCATCGCCTGCGCTGCTGATCGATATCGGCGGCATCGACGAACTAAAAGGAATCGAGATCACCGACCACATCCGGATCGGAGCGCTGACCACGCATGCCGAACTCCTCGCGTCCGAATCTCTGCGCGACGTGCTGCCGATCTTCCATCAAACCGCCGACCTGATTGCCGATCCGCAAGTGCGCAATCGCGGCACCATCGGCGGCTCGCTGGCAAATGCGGACCCGGCGGCGGACTGGCCGGCGGTGGTCATCGCTTTGAAAGCGAAACTGGAGCTTGCAGGCCCGACTGGCCGCAGGCGCGTTGCGCCAGAAGACTTCTTCGTCGACATCATGACCACCGCGCTCGAGCCCGACGAGGTGCTTGTGGCGGTCCATGTCCCGCGGCCCGTGCCCGGTACCCAATTCCGATATCGCAAGATCCGCCATCCGGCGAGCGGCTATGCCGTCGTCGGTGTCGCGGTCGCGTTGTGCCTGCAAGACAATGTCGTTTCGGAAGCCGCCATCGGCATCACCGGCGCCACCGGCCGGGCATTCGCCGCTGACGCGGCAGCGTACCTGATCGGCAAATCGCTATCGGACGACAACATAGAAAGCGCCGCGTTGCTTGCCAGCGAGCAGGCCGAATGTCTGTCGGACCACTACGCCTCGGCGGACTACCGCAAACATCTCGTCAAGACCGAGGTCATCCGGGCGTTGGCGTCGCTCAGTCATTCAGTCGTGGCCGACAGTCGACCATGATCTCCGGGCATTAGATCTATCGCCCCTGATTATCTCGGCTTCGGTCGCAGCAGCGCGCCCTCCCCGCCGAACTTCGAATACACCTTCGACAACCTGGCGCGCAGCTTATGCCGACGATGTTCGGACGCAGAAGTCCATCTCCTCGAAGCTGGACATTTCGCCCTCGACGAAGCGACCGACGAGATCGCGTCGCTGGTCCGCGATTTCCTCGAACGCCTCGACAAGCACGGTGACTAACGTTGAGCTGGGCACGCTGCGGTCGCCGAACGCCGCCTGAAGCTGGATTTCATTTGCTAAAGAGTGCTCATCGATAGAGGGGCACTGCACAGCCGATCGAGGCCGCGCTTAAGCACTGATTGCACTTCGCTTTTCGAGAAGTCCCGTTCCAATCCATCATCGGCGCAATGCAAAATCCATGCGATGACATATTGATGTTACTTTATCGTCTCGTCTGGAATAGCTGATTTTTGGGCCGACACAAATTCAAAGCTGACTATTGGGCATTTTCCCTTCGTTTCAAGCGCGCGATGGATTTCTGCTTCCCCAACGATGGTGGCATGATGCGCCTTTGTCGCGCGTGACGCTGCGCCGGAAAGTTGCCCTCGGCGTCCCGCCTGTTGGCGTTTCACACAATCAATGCCAGAGGTCGCACGTTGCGACACGATTGAGGTCGGCAAGGCGGTGGTCCGCGCTGGCTCGAAAATCGAGGCTTGCGACCAGGTCGAGTAGGCGTTGATAGGCGCGATCCGCGACCGCGACAGGCAAAGGTTCCTCGTCAAAGGCTTCGATCTAGCCGTCGACTAAAGAGCTCAGCAACCGGCACAAGGCCCGTCGCCCGGGCTCGTCCCTGCTCAAGGTTGCTTCTCGCTGACTGGATCAGCCGGCGGGAAGATGCTGTCGTATATCGCGCGGGCCTCTCGAATTAGGCGGGCTCGCTCGCGCTCAGACTTTGAGACAAATCGAATAATTTCGCCCATATTCGCTCCAAACATTGGTTAGAGAAAGAATCCGCAGTTAGGGAACAAGTCCGCCATAAGATGACGGCAATCATCTCATCTCGATTTAGGATATCAGCCCCAATTTTGAAGCTCTGCAGGCGGTAACGAAGGGATAAAAAGTTCGTGACTGGGCCGCGCGCCGGGCATCCCAACGTTCACCACGCATTTCTTCCGTAGGTTGGGTGTGATGCTGCCCATCAGGTCATGCACGCCACTCGCCTTCAGCGTTAGCAGCCGATCGAGCGAATGCTTTGGCCGCATCAACATGCGAGGCTTTCTCAGCTCGCCGCTGGTAGTCGTCGGCAAGAGCCTTAAGTTGACCCGCAATCGCTCGGTCGGCCATGGTTTGGGCAGCACGAAGCAAAGTCTCTGCTGTTTTTAAGTATTCCTTGCCCCGTTGTGAGATCTGCTGAAACGTCATAGAGCCCTCGCGCGGTTCTCTGTGGCTTGGTCTAAGGCGATTTGGAGCCAGGGCAGCCAATTCCGGTCACTTGCCCGGCGGGCTCTGAAGCGATCGACGCACTTCTTGGAACAAAGGGGGGTTCGCCACGAGTAGTACCGGACGAGACCAAACTTGCCATCACAGACTGCGCATCGCGCGGCTCTACCACATCTAAGACTTTCGGAGCAGTTCAGCATTGCG
This sequence comes from Bradyrhizobium sp., assembly GCA_028290305.1. The sequence goes on from JAQGKC010000464.1 coordinate 41,145, forward strand.
GTCTCCTCTTGGTATTATCGTCGTTGTTCGTCGATCATCCTTCCTTCACCGTCGCACTTCATGAGCCTGTGCGCTTTTCCAACTCATCCAGCCTAAGACGATCGCGATCACCGGCTCAATTGAACGTGGGTAATCGTCGGGCATCCAAAGTGGTCACGGAACGATACGAAGGTTTATGGCGCTCGAAAGCCGACCACTTCTCGATGCGAGACTTCGATTAGCTCGACGGTGCAGGCGACCGTGCTCCTATCGTGATCTCCAGGGTATCGTACACACCCAAAGCAATCTTGATCATTCGTGACCTATTTAGAGAGAAAATGCGGTTTCGCTCTCAACCCTTCGAGAGAGGCAAATCGTAGCGTCCTCGCATTCTCTGAGATCGCGGCAAATCAAGCGGTGAAGCGTGAGGCCGACAGAGGCGGTCTGACTTTCAGTCCGCCTCCGGGACATGCCAGCCTATCCATGAGTCCCGACGCACGACACGCTTGCGCGATGCAGCTTTTGATATTGCTGGCCTATCCGCCCACTCAGACCGACAACACTCCTCGCCCGTGTCCAATGTTGGTTGCTCGTTGCGATTACGAATTCTGGCCACATGAGTCGATGGAAATGCTCTTGGCTTACGCTTGGCTCGCGCGGGTCGGCGATGAGCATCGATCGGCGTGAGCGCGACTATGACGCGATCGCCGACGTTCGGCTTGGACAGGAATGTCATCGCTGGAATGTTGCTGCTTGATCCCTTGCGAGCTTTCCGTCCATCATGGCGGCGCAGGCGCCACATTGCCTCAAGCCACAGCCGGCCGCTTATTCCGAGATCGTTTCGCAGCAATTGCCACCAGTTGGCCGAGCATCAGGACAACGATCGATACGAAAGCAGCAGCTTTCACCAAGTCAAGCGTCAAACATCCAAGCACGAGCAATGGACAAGCCACATGGTTGAAGCCGTACTGGACCGAGACGGATCAGGACGCCGCGACATGCCCCCTGCCGATAGTTGGTCTTCCTGCTCGAGAAATTCAGCACATCGAGATTGGACAGGGCTTAATAACCAAATATAGTCAATGGCTATCCCGGTCATGAGAAAGGGAGTCAGGCATGGACATGCCGATCTCTGACAAGGAAACTCAAAGTACGCCCGACGCACCAAGTGACGGACGAGAGAAAGACGCGCGCACCGCGACGCGTATTCCTTCCATTATCGTCGGTGTCGTTGCAGCTACCGTCGTCGCGCTTTCCGTCTTCTATCTCTTGCGACCGGAACCACTTCTCGTACAGGGCGAGGTCGATGCAACACGGCTCGATATAGCTGCGCGTGTCGACGGACGGGTCAAGGAAATACCCGTCGAACGTGGCCAGAACGTTCCTGCAAGGGCAGTCCTCGTACGGATCGACAATCCCGAAACGCTGGCCAAACACGAGCAGATGAGGGCGGCCAAGGCTGTTGCGGAGGCCCAGCTTGCCAACGTACTTGCCGGAACACGGGTGGAAGCCATTGCCGCACGGAAAGCGGAAATGGAGCGCGCGCAGGCGGCTCTGGTGCTGGCGCAGAAGACCTTTGACCGCACTCACACGTTGACCGAGCAAGGCAACGCGCCGCAAGCCCGCCTCGACCAAATGACCGATGCGCTGCACGAAAGCGAGCGCGCAGTCGATCAGGCCAAATCGGCCTATGAACAGGCGGTCAATGGCTACACTAAGGAGGAGCGGGCTATTGCCAGGACCAACGTCGAAAAGGCCGATGCCGATATCCAGAGCGTTCAATCGATCCTCGATCAACTCCTGATCTATGCTCCCGTAGCCTCGCAGATCTATCAGCGCAATGTGGAGCCGGGCGAATATGTATCGCCGGGCGTGCCGCTCGTGACCTTGATCGATTTGGCCGACGTCTGGGTCCACTTCGATCTTCGCGAGGATCTCGTCAAGAGCTTGAAGGTCGGCGATCGATTTGATGTCCGCATTCCGGCTCTCGATGACCGCCGTGTTACGGTCGAGGTCAAGCTTATTGCGACCAAGGGCGAATATGCGAGCTGGCGGGCCACGCGTGCTTCCGGCGATTTCGACTTGCGGACGTTTTCGATCCGAGCCTACCCGGTGCAGCCGATACCCGAGCTGCGACCGGGGATGAGCGCCTATCTCGACTGGCGGTCGCGGCAATGAGGCCGGCAAAGCCCGGATTTCTGCTGGTCGCGCGGCGCGAGTGCCGCTGGCTGTTTCATGATCGTGTGGCGCTGCTCTTGATCTTCGGCGTGCCTCTCTTTGCGTTCGTGGTTCTCACGACCGTCTTCAGCCATCCGGTCATCCGAGGGCTTGGGGTGACGGTCGTCGACGAGGACAGGTCGGACGCTTCACGCGCCCTGGTGGAATACGTCGCGGCGTCTCCGAGCCTGACAATCGTCGACCACACTGGTACGCTGTCCACGGCCGTACAGGACATACGGTCGGGCAAGGCGATCTCGGCAATCCATATCCCGCCGGATTTCGAGCGCGATCTAAAGGCCCAACGCCGCCCGCAGGTTGTCGGTTTCTATAACCAGCAGTTCCTGACGGCGGCCGGTATTGCGTCCTCAGGCCTGAGCGATGCGCTTTCCGCCGCGGCGGCCGTGGCCGCCCCCGCCAACCGCGCCGCACCCGCACCAGCTTCCATGGGAACGCTCGCCGCGGAGACCATCGCGCTAGTCAATCCGCAAAAGAACTATGCGCAGTTCCTGCTGCGCGCGCTGCTGCCGATGATTATCCATGTGGTGATCACCCTGGCCGCAGGCTATTCGGTCGGATCCGAATTCCGCCGTCGCGACGCACGGGCCTGGCTCGAAAGTGCCGGCGGCGATCCGGTCGTCGCGCTGGTCGGCAAGCTCGCGCCGCTGTTCGGCATCTTCTTTCTCATCATGTTGGCTGAACCGCTCTTCCTGGAGGGAGTGCTGCAGATCCCCTTCAAGGGAGACGTGCCGTTGATGGTGACTGCAGGCTCGCTCCTGATTGTTGCTCATCTGTCGCTGGGAGCCTTGCTGCAGCTCCTGGCCGGCGACCTGGCGTCAGGGCTGGGACTTGCGGGTCTCTTCGTCTCTCCTGCGTTCGGCTATGCCGGCGTCGGCTTTCCCACGATCGGCATGAATGCGTTTGCGCAAGTCTGGAGCGCGATTCTGCCGCTGCGCTGGTACATGGCCGTCTTGCTGGGACAAGCGGCGCGCGGATTGCCGGTCTCGGAATCCGCCGTTCCCTTCGCGGCGCTCGTGGGTCTGACGGTGCTCTATGCCGGCCTCGCTTTGCTGC
>JAQGKC010000472.1 GCA_028290305.1 Bradyrhizobium sp.
GAAGGTCGCCGAAGTCGAGGAATGCGATGCTTGCGCTGTCGCGCGGGCCGCGAAACTGGTCCGTGGAGCCGGCGCGGCGGATAGCAAAAATCGGGACCGGGCTGAGCAAGCTCCGATTAGCACCCTCAAAATCAGGTTTGTAGTCGCCTCCCACGCCGACCATGACAGTCCAGTTGCCGGACACCGACGGCACCATGGGCAGCTCAAAAGGGGGAGCAGGCAACGTAAACGCGGTTTGCGCTGATGCGGAATTGGAGACGGCCCCGATGGTACCGAGTGCGGTAAGCAACGCGGCCAAGAACGTTCGCTGGGCGCCCCCGCTCGTGAACGAGTGGAGACCGGCTTGGACGGCATGCTTCATTGGAGGGCCTCTGACCCCCGGGGGCCTTTTTTGGCAGGGTCGGCTCGTGTGGTTGGGAGCGGCAAGATGGTGCGCCAGCATTGCCCCAAGATTGCCTTTGGCGAAGCAAACCGGGACTCCCCCGAAATGTTCTTGTGATGCTGTGAGAATGATCTCTGTTTTTCTTCCTCAAATCGTCCCTGAATAAATTCCAGGGCCGGATGTTCGCCGCAATGCCTTCCAGATTGTATGCACGCCGCCTTGACGGCCGCCATGCATGCGCCACCGAGGACCAGCGCGCCATGTTTGCGGAGGTCAAGAGTGATCGGTCTCGCTATGACTGCGTCGAGATCGCCAGCTCAGCGCATGCGATCATTGTATTTTGACTTTCCTGCCGAGGTCGCTGGAGTGGCGGCAGGCAAATATCTTGCAAGAACGGAGGCGTCGAGAATGTCGACTACACTATCGGGCAGCCGCTTCCAGGCTTCGTCGTGTCCCAAAATCGAAATACCGATATAGCCGTGAAGGGTAAGAGTTTGACCATCGGGATTGACGGCCATGTTCGCGCTGTAAATCTTGCCATCGCGCGGATCGAGGATGTCGCCACCTTCGTATTTCAAGCCGTTCCGTTTCATTCCTCTGATAAAGGTAAGGCCCAATAGAGGCTCATTCCTGCGATCATCCACGCATTTCGTGCAGACCGCGCCGGAATCATCTCCCGGCTTGAGAAATCTCTTTGCAATGGCCCCTTCATAGGTGCCGCCGCGCTCGATGATCAATACCCATACGACAGGCTTCCCAGCTTCGGTTTTCTCCCACAGACCGCTGGCCGTGGGCTCATCTGCTCTCGCTGAATGCACCAACGCCGTGAGCGCGAAGCTGACCACCAGCAGCATGCTTAACCGAAGTCGGTTTGCGATCTTACGAATCGTCATCGTGGTTCCTGTTGGGCTTGCGTTCACACCGGCCCTGCACTCACACCGACAAAGCATAGTCAGGTACAAGGCTGCGTGGATATTCCACGGCTTTGAGTTTACCTCATGGTCGTGGCTCATGAGGTTCGGAGTAGGCAAGTGATCCGCCAACATTGCCCTAAGATTGCCTCCAACGAAGCCGAACCGTCACCTTCGCGCGAGCCCGAGGATGTCCGATCCTCCATGGCTTGCGTTGGCGGAGCCGATTGCCGTAAGGGGAAGCTCCGGGCGGACCGACGTGTCAAATCCAGCGAAGCGGGGAATGCCGCGATCCCGCAAGATCTATCGACCAGTCATACCCAGGAAGATCGATGCGCTCCCTCGTGATCGAAGACGAACCGCAGATCGGGGCCTATCTTGGTCGTTTGCTCGGGCAGTTGCACGGGATCGTCGACATCGTCGCATCCGTTTCGGATGCCCAGCAAGCGCTCAGCAATTTCAAGTACGATCTGGCGATCGTCGACCGGATGCTGCCTGACGGCGATGCGCTCGACATCGTCACAGCGTTGAGCCAACTGCCGGAAAGACCGGCTATCATCATGCTGACGGCCAAGGATGCCAAGGAAGACGTGATCGATGGCCTGAACAGCGGGGCGGACGATTATCTCGGCAAGCCCTTCGAGCCGCAGGAATTCATCGCCAGGGTGCGGGCCGTACTGCGGCGGCCTCGGCTCCTCATTCCGTCGGTCCTGGCGTTCGGAAACGTCGAACTGCACGTCGGCACCAATGAGGCCATTGTGGCCAACAATAAGGTTCTGCTGCGGCGGCGCGAAGCCTTGATCCTCGGAGCGCTGCTGATGCGGCGGGACCGCGTCATCACGCGCGCCGCCCTGATCGAGGAGACCTACGGGTTCGATGACGAGATCGAATCCAATACCCTCGAGGCGCAGGTGTCCCGGCTCCGCAAAAAGTTGGCCGAGCTTGGTGGTGACGTCGAGATCCGCAGCATGCGGGGCATCGGCTATATTCTCAGGATGACGCAGACCCGATGACGTCGATCACCAGGACGCTGACGCTTTCGCTCAGCGTGGCTGCAGCGGCAATCTTCCTCGTCTTGCTCAGCATCGTGATCTGGCTGGATGTGGCGCGCGAACGCGAGCTAACCTTTTGCCAGGCGGCCGCGGCCATCCTCAATCGCGCCACGGTCGTCGATCCGAGCCGTGGACTGACTATCCGTTCCACAGACAGTATCGGGGAGTTGAAATCCACTAGCCCAAACCTGTGGTACGTCGTGTCCTACGATGGCCTGATGACCGAATTCGGACGCGAACTCAGACCGGCCCTACCCTTCTCGCTCCCCTATACCGGGCCGATCGGTTTTTCGGTCCTCAATACGCGTGACCAGAAGAACTCGTTCTGCCTGGCCGTGGTCCGAAGGGGGGCTTCCGAACTGGTTATGATGATCGGAGGTGCGCAAGTCCGGTTCGATCAGATCGCGAGGTCTTTCGTCGTCCGCAACATTTTCTCCGTTTTGCTGCTTGCCATCGCCTTCGGGTCGACCGTCGCAGCCGGCGCGTTCCTGTCCGCGCGCTTCGTGGCTCGCAGCATCGAACGCGTGACGAAGCTGGCGCTCGCAATCGAGCCGACGGCACCGCAGGCATCGATTTCGCTCGATGAGGTCCCGGTCGAACTCAAGCCGCTGGTCAGGGCGCTTAACCGCGCCTTCCATGAGATTGACGCCTACATCCAAAGGCAACGCCGGTTCCTCGGCAATGCGGCCCATCAACTCCGAACGCCGCTGACCCTGTTGCGTGCCAAGATCGAAGACGTGACCGAACCTGCCTTGAAGGGCGAGCTTGTGCGCGATGTTCGTCGCCTCTCGTCGCTGGTCTCAGCCATGCTGGACCTGGCGCGGTTGCAAAATCATGCGATCGAAAAGCGGCCCATCGATCTGGCGGTTGTGACGCGGGACGTCCTTGCGGATTTCAGTCCCTCCGCGCTGGACGCTGGAATCGAACTTTCTCTGGAGCAGGTCGAGGAAGGCGCCGTCGTGGTGCACGGCGTCGAAGCTGCGGTTCGGAGCGCCCTGGCTAACCTGGTCGGCAACGCGTTGATCCATGCGCGCGGCGCCGGACGAGTCGTGGCTAACCTCAATCGCGGGAGCGTGTCGATCTGCGACGATGGGGCTGGAATCTCTCCAAGCTCCGAACGCGTCGAGCCATTCCAAACGGGCAACACAACGAAAGAGGGGTCCGGGCTCGGGCTGTCGATCGTTCAGGAGATCATGGCGGCCCATGGAGGCGCGCTGATCATCGCATCGACGCCGGGACGCGGGACAACGGCCAGCCTCCGCTTTCCCGAAGCTTCTGAAGCAACGCCCGGTGAATCCAGATCCCGCAACGTTGAGGCAACGTAGCGGGGGGCCCCTATTGGCGGCGTGCATCGTACGCCATGCCAAGCAGAGGGCGAAATGGCGCACCGTCTGTAGAGATGATGTTGAAGAATGGCCGAAAGCCCTGCGGTCGGCAAACAGGCAATGCTGCGGCAATCTATCGACGGGCAAAGTGCACCGCGCGATGGCAGGGGACTGCGAAGGATCCAGCTTTGTCGCGCGACCATGTTTTGCGCGCGCGGCGCGAAGGCACCGAGAAAGGCTCTACATGCACTTCAAGATCGTCCCGGCCATAGGGCCACGCTATTGGGTTGGTATTATGATCGCCAGCATCTGTGGAGCGAACATGGGTAATTTCATACCCGACGTGCTCAAGTTGAGCGACTTAGGCGGCCTTTTGATGCTTGCACTGATATTCGCGGTCATTGTGCTGGCAAATCAGTGGAGCAGACGTGGAAATGAGGCCCTGTATTGGCTGGCAATCCTCGTTGTACGAGCCGCCGCGACCAACTTGGCCGACCTCGGAATCGGCCGCACGCATCTGGACTACATCACGGTCTCGGCCTGCCTGGCCGCGCTCCTGGTCGGGATTCTAGCGTTGCGCCATGGGTCACACTTACAGCCGGTGACATGCGGGCTCCCACGCACGAATGGCCTCTACTGGTTGGCTATGCTGACTGCCGGAACGCTCGGCACTGTGGTTGGTGACGGCATAGGTCACATGATCCACCCGATCACGGTCGGAGTACCGATCTCTGCCATAATCGCGACCGGGGCCGTTGCCTTTATTCTCGGGCAGAAAACGCGCCTCGACATGGCATCCGCCGGGGCCGCAAGCTACTGGGCCGCGATCGTCGCGATCCGCACCTGGGGCACCAACTTCGGCGATATCGCGGCGTTCCTTCTGTCGCTTCCCGTGAGCATGATGCTTAGCGGTCTGCTGCTGGCAGGCACGCTGATTGTGTGGCGCGAGCCGAGCAATCCCATAATCCCGGCAGCCACCTAGCCCACCTCCTCGGTCGCGCCAGATAATCACGGCTCCGATTGCAGCTATCGACATCAGCATCTCGATCGAAAATGGCGTGCTGGCCCGGGCGGCGGATATCGCTCGTCGTGCGATCGGTATCAGGCACGCGCGATTTTAGTGCCTAGGAGTGCGGGCACCGGTGCTTCGCTCACGCCTGCTCCAAAGCTTTCGGTAGAGGTGTTAACCCCTTAGGCACGAACTGCAAGCAACCGTGTCCGATCACCAACCTACATTTAAGCCCATCGCACCATCGCGTTCGCGTTACTGCACGTCTCGGCCGTGGATGAGCGCGTGGATCGGTTTAACGGACGCGTGACGCCCAGGCGCCTCGGTCTTGGGAGAGTGAGCCATCCCCGATGTTCGCCCATACGCCACTGCCGAGCAACAGAAGTGCAACACTCAGTCCGATTAGCTGCCTCCAGGTGATTTTCATTTTTACGCTCCTTGTTGGACTCTCAAGCACCCAGTCCCATGAGCGTTCCCCTGCGTGGTACATTTAATAGCGGCCTAGTTCATCAACAGGAGGTCGCGATGTTCGTAGATTTCAGAAGGTCAAGGAGACTGTCTCTATCGAGCAGACGGCCGTTCTACTCGGATTAAGCACCAAGCCTACCGGCAGTCAGCTCAGGCTGCCTGTCCAAACTGCAAAGAAGGCGGAGAGCGAGCAATCGTAATCACGCCGGAGAAGGGATTGTTCTATTGCTTCCCCGCTAAGGAGGGCGGCGATGCCGTCGAGTTGGTCTGCCACGTCAAAGGATTGAGTTAAAAGGACGCAGCCCTCTTGATGCAAGGGACCAACCCCGTGACGAGCGACCCTTTGCGCGACGGAAAACATCCCCCTCGCGGAAACACTCGTTGCGGGCACGCGAGAACGCCGAATGATCCGGGATAGCATCCTCGATGCCGAGCTTGCAGAACCAACGATAGGCAAGGTTCACCCGCACTTCACGACAGATCAATCGCTCCGAACGGATCCGCGTCTTCCGCGTGCGCGAGAAAGGGAGTGCCCGCGGGGAGCTGAGCTGCGGATTACGCCCTAGCCCCAATCCATCAAAACATTGCGCGAGCTGTTCAGGTGTCCCGGCTGTAGCGGTCATAGAGTTTGACCGCGTTGTCCCACCGTATGGCCTCCATGAAGACATCGACATAACGCGCCGCCGCGGCACCGTAGTCCATGTGATAGGCGTGCTCGTACATGTCGAGCACGAGAACCGGCCGCCCGCCGGCGAGTGTCGTGGTGTGGTCGGCAGCCCATTGATTGACCAGCCGCTTGTCTCGCGGCGAATAGGAGAGGATCACCCACCCGGATCCGCCGCCCTCCGCCTTGCCCATGGCGGTGAATTCGGTGCGCCAGCGATCGACGCTGCCGAAGTCCCGCGCAATCGCCTGGGCCAGAGCGCCGCCAGGCGCGCCGCCGCCGCCCAGACCGTCGAAATACACTTCGTGCAGGATCATCGAGTTCGTGGCGATCAGTTCTTCACGCTTGAGCCCGTTGACAACAAAGTTGGGCGCCTTGGCGAAGTCGAGCTCAGCAAGCTGGGTGCTGATCGCGGTGAGGCGTTTGACCGAGCCCACATAATTGTTCTCGTAGTGGCTCACCAGGACTTTCTCGGAAATGCCCTTGATCGCCTTGGGATCAAGGGACAGGGGCTTGGCCTCATAGGTCACGGGCCTGGCTCCAGTTGGAGCTGCGGTCTCCGCCAAAGCGGGGCTTTCGACGAGGGTCGCGGCCGCGGCGGCGGTCGCCGCTAGTCCGACGCCCTGGATGAAGTTCCGTCGTTCAATACGATTCACTTTCCTTCTCCTTTATTCGGCACATGGCCCGGTTTTGCCCCGGCTTTTTCAACAACAGGGGCAGGTCGCGAAATAAATTCGCATAACGGTCCCGGCCGCCATCCAGGCGATCGGCCGTGATCATCTCGACGTTCAAGCAAAGGATGCGCGCCACATCGACGGAGCGTCTTGACGGTATCGCAACCTTTCCTGCCAGCTTGCGATCCCCAGCGATCTGCCCCGAGCAGTTCAGTCCGCTGCGGTCGACATAGGGTGGCGCATCCAGCCGCTGCTTGGGTCCGCCAGCAACGAACCGCCGCCTTTCGGAGGAAAGCGGCGGGTCTGTTTCTTGCCTTTGTTAGCTCGCTGGTCCTGAAGCCATCGGAATTTCGCCCATCTGTCCTCAGGCGGCTTACGTTTCGGGCGTGGCCTTCACGCCGCGCGCATGTCGCGAAGTGTGCTCAATGTGCCATTCCAAAGCTCGATCCGGGCCTTGATGCTGTTGCACGCGGCGCGGAGAGCCCGTTCGTCCCTCTGCGGCGAGTCTGCGACCAGACCTTCGAGTAGCTCCCGCCCCATTGGACCGTGACTGTCGCCATCGAGCTCGATATGTCGTTCGATGTAGTAGATGAAATGACGCAAGGGATCGTTGTCGTTGTCATGTCTCGCGCCCGGGAGCGTCTTTTGAAGCCTGCTGAACATCTCCGGGATGATGTCCTCGCGGCCGTAAAAGAATGCCGCTAAGACCTCTTCCGTCGACCCCGACTGGGCCAGCGCCATCGTGTGCGCGACAAAGGCTTGGACATGAGGCGGCACACCGGTCCGCACCATAGCCACTCCGACCGAAGTACCGACCCGCGCCAGCGAGCGGAATGTATCGAATTGGCGGGTGCTGGCGCCGACGTCCGCCATGGCGCGGAGGTAGAGATCGAGGTGGCTGACATAGAAGCCGTCCGGATCGACATCCGTCTCCTCGCCGATCACGATGTCGTTGATCAGGCGCGCAGCCCGCGCGTTGTCCGCGGGGAACCACGGCACTTTTGTGCATGTTAGATCCTGCTGCAGCCGCTTCAGGAGCGACATGAAATCCCAGACGGCGAAGACATGATCTTCCATGAATCGTCTCAAATCCTCGACAGAAGCGACCTCCGCGTAAACCGGGTGGTCCAGGAGCTGAGCGCGAAGGATGTTGAGGCAGTAACGGTCCTGTTTCGGCATGTGTGACCTCTATTTCGGCATGTTTGACCTTGGCTCTGGGTTAAGTGTGAGCAGGCTTAGGCGACATATTTCTTTCCGCGCGATCAATGATACAAGTGTTTCACAGATCAGTCGTACGTGATACGAATCTCAGATGAGCGATGTCGCAGCGAGCGTGTCGGTGATGACGGATCGATGGCTGCTGCTGATCCATCAGCTGCCAGCCAAGCCGGCTTATCTACGAGTCAAGATCTGGCGGCGGCTCCAGGCGCTGGGAGCAGTCGCCGTCAAAAATGCGGTCTACGCGCTGCCG
>JAQGKC010000056.1 GCA_028290305.1 Bradyrhizobium sp.
CTGCCGTCCAACCATTCAGCACGCCGGCGCCGAAGGCGCCATCGGCGCCGCCCCCCGACAATGCAAGATAGCTGAGAACGCCGGCTCGAGGATTGACATTTGTCTTGAGAAACGTGGATGCAGGCTCGTCCGCATAACTGCGCAGTTCGCCGAGATTCAACACCGTCGAGGCTGCCGCGTCGGACGCTGTGTACGCTGTTCGCGGCCGCGAACTGCAGCCGGCAAGAACGAACATGACGGCCAGAACGGCGAATGGTCGGACAAGCAACTGGCGAAAGGAACACCTGACCATTTCCCGCCTCTTGTCAGCCTTCCAAATTCGTGTTATTTAAACGATACGGTATCGTTTAGAATTAGCGGTATGAACGCTATTTGTAAAGTTGGTCTTAACGCGCGGGTCAGGCCCACCCGCCGCGGAACCGGCCATCGCCAGGCCGGGGCGGTTGCAACGCCCCGCACCCATCAATGCGAGCAGCCCAGGAGCAGGACCGCAATGGCAGACAATCTTTCAATCGATCGCCGGACGAGCGCGCTGCTTGTCATGGATTTCCAGACGCTGATCGTCGACAACTATGCCGCCGGTGCGGAGGCGCTGCTCGATCGGACGGCGAAGCTGATCGCCGCGGCGCGCACAGCCGGGATGCGGGTGATCTATGTGGTCGTCGGATTCCGCCCCGGCTATCCGGAGGTCAGCGACCGAAATGCGACGTTCAACGGGCTCAAGGCCTCGGGCGCATTCGCCGCGGGTGCCGAAAATGCGAAGATCCACCCCGCCGTCGCGCCGCTGGCCGAGGAAATCGTCGTCACCAAGCATCGGGTGAGCGCCTTCGCCGGAACCGATCTCGACCTGATGCTGCGCGCCAACGGCATCGAGACCCTGATCCTGACGGGGATCGTCACCAGCGGCGTCGTACTCTCGACCCTGCGCCATGCCGCCGACGCGGACTACAGACTGCTGGTCGTCGGCGATTGCTGCTCTGACGGCGACGAGGAAACGCATCGGGTGCTGCTGGAGAAGGTCTTTCCGCGGCAGGCCACCATCACGACGGCGGCGGGACTAGCGCAGGTCATCGGGGCCGGGCGGTAGACGCCGTCACTGCTCCGTATCCATCGCACCGCGAGGCGCTCTCGCCTTCCTCGACGGAAAGATCGCGAGCCTGCTGGTTCCCCGAACACGACATCTTTCAGACCGGGCGCTGGCCTCGCCGTCCGTCGTTTCCTTCATGACATCCTCGAGAGACGGCGCGTCCCGCATTATACGTTTGAGGTGCTCCGGGCTCGACAGCGTTATTTTTGCTTTCTCGCGATCCCTGACACGACGCTCCGCCTCAATCGGGGCCTGCGTCCAGCCATGAGGCTGCGGCGCATGAGTTTGGCTGCGAACTACGCGGCGGGGGTGTTTATCCGTGACTCTCAAGGCGTCTCCTCGAAAAAAACCGTATACCGGCTTGGCAGACCAGAAACTATACTGTATCGTTTACATAGCAGGCGGTTGGTGCGCCGACAAGTAAGACGGCGCACGAAAAGGAGAGAACGAGAATGACGCTCTTGGATGCCATGTATGCGGCCTGGATCGTCACCGTCGAGCCGACAAGTTCTGAAGCCACAGAATCCAGTGCGCGATAATGCGCCTCGTCGACCTACCGGTGTGCTGGCGTCGGCGCCGTTAAAGAAATTAGCTCAGAATTGAACGAACGAGCGACAAATGACAGTTTCTTCAGCTAACAGAACGGCGCTCTTCATCGACGGGGCCAATCTTTATTCGACGGCCAAGGCGCTCGGCTTCGATATCGACTACAAGCGGCTTCTAAAGGAATTTCAAAGCCACGGCACGCTGATTCGCGCATTTTACTACACCGCGGTCACTGAAGATCAGGAGTTCTCGTCAGTTCGCCCGCTACTCGATTGGCTCGATTACAACGGCTTCACCGTGGTTACCAAGCCTACCAAGGAATTTATCGACGCCAACGGCCACCGGAAGGTCAAGGGCAACATGGACATCGAGCTTACAGTCGGTGCGATGGAGCTTGCTGACCGCGTCGATCACATCGTGCTTTTCTCCGGCGACGGAAATTTTCGCTCGCTGGTCGAATCCGTGCAGCGACGCGGTGTTCGCGTCACGGTGGTCTCCACCATTTCCAGCCAGCCTCCAATGCTTGCCGACGAACTTCGCCGCCAGGCGGACGTGTTCACCGATCTGACGGACTTGCAGTCCAGAATCGGCCGCGATCCGCTCGAGCGCCCAACTCCTCGCGAAGCCAGTCCGCATTCAACGCATTACGTCCACCGGCGGACGCCTTTGAGAGGCGGCCAGGCGCCTGGGAACTTCAAGGGTTGACGGATTCCTAAACCCGGAGGTCTTCGCGGCAAGCTTCGTAAAACCGCGCAGCACGTCGACGTTGTCCTGCCTGTCCGCCTTATTACGAAAGTCCATACTCGGGCGGTCGTAAGTGTCGACGATGAGTCGCATGACCTCCTCTGCCTTCGAGATGACTTTAGCGGAAGCAAAGAGACGCAGCTTTCCGACAAGGGCGTATAGGTGGACAAACTTTGAGGGATCGTCAAACTCATGGGTCAGAGCATCCGAAAACAGTCTCGAAGCTTCCTCGATGAAATCACCGTATAGATGCTCGCGGCGACTCATCGCCTGAGCGAAGCGTTGAGCGCGCTCTTGCGCGTGCTGCGTAAGCCAAGTCGTCGCGAAGGATGCCACGGCACCCATTGCCGAGCCCGCGAGAGCCGCAATAGCTGACATATAAGCGTTGTTCATTGCCTCTCCCGAATAGGTGGCGGCCGTTGGCCTATGGCGCGAGTCGAGACAGCGGCTGTCGAAAGCGCTGCAGCCCGGGTAGGCGCAGTCTGTTGCCAGACGTGCGATCGTCACCGCGCGCGAGCAGGACATCCCCCAGAGCCGCTGCTTCAGCTTGAAAAAGCCTCGAAAGGGCGCGGCCTGGAAGAGGCAGTCGTGATTGTTTGGCTTCGAGTTCCGGATCCAAGTCCTAATCTCGGTTGAAAAGCGTCCGCCGGATGCTGAAGTTCGCCGATTCGATGCGTGTCGCATTTTGTGTCGTCAAAAAAGGAGCAGGGCGAGAAGCGCCAGAGGCGTAGCCACAATGCCGAGGCCCAGAGCAAGAATGACCACCGCATAAAGCGCGGCGTGATCGGACATTGACCGATTGCGCATGGTCAAATTTTTTCCGGGACTGTCCTTCGAGCGCATCACGTCCCCCCTGTGCAATCAGCGAGCGGCCGGCCCCGGGGACGGGACAAATCCCGCAGGCCAGCCGCTCCACGACGTCCCCGGCCTGAGGCTTGGGGCTTCGGGGTCCCAGGCCGGCCGTCGCTATCGCGAACCCTCAGGTTCCGCGATTCTTGTCCCCGGAAACGCGCCCTTTGTAACTTTCAATCAGTGAGTTTCCGTGCGGCGGCTCAGTCGCTCCGTTGCGCACGACCCCTCGATTGAGCACCGATCCGCGAGGAATTCGTTTGCGGCGTTGCGGGACGCTGAAATTGGTCGCTTCCGCGGATGTCAGCAGTTCCCTTGCTTTAAGACTGGCTTTACCAAGAGCGTTCATACCGGTAGCCTAAAACTATACTGTATCGTTTACATAATCCAGCCCCACTGAACTGACAAGGAGAATTGTGGGTGACCAACAAAAGAATTGAGGCTCTCCCGCGGAACAACCGGCGGGGGAGCGGCGGCCGTCCCACCCGGGAGGAGGCCGTGCGGCGTGACGCGCGGTTGCTGGACGTTGCAACGACCCTGTTCATGGAGCGGGGTTTTGATGGCACGTCCATCGACGCGGTCGCGGAGGCGGCCGGCGTAAGCAAGCCGACCGTCTATGCGCGCTACCACGACAAGCGGGATCTGTTCGCGGCCGTGCTGCGAGAAAGGATACGACAGTGGCTTGCCCCGCTATCGGCGGCAGCCGAAACCCAGGCAACCGAGGCCAACCCCAAAAGCATCAAGAAGACTCTGCACGAGCTTAGCCGCCACATGCTCGCATACACGTTGGCGCCGGAGGCAGGTGCGCTGCAGCGGATCCTTTCGGCGCAGGCCGTCCAGTTTCCTGAATTGGCAAAACTTGCAAATGAGGAAGGTTGGTTGCGTGCGGTCCGGGCAGTGTCAAGTCTTCTGGGGCAGGCCGCCGCGCGCGGCCAGGTCAAGGTGGACGACCCGGAACTTACGGCTGACATGTTCCTCAATCTTGTGCTTGGGCATTGCAAACGTCTGGTCCTCTACGGCATCACGGCGGATCCAAAGACTGAGGAGCGGCATCGAAAGGCTGCCGTCGACTTTTTCCTGAACGGGGTTCGAACCAAATGAACCCAACCTCAATCCGATAGGGATTGATGGGCGGTGTTGCCCGGGCTGCTGGGCCAACATTTTGCGTGCACGGAGTAGCTCAGACCGGAAGTCCCAGGAAACAGTATGCGTCATTGCCGTCATCTTATCGATCGTCTGTCCTGCGCACTGGCGGCGCGGCTCGTTCTTGCGGGTTGCAGCTCTCTTCCACGAACCCCATACGCCGCAACGGATGCGGCATCCTCTCGGGTTTTGGACCTTAGCCAGTTGCGCAGGTATGCGGACGAGCCAGCATCGACGTTTCTCAGACAGATGTGAGTTTTCGCGCGGGTCCTCTCACCTACCTTGCATTATCGGGTGGCGGCGCCGACGGCGCTTACGGTGTGCTGAACGGTTGGACAGCAGCAGGCACACGTCCGGCATTCTCAGTGGTTTCGGGTGTGAGCACCGGCGCTCTGATTGCGCCATTTGCATTTCTTGGCGCTGCCTACGACGCGACGTTGCAGGAGGTATACACCAGTGGCATCGCTGAAAGCCTGCTCGACACGCCAAGCATCGTGCACGCTGTTTTCGGGTCTGGCCTGTTCGGAAATACGCGTCTACGCGAGCTCGTTGCCCGCTACGTTGGCCAGGACATGCTCGCGGCGATCGCCGCCGAAAACACCAAGGGTCGAAAGCTTATCATCGTAACGACCAATCTCGATACGCAACGCACGGTGATCTGGGACATGGGCCGTATCGCTGCGATCGGGTCACCCAGGCGTTGAGCTTGTTCCGGGATGTCATGGCGGCATCCGCGAGTATCCCGGTGGTTTTCCCGCCGATGCTGATTGACGCAGAAGCGAATGGACATCTCTTCCAGGAAGTGCACGTGGATGGCGGCGTGACGGCGCCCGTCCTGACGTTGCCGGAAGCATTCCTGTTGCGAAACGGCGCGCTCGCACGAGGTCTGCGCATGAACATTTACATCCTGGTCAACAACAAGGTTGAACGAGATTTCCAACTGGTGCCGAACAGCACGATCGACATCGCCGCACGCGCTTCGGCCTCTGTCACGAAGACGCAAACCCGCTCCATCCTCTACGAGACTTATGACTTCGCTCGCCGCAACAACCTCGGATTCAACCTGACCTACATTGGCCAGGATCTTCCGTCGTCCAGCTCATCCGGTTTCGAAACCAACTATATGCGTTCTCTCTACCAGTACGGATATGACAAGGCTAAAGCCGGTGCCTTCTGGGCGAAGGCGCCGCCATCGGATGATTTATTGCTGAGCGACTTTCGCTACCGAAGACCCGCGATGTAGCTTGCCCTTGGGGTGAGGCGCACGTCCCGCTGCGCTCATTCGCACGCGATCATCGGGGCGCGAGTGGCTTCGCTTCCAACGGATTGTCTGTTTCGGAACTCGGGCCGCCCGGCTCAGTCTCACAACGTCAATTTCAGGTTTTGTCATCCACGTTCCTCCTTGCCAGCCCCCCGAAGTTAGATTATGTAAACGATACAGTTTGGTTTTGATTTCGACCAGCGGTGTGAGTGCCGTTTGTGAAGTCAGTCTTAAAGCATGGGGTGACGCCCGACCGTCATCGCCGGGTTCAGGCGCTTGCCAGCTTCGACGCGAAACCTGACTACGCATGTGATGCGCGGGCGGTAGGAGAAAAGAGCAACTTATGGCTAATCCGAACGAAATCGATCCGAAACTCGACAGCGCCGACGCCGAGCAAAACGGTCCCCACGGTCCCGGGGATAAGATCTATCGCCTGACGCGCAGTCCGCCGGAGGCCAGGGATGCGTCAGGCGCAGGCGAGGGTGCAAAGCCGGAATTGAAAGTCCGGCCGGACGATCGCAAGCCCGAGGCAAGGCCGTCGGACGAACCGCCCCTCGTTCGTGCGGCGGCCGATTCCGCGAGGCCGAAAAAGTCGCTGCGGCGACCTCTGATGTTCGCGCTGCTGCCGGTGGCGCTAATCGCGGGCGGCTACTTCTATGTAACCGGCGGTGCCGTGATGTCGACGGATAATGCCTACGTCCAGGCCGATATGGTCGGATTGTCGACTGACGTTGCCGGCATCGTCACTCAAGTGTTGGTTCACGATAATCAAAAGCTCGCCAAGGGCGACATCCTGTTCAAGCTGGACCCTCTGCAGTTTCAACTGGCGCTGGATCGCGCCGAGGCTCAGATCGGAAACACCCGCAACGATCTCGTCGCGCTGCAGTCCAGTTACCGCAACATGCAGGCCCAAGTTGGGCAGGCGCAGAAAGATGCCGACTTCAACATGATCAACTTCCAGCGCCAGGAGCAATTGATCGCCAACAATTTCACTCCGAAGGCCACCTTCGATGCCGCGCGCAATACCCTCCAGGGTTCGCAGCAGAAGCTTGCCTCGCTGCAGCAACAACTCGCGGGACTTGCTGCCAACCTGAATGGCGACCCTGATGCGCCCATCGAAAGCCATCCCAGATACAAGGATGCGGTGGCCACGCGTGATGAGGCTGCACGTCAACTTGCCCACACCATCGTGCGAGCCCCCTTCGCCGGCATCGTGACCAATGTGCCGTCGCTGCAACCCGGCCAGTATCTCGCCGCCGCAGCAGTCGCATTCAACATCGTTTCGAACGATCACGTCTGGGTTCAAGCGAGCCCGAAGGAGACCGAACTGACCTATGTCAAGCCCGAACAGAAAGTCACGGTCGACGTCGATACCTATCCGGGCGAGCGATGGGCCGGAACGGTCGACAGCATAAGCCCGGCATCCGCCTCGAGCTTCTCGTTGCTGCCGGCGGAGAATACGAGCGGTAACTGGGTCAAGGTCGTCCAGCGCATTCCGATGCGCATTCTGGTCGACAATGCACCCGGCAAGCCACCGCTGCGCGTCGGCATGAGCGTGGAGGTGAATGTCGACACCGGACATGCTCGCGGATTTCCCGGTTTCATAACCGGTCTGTTTGGATTGGGGGGCTGAACATGGCTGATGCCTCTGCGAATACGCAGCCGATCAACCGGCCCGCGGTTACGCTGTGTGTGATTCTCGCTGTCATCATGCAGGCGCTCGATACCACCATCGCCAACGTCGCGCTTCCCTATATGCAAGGCAGCGTGTCGGCGAGCGCGGATCAGATCAATTGGGTGCTGACGTCCTATATCGTGGCCGCGGCCATCATGACCCCGCCATCGGGGTTTCTTGCCACCAGGTTCGGCCGCAAGCGCGTGTTGATGGCGGCCGTCGTCGGCTTCGTGATCGCATCCGTGCTGTGCGGCATTGCGCAATCGCTGGTCGAGATCGTGGCGTTCCGATTGCTGCAAGGATTCTTCGGCGCAGCACTCGTTCCACTTGGCCAGTCTGTTCTGCTCGACATCTATACGGTGGAAGAACGCGGTTCTGCCATGGCCGTCTTCGGCATATCGGTGATGGTGGGGCCAGTGCTGGGGCCGGTGATCGGCGGCTGGCTGACCGACCACTACAGCTGGCGATGGGTATTCTATATTAACGTGCCCCTGGGAGTGCTCGCATTCGCCGGCATATCGTTCTTTCTGAGGGAGACCAAGACCAGCACGGCAGCGAAGCTTGACTGGCTCGGATTTGGCAGCCTGAGCCTTGCTATTGCCGCCATGCAGGTGTTTCTGGACCGGGGTTCGCAACTCGACTGGTTCTCTTCCTTCGAAATCCTGATCGAGGCGGTCGTCTGCGCATCGGCACTTTACATCTTCCTCGTCCACACCTTTACGGCGAAAAATTCCTTCGTAAATCCCAGACTGTTTCTCGATCGTAACTTCTCGGTCGGGGTGCTGTTCATCTTCATTGTCGGGATAACCTATCTGGCATCGCTGGCGTTGTTGACACCCTATTTGCAGACGCTGATGGGTTATCCCGTGGTGACTGCGGGGATCGTCATGGGCCCGCGCGGCCTCGGCACCATGGCCTGCATGTTCCTGGTCGGGCGCCTGATCGGACGGATCGATACCAGGCTGCTGCTCATGATCGGCCTGCTGCTGACCGCCTGGGCCATGTACGACATGACCGGAT
>JAQGKC010000073.1 GCA_028290305.1 Bradyrhizobium sp.
CTTTCATAGCGAAGATCTGTTACGTCTAGCGCGGGACCTGCGCCTCTCAGGGGAGCCATAGCCTGATTGACTGCGCGGGCAAGTGCTCTCGTCAACGGGTGATCCTGTAATGCCATAGCGACCTCATCAGCTGTGGTCGTAGGCCCCAATGGCAGAGCCGCCGTCGCTTGCGCGACGGCCTGCGCTACTGCGCGTGATACTGCATCAGTAGCCGCCTGAGCTGCTGCGGCAGCTTGAGCGGCAACACCGTTAGGCGCTTGAGCTGAGGCATCGTTCGCAGCGTGGGCGACCAAGTCGGCGGCACCCCTGGCGGATGCAAACACAGTGGCTTCGGCTGCTTCGTGGTTTACAGCTCGTGCTGTCGCATCATTAGCCGCTTGCGATATTGCATCGTTGGCGGCCCGGGCTACGGCTTCGGCCGCTGCGTGCCCGGCTGGATCGGCCGTGTGCTGTGCCGCAGCATCCGCTGCTGCTTGGGCCACCGTTTCGGCCGCTTGCAATGCCGCCGCGGCGGCGGCTTCCCTTACGGGGGCGGGCGCTAGCATAAGTGGATTTATGCCGAACGCATTTGCTTCAGTTGAATCGACATAAAGCAGCCCGACCCGGCTATTATAATCCTGGGCGTCGATTAGCATGACGCAGAGGTTTGCAGGACGCACCAAATGGCTCTGATCGTCGGCCTCGTCTTGCTGCATCCCCCAGAACGAGATTAGCTGGTCTGGTGCGTTTGGGCCCGAAATCGCTTTTCCACGTCCGATGGATCGCCGCGATCGCCAGGCGCGACCAACGATGCCAAAGCGCTGAGAAAGGCGGCGACCGACGGTTTTAGAGCGGCTGGCGCTCCTGGGATAATAGTTCACCAATTGATACATGTAATCTTTAAAGACAATATCCGGAACGTGGATCGTGGCACGCACAGCGTTAGGCCTCGCGTTAAGATTGTGCCGCGTCAGGATTTCTTGAAGCCCTTCCCGAACAACCTGGCTGAGCCGATCCTCCACCGAGGTCGCCGAAACCGTTTTTTCGTATTGCGCTGCTGCTTTTTCCACCAATTCGCGAAGGGAGCCGCCGATAAATTTCTTTACCTCTTCGACGGCAGAGGTATCGATTTCGAGTTTTACTCCCGCGATCTCTATTTTTTGTACGACCGAGGCAGCAATCCCGAAGAGCTGCTGGATTGCTCGGTTACATGCCAATAGAAGAAAAACAAAAACTATGATTAGAAGTATCGTGCCGGGCCATGCAACCGCGCTAATAAATTCAACCGAATCGCTTGGGCGGTCTTTGATTTCCTTAGTCTCTTTGGTTTCCTTGGTCTCTTTTTCTCGGACCGCGCCTGGGGCCGCCGGGGTGCCCTGAGCCGGCACGGCTCCTTGGCCTATAGCCGGCCCAGGCGCTCCAGCCGGCGCCGCAGCTTGTCCGGCTCCTGGAATCACGGATTGCGCGGCCGGTGTTGGAGAGGAGGCAATTGGTGTTGAAGCGTCGGGTGCGATTGGCTGAGGAGATGCCGAAGAGGGCTGTGAAGCTTTGGATTGCGTGAGTTGCTGTGGAGAGGTAAGAGTACTTTGTGCAAGTAGGGGTCGAGCAGTTCTCAAATCGTGGCCGGCTCTCGCCTTCGCGGTCGCGCAAGGGGCGACGATACAAAAGAAAATTATCAAGAGATTGTTAGGCATACACTGTCGCTTGCTCATACCTGTCCCTCAGCGCCTGTGTATCCGGATCGACCTGTAAGATAATAGTGCGTAATATGCGGAAAAACGACAGCTTAGCGCGGTGGCTCCCATAATATCATCTAACAGACACGCGGCTGCTTCACGAGCCATGACCGCTAGAAGGACAAGAGCGGACATTCACCCTTCAAGAGCCCGTCGCAAGGACTAAGTCGTTGGCCGACCTATTCCATAACATCACATGGGCGAATGGCCGCTGTTGGTGCCGCTCAAAGCGGCCGGTCGCCACATCGGTTCGATAAGTACGCATTTCTGGACTCCGCCTTGCGGGTCACGAGCGATTGCAAGATCGGTGGCACAAAATTCTCAAGTGGGAATGGTTGACCTCACGTTGTTAACGCAATGGTATCGACATCAAGGGCATGCCACAATCGCGAACGCCTTTTATGGGTTGGACGGACTTTTCGGCAACGTCCGACGACGATGTTTTTGTCGGTGGCCAGCAGCGGGCCTAAGCGCGTCGCTCGTCATTCGCAGCTTCTTGACAACTCTCTTGTTTTTGGGTGCAAAAGTCGCTTGGTTTCGTGCCCGTAGAGGATCGGCGGATGCACTACCGCCAACTTTATTATTTTGTTCGAATTGTCGAGGCCGGCAGTTTTTCGCAGGCCGCGCGGACCATTCACGTCGCGCAGCCGGCTCTCAGCCAGCAAATCGCGGACTTGGAGGCCTCCCTTGGAGTTCCGCTCCTGCAAAGAAGCGCGCGAGGGGTCAGGTCGACGGCCGCCGGGCAAAAATTCTACGATGAAGCGTCATCGATCCTGCGCAAATATGAGAATCTACCGGGCCTGGTTCGCTCCAGCGCGGGAGAGGTCGAAGGGCGGGTGAGCCTCGGCATGCCGGCGTCCCTGTCCACGACGCTGGTTGGACCTTTCATCGAAGCATGCAGGGCGTCCCATCCAAAGGTCACGCTCAAGTTTATCGACGGGGATAGCGAGTTCCTCCGGGAGGAAGTCGAGAAGAACAGGCTCGATCTGGCTCTTGCCTATGAAGACGAATTTTTCCCAGTGGTGCTTCGCCAGCCTTTATTCCGGCAGAACCACTACCTGATCAGCAGCAAGAGCTCTGCGCACGCCGCGGCCGGGACGATCTCGCTCAAGGAAGTCGCGAAGATTCCGCTGGTTCTGCCGGGACGGCTGAACGCGCGCAGGGAAGTGATTGAGCGGACCTTTGCCGAGGCCGGCCTGCCTTTGAACCTCGCCGCGGAGGCCGTTACCGTGTCGAGTGAGCTCTCGGCGGTCCGTTCGGGCGCGGGCAGCACCATCCTCAATCTCGGCGACATGTCCGGCTTTTCGTTGGACGATTTCGCGGAGCCGGTGCTGATCGAGCCGACATTCTACCTGACGTGCTGCCTCATCTGGTCGAGCGAGTCGCCGCTCACGCTTGCGGCCCAAGGCATGAAGACGCTGCTGATCGATTTTCTGAAGGATCATGTTCGTAAGACCAGAAGACCAGGTGCCTCTTGGCTAGATTGAAAGAGTAAGATTGTGCCTTGCAGTTAATCTATTCGGGGAATCGTTCTGGTCACTTGAGGCCGGTGCGGCTGGCGCGGCGAAGCTCGTCGATGAAATTAGGCGCCGCCACCTCCATGCTGATCGGCAAAATCAATACCCGCTTGAGTTTCATCGATAGCTTGCTGGACCAAATCCATCGCTCTGGCTCGATGACCGCCCTTGTTTGCGGTAGATTCACTCAACGAGCTGAGCGCCAGAGATAAGGAGGACAATGCGCGTTCCATGTCGCCCTGGTAGGCATCGGCGGTCTTCGCGGATGCGCCAAGCAGGCCGATGGTTGCCACGCCCGTTGCGGCCGCCGCCGCAAAGCCGCGGCGAGTGAGTTTTGACTGAGACATTTCTTTTCCTTCCCGTTCAAGAGAGATTTCAAACAGCAGCAAGATCGCAGCTTGCTCATGTGTATGCGGTCGAGGCGCTTGCTGCGCGGCGCACAACTCGCCGAAAGCTGTGCCAGACACAAATACGGATTGAATATGCGGCCATACCGCAGGCCGATAGGCGGGCCAGTTAGCCGTGTAACGGGCGTGCGGCCGGCGCCGCTGATTTGCGCAAGCGAAGGATCGCCGAACGCATAACGGGCTTATGAAGCCCAGGCGTGGACCACCTCCGTCGCGGCTTTCCGCAAGGTCGCGCCGGCGGAGCGATGCCTAATTGATTGAACCCACTCGTCAAACGTCGTCGCAGAAAACGTATTTCCAGCGCGAATGATCTCGATCAAGCGCAGCCATAGTTTCTACCGATACCTGCATATTGAAGGTGTATTTGTCTTCGACGACCGTCTGGATCATTGATCCGCCCGTCGCGCGGGCAGGCCATTTCGGATTGCCCACGTTCAACAAGGATAATTCGATGCCGAATCTCATCTACCGCGTAGTGTCGGCCTGCGGCGCACTCGGATACGGCTATCCGAGCGAGTCTCTGCGGCATGCGCTGAGGGGACGGGTCGATGCCATCGTTTGTGATGCCGGATCGATGGATGCGGGTCCTTATTACCTCGGCACAGGCACTGCCTATTTCGAGCGAGCCGCGGTCAAGGCCGATTACCGTCATATGGTGGAAGCCGCGTATGAGCTCGGCTGCCCGGCGATCCTCGGCAGCAGCGGCATGGCCGGCGGCAACCGCAATCTGGATCGGATGGTCGAAATCGCCAAGGAGGTCTTTAGCGAGCTCGGGGTTCGTGACGTTAAGGTCGCGATCATCCGCTCCGAGATCGATCCCGAAATTGTTGTCCAGGAATTTCGCAAAGGTGCGCTCCGCCCTACCGGTGTGGGTCCAGAGCTCAGCGAGGATACACTGCGCGAGAGCGTGATCGTAGGTCAGATGGGGATTCATCCGCTGATCACCGCGCTTGAAAGCGGCGCGCAATTCATTCTGGCCGGCCGGTCCTGCGACAGCGCGCTGTTTGCATCCGACATGATCAGGCGCGGTATCGACGCTGGGCTCGCCTATCACGCCGGTCACATCCTGGAGTCAGGCGCGCTGGCGTGTGATCCAGGTTCGCCGTCGGACTGCCTCGTCGGCGAAATCTACGATGACGGCACCGCGGTGTTCGTGGCGCCAAATCCGACGCGGCGGTGCACCGCGCAATCGATCGCAGCGCATGCTCTTTACCAGGAGAGCCATCCGCAACTGCAGTTGTACCCCGAGGGCATTCTTACGATGGAGAAGACGCAGTTCTTCTCCAGGGATAGCCGTAGCGCGGGCATTCGCGACAGCCGCCTGGTGCGCGCCGGCAAACCATGGCCTTGGAGCATCAAGCTCGAAGGCGCCCAGCGCCTGGGGCTGCGAAAGGTGTCGTTGATCCATATCGGCGCCGACGACCTTCCGAACATTCCCGATGATCTGCTGGTTTATGGCCGCAACGGCGTGCAGGCCGCGCCCGTCGGCGGGTTGCAACGCGAACTCGGAATTATTGTCGAAGCCGCGGCCAGGTCGGCCGAGCATGCGGTTCAGCTCGCGATCCTGGTGGCGCGCGAACTGGTTCACCATGCCTATCCCGGCCGGAGGGGAAACAGCGGCAATATTGCTTATCCATTGTCGCCGGATGTCGTCAGTTTCAAGCGCGCGGACGGCCTGTTCGGCGCCGTCGTGCCGGGCGGAACGCGCGATCCCGTGTTCATTCAGGGCTATGCCAGCATAAAAAACGCCGTTGTCGCGCGGATCCGGGATCAAGTGCCGAACACGTTGGCTGACGCCGACTTTACGATCACCGCGGCAGATGCTTCCAATCCCGCCATCCTGCTGCGGACAGTCGATTGCGATCCGGAGCGGCTTGCCTCTCTGCATCAACAGGAGATCGACCGCATTACGCAATTTGCGATGCCGAAGACCGCGTCGCGATTCGGTCTCGATGCGCCTGACGCCTACGCCTGGTCGCTCTATCATCTTCTTCAGAACGAGGACGTGATCAGGAACGACCTGTTCCCGATTGCCTATTACAGCGCAACCGGTGCGAACTGGGTCGCACAAGGCACGGAGCGTCCTCGCTATTTCGATATCGGCGACGCCGGCTATCGCGGCGATCTCGACAGCCGCACGCTCTCTCTGATCGCCGATCATCCGGCTTTGGAACCATCCATCGGTTCGCATCGGCTGCTGGACATGGCCGCGGTGATTCGCAGCAAGGATGCCGGCGTCAATCGTCTGACCTTCGACATCATTTTTACATCGGGCGAGAATTACGAAGCTGCGCTGCACTCCAACGTCTTCAGCAAGCACAACATTGCACGGGTCCTGAATCTGGCGCCGGAGCGCGTCTTCGGGACGTTCTTCGTCGACAGTTGCAACGCAATCAAGATTTCCATCGATCGTCCGAACATCTCGGCATCGACGGATGAACGTGACGTGTTCGGATCCCAGCAGCAAGCCGCGGTCGAACACATGAACATCCCGATCTACCCCACGGCACTCGCCAAGGCTTCGTCCTTCTAAGGCAAGTGCTTCAATCAAATGACCAAGTCAGCAGTCAACGAGTCAGCCATGTCCAACCGCATCACGATACGAACCAGAAGCGAGAGCCTCGCCTCCCATATTCTCCCGGTTTCGGGAACGATGATCGGCGTGTGCGCGACACTGATCGGATTGGTCAAGCTTGCGGAAGCGAGGCACGGATCGTCGCATGTCGATGAATATGCAGCAATGGCCGCCATCACATTCCTTGCGAGCGCGCTGACGTCATATCTGTCGATCCGCTATTCGAATCGAACGAAGTTGAGCTTTCAGATCGAACGGATGGCCGACGTGATCTTTCTTTTTGGTCTGATCGCAATCACCCTCGTCGCAACGCTGTTTGCGTATGAGGTCATCTAGGGCGAACCGGAGTTCGCCTGAAGGAGAGGGTGCCGCTCGCACCCATCGAGACACCGACGTTTGAATCGTAACCCGTGCGGGCAGCGCCCGCACTTTTATTGCCAAAGGTAAGAACTGATGAACCGAACTACAAGCAAGATCATTGGCGCCGCGCTGATCGTTTTCACGCTGGGCGGCGGCGCAGCCCTTGCGCAAGGCACTATGGCGCAGCAGAACGCCTGTCGTCCCGACGTGTTTCGGCTGTGCGGCAGGGATAATCCCGACGTCGGCCAGGATCGTCGCATGCCTGCGCGGCAATGAAGCCCGGCTCAGCGAAGCCTGCTACCAGGTGATGTTCGCGGAGCCGGCTGTTTCCGAAGGATACGGTGCGCGATCCCGTGTCCGCTCGACACGGAATGAAGTCGTACGTCAAATCGCATGCGGACCGCAAACTGCGTCCGATAAAGAAGATCCGACGAGTCCATGCCAGCGCTTGCGAGAGTAGCGCAGGCCTCGGTACAACAGGTGCAACATGACACGTTTGGTGTTTGATCTTCTTCGTCCTTATCGCGGCCGGCTGGCGATCGTGTTTACCGCGATGTTATTTGAAATCGGCGCGAGCCTCGCCGCGCCCTGGCCCCTGAAGCTGGTCATCGACGACGCGCTCGGCAATCACCATCTGCCGCACTGGCTCGACTGGGCGCACGAATATGGCGGCTTCGGCAAGCATACGCTCGGCGTCGCGCTGTTTGCGGGTGCGACCACGCTGGCGATCGCCTTGGTTGGCGCGATCGCGAGCTATGTCGACAATTACGACACGACGAGCGTCGGGCAGTGGATCGCCAACGATCTGCGGCTCCGGGTCTACGAACACCTGCACCGGCTTTCATTGCGTTATTACGATCACGCTAAAATTGGCGCGCTGGTTTCAACCATCACCAGCGACGTCGCCACCATCCAGAATTTCGCGTCGTCATCCACGCTCGATATCGCCATCGATCTCATCACCATCGTCTTCATGGTGGGATTGATGTTCTGGCTCGACTGGGACTTTACACTGATTGCGGTGGCGTTCACGCCGATGCTTCTCGTGTTTGTCTTTCATTTCAAGAAAGCCGTGAAGGACGCAACGCGGGCCGTGCGCGCCCGGCAAAGCGATGTGCTGTCGATCGTGCAGCGCGGGCTCGGATCCATCCGTGTCACCAAAGCGTTCGCACGGCAGGACCTCGAAATGGCCCATCTGGAAGCGGCGAGCCACGCCACCGTCGCGGCCGCGCTTCGGGCGCGGCAGATCAAATCGCTGATGTCGCCCGTGATCAGCGTCGTGGTGGCGATCTGCACTGCCATCGTGCTCTGGAAGGGGACATCGTTGATCCTCGCGGGAACCATGACAGCGGGCGCGTTGACCGTTTACCTCGCCTATTTGAAGCAGTTCTTCAAGCCGGTGAAGGATCTCGCAAGCATGACCAGCACCGTTGCGCAGACCACCGTTGCCTTGGAGCGCATCGAGACGATCCTTTCCGCCGACGAGGTGATCCGGGAGCGCGCCGGTGCCGTTGACTCAGGGCGCGTCAAAGGCGCGGTCACCTTTGATCGCGTGAGCTTTGGATACGGCAAGGATGAGCCCGTGTTGCATGAGGTCTCCTTTGCCATCGAGCCGGGACAGGTCGTCGGCATCGTGGGCCCCACGGGGTCAGGCAAATCGACTGTACTGAGCCTGCTGCCGCGCTTCTACGATCCCTTGTTCGGTCACGTTCGGATCGACGGCATCGATGTCGCCGATTATAAGCTTGCGGCGCTGCGGTCTCAGATCGGCTTCGTACTGCAGGACACGATGCTGTTTCCCGGCACGATTCGGGACAACATCGCCTATGGCCGCCCCGACGCGACCGACAACGAGATTATCGCCGCGGCGAAGGTCGCGAACGCTGATGAATTCATCAGCCGTATGCCGCTGGGTTATGACGCGGCGGTCGGCGAGCATGGCAATACATTGTCGGGCGGTCAGCGCCAGCGCATCGCGATTGCCCGCGCGGTCATCCGTAACAGCCCGATCCTGGTACTGGACGAGCCGACCGCCGCGCTGGACACGGAGTCGGAACACCTGGTGATCGAAGCGCTGCGGCGACTGATGAAGGGCCGCACGGTCATCATGATCGCGCATCGCCTCAGCACGCTGATCGACGCGGACAAGATCATCGTCCTCAAGGACGGCGTGGTGGTCGAAGAAGGAACGCATGAAGCACTGGTTGCCCGCGGCGGGGTGTTCGCCGGACTACATCGCATCCAGCGCGGAACCAGCATGTCCCGCGTGGCCGATGCAGCATGAGTGAAGGAAAGAAGATCGTGTCACACAGATTGATCGTTCTACCCGAAGATGGCGCGGATGCCATCATCGACCCTATCAAGGCGGCCCGGAATGCGCTGAATATCCGGATGTTTCTGTTTACTGATCCGTCCTTGCTGGAGGCGGTGATCGCCGCTCGGCGGCGTGGTGTGCATGTTCGCGTGATGCTGAATCCGTCAAGGCGAGACGGCACCACCGACAACCAGGTCGCACGCGAGGCGCTGCTTGCGGCTGGCGTAGAGGTGCACGACAGCAGCACCGAATTCGCGGTTACGCACCAGAAATCGATGGTGGTCGACAACAGAATCGGATTCATCGAATCGCTTAACTGGGAGACGCGTGACCTCACCGAGACCCGCGACTACGCCGTCGAAACGACCTGCAAGACGGAGATCTCGG
>JAQGKC010000076.1 GCA_028290305.1 Bradyrhizobium sp.
GAGGAAGCGGGTCAGGCCCTGCCAACGCGATAGCGCATAGCGGATCGCTTCAGCGAGTTTTGTCTTCTGACTGATCAGAGCGAGCTTGGCGCGCAGCCAGGGCTCGAGTTCATCGATGATAGGCTTGAAGCAAGAAGCCGATCGCATCGAAGCGTTGTCGCAGCACGGTGTCCTGCAATCCACCTATATTGATCTGCGATCGTTTTCGAGCGAGGCGTTTCTCTTCCAGCGGGTCTTCGAAAATGAAAAAATGACGCGCTGGAAGGACGATGCATCTCGCCTCGTGCTCCATCTCGATAGTCTGGACGAGGCGCTTTTGCGCATCGACTCTATCGCCAACCTCATCGCCTCGGAACTGCCCAACCTCCCGACTGACCGGCTTTCGATCCGCATCGCCTGCCGTACGGCCGTCTGGCCGGCAGAAACGCTCGGGAGGGCGCTCACTGACAACTTCGGCGAGCAGGCGGGAGTCTTTGAGCTTGCGCCCTTGCGACGTGCCGACATTTTCACGGCGCTGGATGCCCACGGCATTCCCACCGAGAGCTTCATGAGAGCGTTGTTCGCCGCTCACGCGCGACCTTTCGCCATCAAGCCGCTCACGCTGAAGATGCTACTGGCAGTCTACGAACAGGACGGCGCCCTACCCGAGAGCAGCATCGAGCTCTACGAGCGGGGTTGCCTCGCGCTCTGCGAGGAAAGCAACAAGAGCCGTCGCGACACAGGCCGGCGAGGCCGACTGAACGCGGGCCAGCGCATGTGCGTCGCAGGCCGGATCGCCGCAGCGACAATAGTTGGCAACCGGTTCTCGATCTGGACGGGCCTCGAAAGCGAGTGTCCGAAAGAGGATATCGCTATTTCGGCGTTGGCGGGCAGCGAAGAAACGGGGGATTTCGCTTCCTTCGTCGTTTCGGACGACGACATTCGGGAAACGCTCGACACCGGTCTGTTCGGAGCCCACGGCGAACAACAGATGGGCTGGGCCCATCGCGGCTACGGCGAATTTCTCGCCGCCCACTATCTGCACGCCCGTCACATACCCGCAGCGACGATCCTGAAGGCGATACGTCATCCGGCCAGCGGCCTGATTCCGCAGCTTTCGGGGGTCGCGGGTTGGGCCGCTTCGCTGGACGATGCGGTCCGTGCCGCACTGATCGCCGAGGATCCGATTGCGCTTCTAGGTGGCGATCTCTCCGGACTCCGCGACGAGGACAAGACCGCGATCCTGAAATCGCTTCTTAACGCGGTCGAGAAGAAGCGCGTCACGGATTCCGTCTACATGCATTCCGAAATTTACGCGAAGCTTAAGCATGCCGGCCTGGCGGACGAGCTTCGGCCGTTCGTCACCGACACCAAATTGGGGCCCCCTACCCGCCGGCTCGCTTTGCTCGTCGCCGAAAAATGTAAACTCTCCGAGCTCCAGCCGGAACTTCTTCAAGTGCTCCTGGACGGGACCAACCATCCGCAGGTCCGCAGCGGCGCCATTGCGGCGTTGAAGAGCTGCGGCGATGCCGACGTTCCGGCCCAGATCCTTCCGTTCGCCGAAGACATCGCGAAGGCGCAGGATCCGAACGACGAGATCAAAGGTGCGGCGCTCCAACTGCTCTGGCCCGATCACATTGCGGCCGACCGACTGTTCCCGCTTCTCACGCCGACTGCTGACCTGTTCTTCGGAGCGTATGCCCACTTCCAAATGGCGCTGCCGGAGTCGCTGAAGGACAAAGACCTGCTTCCGGGTCTCCGGTGGGCGACGAATGCGGTGGCCGGCAACGGCAGATCCGGCAACGCGCACGCGCGACGCCTGGCGGACGCTATCATGTTCAAGATTTGGCCGATCTTCGAGCATGCGGACCTGACGGACCCGTTTGTGGACAACGTCGCCGCCCGCTTGCGCAATCACGGCCCCCTCTTCCTCGGACTCGATCACAAGGAACAGGCAGCGTTCCGCCAAAAGTTGCTGACCGATGACACGCGACGCAGGATCTTTCTGACGGCGCTCTGCAAGCGGGCACTTCCGCCGATCGAAGCATACAATTTCCACCGGGCCGAATTCGTCCTCGCGGCGGATCTGGAGTGGCTTCTTTCCCTTGCGCCCAAGGACGAGAACGACGCGCGGGATATCGAAACCGAGACGCTCTTCGGTCTCGTCGAGCGCGCGTTCGACATGCAGAACGTGGATCACGTCGAGGCGCTCGCCGCCGGGATGGAGCGCTCGTCGCTGGTGCGCGCCCGATATAGACAGTGGTTCGAGCCAGTACGGCTGGATTCGCAGGCGGCCAAGGACGCCCGGCGGCTGCAGGCACAGTGGCGTGCGCTCGACGACAATCTCCCTCCGCCCGTTGAGCCCGATCCACCGAAGAGGGTCCGCGCGCTTCTCGCCGATGCCGAAGTCGGTAGCTGGCAGGCTTGGTGCCACCTCACCCTCATCCTGGCGCTCACGCCGACGAGCCGCGGCTACGGGGATGAGCTCGATTATTTCATCGTCACGACCCCCGGCTGGAACGAAGCCGACGAGGGAATACGCCCGCGCATCGTCGCCGGCGCGGAACGGTACCTACCGGCAGCAGATACCTCGATCGACGATTGGCTCGGGCATCGCCCAATGACGATTCCTTTCAGCGCCATCGCCGGGTTGCGTGCCATCCTTCTGCTCAAGCAGGTTTCCCCGGAGGGTTACCACCGGATCATCGAAGAGACGTGGCGGAAATGGGCTCCCGTCATCGTGGGACTTCCGCGGCACGGGACCGAGGCCGAAAGATCCCCAGACATCAGGAGTATCCTCGTTGATGCGATCAGACATGCTCCCGAGGAGTTCGTTTCCGCGGTGCGCACCATCATCCGCCTCGAGCGCGAAGACGTGCGCAAACCCGGCACGAGCCAGATCGGATTGCCGTATCATATCCTCCACGATCTGGACGGATGCTGGCACAACGACATGCTGCGCGCCGCTATCTTCGAGGAGCTTCGCGACCCGAAGAACACGCCGGCAGAGTATGCCTCTTTCCTCGATGCAATGCTGCGCGTCGGCTTTCAGCCTGCTCTCGACCACGCCCTCGGGCTTCTCGTGACTTGCGACGCTTCCAAGCACGACCGCGACTACGCGATAGTCGACGTTCTTCTGCAACGAGAGCCGGTCCGCTCCTGGAGGGTCATCCAGACCACCATGGAATCCGACGACGACCTCGCCAAACGGATAATCACCCGCGTCGCGATGCATTTCGATTTCGGCTCGCCATTTTATCGCGACCTCGGCGAGCATGATATCGCCGCTCTGTTCAAATTGGTGGCACGCCTGTTTCCGCCGCGCAACGAAGGCGAGCGGGCGACAGGCTTCGTGGGGGCACTGGATTCAGTGGGTTATCTGCGCGACGGTTTGCCCCGACATCTCGCGGGAATGGGGACTCCCACCGCCGTCACCGTCCTCAACGAGTTGATCGCCGACCATCCACAGCTCACACACCTCGCGTACGAACTCGCCCTCGCCGAGCGAGCGATGCGACTTGCGACCTGGTCGGCAATGAGCCCGAAAGAGGTTCTCGCACTTGCCGACAAACCGACCTTGAAATTGGTGAACACGGCGGGTGATCTCTGCGATGTCATTACTGAAGCGCTGGCAAAATTCGCCGGCTCGCTTCACGGCGCACAAACGCCAGTGCGCGATCTTTGGGACCGGCAGGGCTCAAAGAACGTCTTCAGACCTATTGACGAGAACGGCTTCTCGGACGTCGTCCTGCGCTTTCTTCAAACTGAGCTCGCTCACGCCGGCATCTTCGCTAACCGCGAAGTCGAAGTCAGCCGGGTGCCGGGTGCCCCCGTCGGCCGGCGTACCGACATTCTGATTAATGCGGTACGCCGTCGCCCCGGCGGCGAAGCGTTCGACTCCATCACGGCCGTCATCGAAGCGAAAGGGTGTTGGAACGGCGAGCTCTTCACTGCGCTCGAGGCTCAACTGGTCCGGGAGTACATGATACGCCTCCGCGCGCAAGCAGGCGTATACCTAGTCGGCTGGTTCGAGACCGATAACTGGGATCCCAAAGATGGGCGGCGCAAGACCGTCCCGAAGCTGTCGGTCGAGAACGTCAGAGCCAAGCTCGAAAGCCAGGCTGCAGCCCTTCCGGATGGCATTGTCGTGAGGCCGGTCGTCATCGAATGTCGCATTCCCGCATAGTCGATGAACGGTGGACCAGGATTGCAACTTTGTCGGAGAAAAAATGTCGACAGCCATGACACCGTTTCGCTGGAAAAATTGCTTCGCCGATGTACAGGCCTGCAAGCATGACATCACCATACGATCCTATCTTGATGACGTGATTGTTCCTGCACTGAAGACGCTCGATAGGCGGATAGACGAATTGGGTCGGAGCAATTCGCCCGGACATGAATTTGCTCAAGCCGACATGGAGGACGTGCTGCGCGAAACGAAAATGGCGTTCTCTCTTTCGATTCAATCGATCTGGGAGCGACAGCTAAGAGCCTATCTGCGAGGGTGCGCGAACGAGTTGCGGCCGCACACGCCTGCGGTCAGCAAAGTCGAGAAAGCCGACTGGAGGGATCTGCGGAAACTATTCGATGACTTGCGGGGCATCGCAATCGAGTCTTTCCCAAGTTTCGACGCACTGGACATACTCCACCATCTTGGAAACGCTTGCCGGCACGGCGACGGCAGGTCTACCGTTGAATTATCGCAGCGGTGCCCTGATCTGTGGCCACCGATCCCGCCCCTGCCACCGGAATTCGGCCCGCCGCCATCAAATCCGCCGTCGGTTGCCATCCGGTCTGAGGCATTACTTCAAAGCTCGCAGCCCACCGCAACCGGGTTCTCTTTGGACCGATTTCCATGCATGGTACCGCATGGCAAAAGTAAAGGTGACCTTCAGAATCGTTCGACAAGCAGAAGACGGCTGGAGAATCCTGGCCGAATATCCAGCTGTCCCGGTCCGAGAAATCACCGGCTTGAAAAGCAAAGCTGATGCACAGGACTGGGTAAACGGAGACCGTCGCATCGCGTGGTTGCGCTCTCAGGGTTACGCTAAGTGACCCGATAGCTTTCCAGCGTAACGCCCTTGAGCTTGCTGTCGGGAATGCTGACGCCGTGGATCTGAGGTCGTCCGGCACCTTGCCGGCCGAAATCGCCTGTAGCGTCGCCCGATCTTGAAAAACGCGACTGCCTCTCTGGTGCAAACGACGGCTCCAACGCCGTACCGGATCATCCCGAGGGAAATGTCGTCCCGAACATGGGCAGGCCGCTAACGGACGCTTCCTTTGTCGCTTCGTCCTCGATGACGTCCCAGTGCTCGGCAAGTTGGCCGTTCCCGAGGCGCACGATATCCACCACGATCCAGTTCGCCGGCAGGCCCATGCCTGAGAACCGGCCGTGGAGCAGCACGTAGTCTCCGTTGGCGACAATAAGTCCGTTCTCGTAATGGAGGCTGTCGGCTGTGCCCTTGACCAACGCGAAGAGGCCCTCGCGTCCCGGCGGAATGTGCGCGCTGTGCTGAATGAAGTTCGGAGACCAGAAACGCTCCGCAGCGGCGTAGTCCCGGTTGTTGAAAAGCGTTTCGAAGGCCTCCAACACGAAAGCCTTGTTCTTTTCCTCGATTGTCTGCGTCACTTCATTCTCCTTCGACAT
>JAQGKC010000106.1 GCA_028290305.1 Bradyrhizobium sp.
TGCTCATGGTGCCGCGGCCGTAATCGACGCGGATGGTGCCGCAGCCGGAGACGCAGGGCTTGCCCATGCCGCGCGCGACCACCGCGGCGTGCGAGGTCATGCCGCCGCGCGTGGTCAGGATGCCTTCCGCCGCATGCATGCCGTGAATATCTTCGGGGCTGGTCTCGATTCGCACCAGAATGACCTTGCGGCCATCGGCCTGCAGTTTCGCGGCTTCATCGGAAGAGAACACGATTTCGCCGGCGGCGGCGCCCGGCGAGGCCGGCAGGCCGGTGGCGATGACATCGCGCTTCGCCGCGGGATCGATGGTCGGATGCAGCAACTGATCGAGCGATGCTGGATCGATCCGCGACACCGCATCCTTCTTGGAAATCAGGCCTTCATTGGCGAGTTCGACGGCGATGCGCAGCGCCGCTTTCGCGGTGCGCTTGCCGCCGCGGGTCTGCAGCATCCAGAGCTTGCCCTGCTCGACCGTGAACTCCATGTCCTGCATGTCGCGGTAATGCTTTTCCAGCATCGTGTAGATCCGCGTCAGTTCCTTGAATGCGTCGGGCATCGCGATTTCCATCGATGCCTTGTCGGAGCCGGATTCCTGGCGCGCGTATTCGGTGATGTCCTGCGGCGTGCGGATGCCCGCCACCACGTCTTCGCCTTGCGCGTTGATCAGGAATTCACCGTACAGCTTGCTCTCGCCGGTCGAGGGATTGCGCGTGAACGCGACCCCGGTCGCCGAGGTCTCGCCCATATTGCCGAACACCATCGCCTGCACGTTGACCGCGGTGCCCCAGGATTCCGGAATGTCGTGCAGCCGCCGGTAGGTCACCGCGCGCGCATTCATCCACGATGAAAACACCGCACCGATCGCGCCCCACAATTGCGCATGCGGATCCTGCGGGAAATCCTTGCCGGTTTCGCGCGCCACCGCATCCTTGTAGCGGCCGACCAGTTCTACCCAGTCGTCGCCGGTGAGATCGGTGTCGAGCGTATAGCCCTGGCCGTCCTTGAAGGTATCGAGAATATCTTCGAAGTGGTGATGCTCGAATCCGAGTACCACGTCGGAATACATCGTGATGAAACGACGGTAGCTGTCATAGGCGAAGCGGCGATCGCCGGACATTTCGGCCAGCGCTTCGACCGTCTTGTCGTTGAGACCGAGGTTGAGCACGGTATCCATCATGCCCGGCATCGAGGCGCGGCCACCGGAACGCACCGAAACCAGCAGCGGATTGCGGACGTCACCGAACGCCTTGCCGGTCAGCTTGCCGACATGGTCCAGCGCCTTTTCGACCTGCGCTTTCAATTCCTTCGGATAGGATTTGTCATGCGCATAAAAATACGTGCACACCGAAGTCGGAATGGTGAAGCCGGGAGGCACCGGCAATCCGAGATTGGCCATCTCGGCGAGATTGGCGCCCTTGCCGCCAAGCAAATCGCGCAACCCTGCTTTGCCTTCGGCCTTGCCGTCGCCGAACGTGAACACCCATTTGCCGGATTTCACCGCGTCCGCTGCCGGTTTGCTGGCGACGGGCTTGCCGGCCGACTTCGGCGCCGGCTTGACCGGGCTCTTCTTCAAGGCTTTGCGGGCGCTCGCCGGCGGCGCGGCTTTAGCCCGGGTCGGCTCGGATGGCTTTGATTTTGCTGCGGTTTTCTTCGTCTTCGCTACGGCTTTGGCCATGACTGCAAATAATCCGCGAGAGAGAGGAGGATGCGCGCCTTACACCACGTTTAGGCAGTTCCGCGCAAGGCGCGAAGTTCGCTTCGAGGCTACATATGAAGCCATCTGAGCAGGCCGAGGCCGATAAGGCCATTGAGAATCAGAAAGATCGCAACCACCAGATTGAGCAGCCGCGGCATGATCAGAATGAGCAACCCAGCAATCACAGACATGATTGGTGAAATGTGGGCAGTTGTGAGGGTCATTTTGAAATGTCTCCGGCATGACGCTGATGGGAAATCGAATCGAGACCTGCATTTTATCCGTTGAAGCGGATCCACGATAGCAGACGCCTATCGCTTCGACCGGTTCCAGCGGTCGCGAAAATGACAAAAATTGCCGCGGTGGGAACAGCATTTTTCGGGGAACGATGCGGCGCGAGATGAATTGGGTGGGATTGCGTGCTGGCGCAGGCCGGCACGAACCATCGCGAAGGAGTTGATCATGCGGAACACAGTACTTGCCATTGCAGCGATTGCGGGCGTGATGAGCGCGCCGATCGCGGCTCAGGCGCAGAGCGAGATCACCACGGGCGTCGTTCGCGGCGGCAGCGTGATCGTCAACGAGGACGGCGATGGCATCGCGGTCGATCAGCGTCCGGCGTTCCGGGAATACATCGTGCGCGAACGCGTACCGACCTACACCATTCCGGATCGTGTAGTCGTGGGCGGGGTGCTGCCGGAAACCGGCGTGACCTATTACGACGTGCCGCAGACATTCGGCGTCACGCACTATCGCTATACCGTGGTGAACGGCCGGACCGTTCTGGTCGAACCGCGCTCGCGCCGCGTCGTTCAGGTGGTCGAGTAAGTCTAAGCGTTCGAGCAAATTGTCCGGGCGCCGCAACGACGACCGGATACCAAGGCCTCGCCCGGTCTCCCCCCGCCGGGCGGGGCTTTTGTTTTGTGCGAAGGTTGGACGCGCGAAATCAGCATCAAGCTCAAGTTCGTCATGGCCGGGCTCGACCCGGCCATCCACGTCTTACTTGACCATGAAGAAAGACGTGGATGCCCGGCACAAGGCCGGGCATGACGAAGGAGATGTTCGCGTTTCGGGCACTCAATCCTGTATTTTGGAAAAATCCGCGACCGCACGCGTGGCGGCGCGGATTTCATTGAGCAGCTTCAGGCGATTTTCGCGCACCTGGGGATTGTCGTCGTTGACCTTGACCTTGTCGAAGAACGCATCGACCGCCGGACGCAGCTTCGCCATCACGCTCATCGCGCCGGCGAAGTCTTCCTGTGCGACAGCGGCACTCGCTTCCACCTTCACCTGATCGATTGCTTTCGCGAGCGTCTTCTCTTCGTCAAGACTGTAGAGCGCAGCATCGGGCGCGCCGTCATAGGCCTTGCCGTCCTTCTTCTCCTCGATGCGCAGGATATTCGCCGCGCGCTTGGTGCCCGCGAGCAGGTTCTTGCCGTCATCGGTATCGAGGAACTTGCCGAGCGCCTCGACGCGGCGGACCACCATTAAGAGGTCGTCTTGACCTTCCAGCGCGAATACAGCATCGACCAGATCGTGCCGTGCGCCCTGCTCGCGGAGTTGGACTTTCAGACGGTCGGCGAAGAAGGAGAGGAGATCGACGCTATTTTTACGAACTTGTCGACCATCCCACAAAACGGAGGCATGTCCGATCGCAACTGAATAATCACCGCCCTGCTTTTGACCACGCGTATGAGCCAAGCGTTTCAAGGTTTCATCAACATTCTCTGCGTGCTTGTCGAACACAGAGATCAGTTCTATCCGTAAATTATTTTCCAGGTTGAGCCTGATCACGCCCAACGCCGCCCTCCGCAGCGCATACGGATCCTTGCTTCCCGTCGGTTTCTCGTCGATCGCCCAAAATCCCACCAGCGTGTCGATCTTATCGGCCAGAGCAACGGCCACCGACACCGGATCGGTCGGCACGCGATCTGCCGGCCCCTGCGGCTTGTAATGTTCCTCGCTCGCCGCCGCGACGGAAGCATCCTCGCCCTGCGCCAGCGCGTAGTATTTGCCCATCAAGCCCTGCAACTCGGGGAATTCGCCGACAACTTCGGTCAGCAAATCCCCCTTCGCCAGATGCGCCGCGCGCTTTGTCTTCTCGACATCCGCGCCAACCAGCGGCGCGATTTCCGCCGCCAGCCGCTCGATTCGTTTGATGCGCTCGCCTTGGGTACCGAGCTTCTCATGAAACACAATCTGGTCGAACTTCGGCAGCCGGTCTTCGAGTTTCGTCTTCAAATCGGTGACGTAGAAAAACTTCGCGTCGCTCAACCGCGCCCGGATCACGCGCTCGTTGCCGGCGACGATGGCCTTGCCGCCATCGGAGGCTTCGATGTTGGCGGTCAGGATGAACTTGTTGATCAGCTTGCCGGTCTTGGGATCGCTGACCACGAAGCACTTGAGGTTATTCCGGATCGTGGCCCGGATCACTTCGTGCGGGATCGACAGAAATTCGCTCTCGAACGACCCCATGAACACGACCGGCCATTCGACCAGGCCCGCGACTTCGTCGAGCAGCACCTGATCCTCGACCAGCTCAAAACCTTGCGCGAACGCAAGCTGTTTGGCGTCGGCGAGAATGATATCTTTGCGGGCTTGCGGATCGAGCACGACCTTCGCCGTGTGCAGTTTTGCTTCGTAATCCTCGAAACGGCGGACGGAAATCGCCGCCGGCGCCATGAAGCGATGGCCATAGGTGGTCTGGCCGGCTTCAATGCCCGCGATATCGAATCTCACGACATCCGGCTCTTCGGTCTCCAAGCCGAACGTCGCCAGGATGGCGTGCAGCGGCCGCACCCATTGCAGCGCGCCCGGGCGCGCCGAGCGCTCGCCCCAGCGCATCGATTTCGGCCACGGGAACGTGCGCACAATCACCGGCAGCATGTCCGCGAGCACGTCCAGCGTGGCGCGGCCGGGCTTCTCGATCAGCGCGATGTAGAAATCGCCCTTCTTCGGATCGCGCTGGATCTTTGCTTCGTCGAGCGAGGCCAATCCAGTGGCCTTGAGAAAGCCCGCGATCGCGGCCTCCGGGCCGCCGACACGTGGCCCCTTGCGCTCTTCCTTCAAGTCAGATTGCCGCGCCGGAATGCCGTGCACCGTCAGCGTCAGCCGCCGCGGCGTCGCGAACGCCTTCGCGCCTTCATAGACCAGCCCCTCGGCGACCAGTTTGTCGGTGACCATGCGGCGCAGATCGTCCGCCGCCTTCGCCTGCATCCGCGCGGGAATCTCTTCGGAAAAAAGTTCGAGGAGAAGGTCAGGCATCAACCGGCTCCGCCCGCTTCGGTATGCACCCAGGCTTCGCCGCAGGCTTTGGCGAGTTCGCGCACCCGCATGATGTAGCTCTGCCGTTCGGTCACCGAAATCACGCCGCGGGCGTCGAGCAGGTTGAAAACATGACTGGCCTTGATGCACTGGTCATAGGCCGGCAGCGCCATCAGATGCGCCTCGCGCTTGCCATCCTTCCATCCCGCCTCAAGATATTTCCTGCAGGCTTCCTCTGCCATGGCGAACTGCTTGAACAGCATGTCGGCGTCGGAATATTCGAAATTGTGCCGTGAATATTCCTGCTCGGCCTGCAGGAAAACGTCGCCATAAGTCACGCGCTCGGCGCCCTCGCGGCCATTAAAATTGAGATCATAGACGCGGTCGACGCCCTGCACATACATGGCAAGGCGCTCGAGCCCGTAGGTGAGTTCACCGGCAACCGGCGCGCATTCGACGCCCGCGACCTGCTGGAAATAGGTGAACTGCGACACTTCCATGCCGTCGCACCAGCACTCCCAGCCCAATCCCCAGGCGCCGAGCGTCGGGCTTTCCCAGTCGTCCTCGACAAAGCGGATGTCGTGCAGGTGGGAATCGACGCCGATCGCGGCCAGCGATTTGAGGTAGAGCTCCTGGATGTCCGGCGGCGACGGCTTCAGGATCACCTGGAACTGGTAATAATGCTGCAGCCGGTTGGGATTTTCGCCATAGCGGCCATCTTTCGGCCGGCGCGAGGGCTGCACATAGGCCGCATTCCATCGCTTCGGGCCAAGCGCGCGCAGCGTGGTCGCCGGGTGAAACGTGCCCGCGCCCACTTCCATGTCATAGGGCTGCAGGATCACGCAGCCGTAATCCGCCCAATAACGCTGCAGCGTCAGGATCAGTCCCTGGAACGAGCGTTCCGGGCGCATATGCGGAGGTATGGCGTCCATCGTCCGATTCGGATTTCTCTGGGGGGCGGCAAGCGCGCGGGACCGTATCGGCGGGGGGGCGGGGAATCAAGGCAATGTCCGGCCCGATTTGCCGTGAAAATGCCCGCAGCAGCACAATTGCAATGTTCGCGGTAACGACCCGCTAACCACACCGCTAGCGCTGCAACGGGGCGATGCGGATCGTTAGGAATTGAGGGGCCATCACGCCGGAACTTCTGATGGCTGAGGCACTTAGCCTGATGAAGAACGGCGCTCCGGACTTCGTGATCTTTCACAACGGTATTGTGACAGACGAACGACGCGGCGTCCGATAAAGAACGAAAACTAGCCTCCAAGCTTGCTCGCCGGTCCTCAGGGATGATGCCCCATCCCGAGGCCGGCGCAAGTGTTTTGGGGAGGCAAATTCGCGAGATCAGGGTACCGATCAGCCGGGCCGGTAGGCACCGGTGTTGGGGTCCCGCCGCAGCGTCGGAATCTCGTTCGACCTGGCAGCTTCAGCGAGCCGCGAGAGCCGTGCCTCTTCCAATTCCCTGTTGACCCTCAGGGCTGTCCGGTAAGCCCAGCGGACCACGGCCAGCCCACCCAGGGCGCCCGCAAATGCGATCAGCGGCGGCATCAGTCGATCCTCGTCGTTCATTCGTCGCCCCCACGGCATATTGTCGCGCAAGCCGGCCCGGCCTGCAATCGCATTATCTAGGGCGAAATGGCGCGGCCGATCCCGCCCTCAGAACCCGAATTTGGCCCAAATCGCCCGGGTCTCCAGCGCCGAAATCACCTCATCCGGCAGTCCTGCGAGCCCATCCAACTGACTCAGCACCCCTGCCCCGGCGGATTTGCGGCCGAGCAGGCTCGACAGCATTCCCGTCGCAGGCGCGATCACCGGCGTCTGCACCTTGTCGCCGTAGCGCGCGCGCAGCGTCGACCGCAGATCGCCGATCGCGTCCGCTAGGCCAAGTGAAATCGATGTTTCCCCCGCCCAGTATTCGCCGGTGAACAGAACGTCCTCGGTGCCCTTGAGGCGATTGCCCCGGCTCTGCTTCACCAGCGCGATGAAGATGGCATGGATCTCGCGCTGAAGCGCTTTCACGCGTGCCACGTCTTCCGGATTTTCCGGCAGGAATGGATCGAGCATCGCCTTGTGTGAGCCTGCGGTATACAGCCGCCGCTCGACGCCGATTTTTTTGATCAACTCCTGAAACCCGAAGGAGCCGCCGACCACGCCGATCGAGCCCAGGATCGAACTGGGATCGCAGAAGATCTCGTCGCCGGCGCAGGCGATCATGTAGCCGCCGGATGCCGCGACGTCCTCGACGAACACCAGCACCGGCAGCTTCTTCTCCGCCGCCAATTGGCGGATCCGCAGGTAAATCTGCCGCGACTGCACCGGCGAGCCTCCCGGTGAATTGATCACCAGCGCCACGGCATTGGCATTCCTCATCGAGAAGGCGCGCTCCAGCGTCTTGGCAACGCCGGCAAGCGACATTCCGGGCCGCAGCGGCGTTACCGCCCCGATCACGCCGGACAACCGCACCACGGGCACCACCGCAGCCCCGCGCCGCCATCGCGCCGGAACCAGATCGGTGAGCCGCCTCATCAATTTCTTC
>JAQGKC010000113.1 GCA_028290305.1 Bradyrhizobium sp.
GGCCGGCGGCGGGCACGCCGACGTTCAGGTCTCGCGCTAGAGCGGGCAGCAGCCCGGCGATCATAAAGCCCTCGGTGCCGATGGCGAAGGCGCCGAGGGTTAGCGAGATAAGGGAGGTGAGCGACCCAGGCAACAACGAGCTCCTCGTAATAGATTTTCCAGCCGATATTCTATGGATGCCGCGAGCACCGTTCGTCCCAATTTGACGGAGATAAACGCCCACCATGGCTCAGCTATCCCATGGCGCGCTGCGGATTCGAGCGCATGCGCCCGGCAGGTGAAATGTGGGGTCGTGCTCCTGGATGTAGTCGAAATTGACGGTGCCGAACGTCGTCAGAGGCTTCTTTAAGGCCGAGCAGGTCTGAACCTGGATAAAATCATTCTTGAAATTATCACCGCGGGGAAAGGCGGCGATGACCTGGTCGCGTTGCTCTGGCGTGTACTCATCATATCCAAACCCGATGACGTCCACCAAGACACCCGCGTTTGTGAGAGCGATCTCGGGCCGCATGAATTGGGGGATGCCGGGCGTGGTATGCAGGGCGATGGCTTCCCAGACAAGATCCGATTTCGGTTCGGGAATGCCATGGCCGCGGAGGAATTCGCGTGCTGCGTCGGCGCCATCAACTTCAAACCGCTTTGCGTCGGTATGATAGGCGTCGACAAGCCCCAGGTCGTGAAACAGCGCCGCGACATAGAGCAGTTCAGAATCGAATTTGAGATTTTGCCGGACGCCCTTCATTGCGCCGAACACGAAAACGCGGACGGAATGATTGTACAGCATCTCGGTTTCATGCTGCCGCACGAGTTCGGCGGCTTCGCGCGCGATCTTGCTATCGGGAATCCTGATGCCGGATAGAATGTCAGTCATTGTCGAACTCCTGTGGTGTGGCCTGGGAACGTCTCGTCGGCGTGCACTCTCCCGACCCGCCTGAAATCCGATGCTGTCCCGTTTCCAGACGGCGCCGCTTCACCGCGAATTCGTCGGTCGCGAATTCGGCGCGCTTTACGCTATGCACCTTCATGCTGTCGGGCACGATGCGAAGACTGGCGTCCCGCCAATCGGCATCCCGCGATTTAAGAGGCGTTGCTTCCGCAATGGCGGCCAAGTCCGGCCATCCCGGTTCTTGCTCGTTTTTGTAAACGTCCTTGTGCAAAGGTGGAACTTTCTCAAGCACCTCGTAATCTTCTACCCAGCCATCCTCCGCCCAGCGGCCTGTACTCGCGCTGATCTCCGTTCCCTCCGGAACGAGGGCCTCAACACGGGCCGCCTTGTGAAAA
The DNA here is from genome assembly GCA_028290305.1 of Bradyrhizobium sp. The sequence continues at coordinate 1,282 of JAQGKC010000113.1, forward strand.
AGGACGACGTTAACGTCTCCGGCGCTTTGCACCGACGGAAAAACGATGCCGTCAATCGGCGCCGACGCCTCCGTCGCGAGAAAATCGGTTATGGCCTGCGTTGCGAGGTATTCGAGCGGATCGTCATCGGGCATTGCCGGCCGCGCGATACGCCTGCTTAGCGACCGCAGGAAAACGGCTAACCGGAAAATGCTTCCAGTGGCGCTGACGTCGCCGAGGGCGGTCAAATCGAGAAGTCGCAGCTTTCTGATGATCTCGAATTGGGCCACCGCGATCTCACTGCCAACGGGTGGGCACACTTCGGCAATAGCCGCCTTCTGATTATTTGCGCCGTAAAAAACCGAGATACCGCGTGCGTTCATGCGACCGGCCGCCGCCAAGGGCGCCGGCGGGGAGCCGAGGTGGATGTCCGGCCTGCCGAGGGCGGCTTCGAGTTTGTCGTCAGATTGAAAGACCTGAGCGCGATAGAGGGTATGAAAATCCGTTCCGGGCCCCGCATCCACCACGAGCGGACGGCCGTCGCGCGTTTGCAGATCGCCAATACCATCGAAGATTGATGCGAGATAGTTTGCTGCCGTTCGACTGAAAAAGCGCGCCTCGATTTTGAGTGAATTCTCGAAGCTGCGCCAATCCATGGGTCGAGTCATCTTAAGTTCTCCTTAGGCAGCAGTTGCATCGGTCGCTCAGAGCGTTGGTCGTGGCGAATAGATGCGCTGCGCCCGGTCATAAAACAGTACCAAGATTGCCGATTTTGGCTGTACCATCGCGCAATGGCTGCCCTCCCCATCCGACTTGATCGTGCCAGAAGGACCCCGCTGGCTGCCCAGATTTATTCCTCGATCCGAGAAGGCATAGAGAACGGGCGGCTCGCCTCGGGCGCGCGGTTGCCCTCTTGGCACGATCTGGCCGCTCAGCTCGGCGTCTCCCGCGGTACCGTGCGTGTGGCTTACGAACGTCTCATCGCGGAGCAATTCGCGATCGGTCTCGGGGCGGCAGGAACTCGCGTGGCCGAGCGGCAGCCGCGATCCTCAAGGCCCGACCGGTCGCAGGAAGCGCCGCTGCTGCCGGACCTCTTCTATGAGTTCGGAAACCCGCCGCTGGTCTTTCAGATGGGCGTGCCCTCTCAGGACGCCTTTCCGTTCAAGCTTTGGTCACGCATCCTGGCACGCGAGACCCGGCGGGCTGCGGCGGCGCCGGTGACGTATCCGGATCCGCGTGGCGATCCGAAGTTGCGAAAGCAGATTGCGGCTTACCTGGGACTGGCCCGCGGCATCCGGTGCAGTCCCTCTCAAGTGCTCGTAACGGGCGGATTTTCCGGCGCGCTCGGTCTGGCGATCCGAGGGCTTCAGCTTGGAATGATGAAAGCCTGGATAGAGGATCCAGGCTTTCCGCTCACTCGCACTGCACTCGCCCTGGCCGGCATATCCGTTACGGCCGTCCCGGTAGATGCGGAAGGACTGGACGTAGCCGCTGGTGTGCGGACTGCTCCCGGAGCGAAATTGGCGGTTGTGACACCAGGCCAGCAGGCCCCGCTCGGGATGACGATGTCGCTGGAGCGGCGGCTTGCACTGCTCGCCTGGGCCCGGCGGACCGATGCCTGGATCATCGAGGACGATTACCTGAGCGAACTGCAGCTGAAGGGACGGGCGGCTCCCGCTCTCGCATCTCTCGATCATGGAGGACGGGTGCTGCACATCGGCACTTTCAGCAAAACGATCAGCCCGGCGCTGCGCCTGGGTTTCATGGTCGTGCCGCCGAAACTGGGTCAGCGGTTCGGTGAGCTCGCCGCTTGCCTGGCGCCGGCGCCGGCTGCGGCCGTGCAACGCGCCGTGGCCGAATTCCTGCGGGAAGGTCACTATCTTCGCCATCTGCGCCGGATGAAGCGGCTTTACGCCGCCCGGCGGGAAACCCTGCTTCGCTGCCTGGGAGAAATGGCGCCAGATTCGATAAAGGTGCAAGCAACCGCAGGCCTGGCGGTGGTGATCCTGCTCCCCAGGTCTGCGTCAGACGTGGATATTGCTTCACGCGCCCTGCAGTTCGGCCTGGCGCCGGCCCCCCTGTCAGCGTGGTACATGCAGCCTCCCCGGCAGCAGGGACTGCTGCTCGGTGTGACCAACCTCAATGAACGGCGGTTGCCGGCGGACTGTCGCCGGCTGTTGGAATTGGCGCGATAGCCCAGGGAAGCAAGACAATTACGCATTGTAAGTTCGTCTCGATGCCGTCTTCAGCAATGTGTCCGCTAAGGGGTCAACAGCGCCGTTTTGTCAGTCGGTCGGCCACTTCCGGTCTATTTCGATCAACGGACATTGCCGCGCCGGTCCGGTTGGTCCGTTTGGTGCCAGGATCGGACATCGCGCCCGAGGGCCAATGCCAGAACTCGATCATGAGGCGCTTCTTTTATACCGCAACCATAGATACTCTCGTGAAATCCCGATCCGGCGTTAGCTCCGGTCCCCCGGTGTAACTACGCCAACCGGCCAAGTATCTCGGCCAGCTGCGTCGGAGCGTCGATCATCACATCATGCCCGCTCCGCACCTCGTGTGTGTCCCAGCCTTGTTTGCGGGTTTCGGACAGCCCCGCATCGAAACCGGCATTTGGATATTCCGTTGCGCGGATATACACCTTTTTTGGGATGCGATCACGGGCGCGCGTCAGCACAACAGGTCCCATGAAGCATTTGATGGGATGCGGCGTGAGCTGCGCGCTAACCCAGGCACGGTCTTTCTCGTTAACGCCGAACATCTCCGCCGGCAGGGGCGGCATTGCAGTTAAGCCTTTATCGGCGGCCGCGCGGATGCGCTCTTTGTATGGGTCGATGTCGAAATAGCTTTGGCCGTTGGCGGGGAGAAATGTGTCCAGCATCACCAATGCGGAAATTGATTTCTCCATTTTCTCGACGACGCCGGAAACCACCATACCGCCGTAGGAGTGGCCGACGAGGATTACGTCGCGCAGCTCTTTCCACTTCATTTCGTTCACGATGTCGAGGATATGAGTATCCAAGTCAATGTCGGGATTGAGCAGGTGAGACCGCTCGCACAGGCCGGTCAGCGTGGGCGCAAAAACGGTGTGGTGCTTGGCGGCAAGCAATTCCGCGACGCGTTTCCAGCACCACCCGCCGTGCCAAGCGCCATGTACCAAGACGAACGTTGCCATTTGTTATCCTGTTGAATCGAGTTGAAAGGTCACGATGACCGTGGTGATAACGAACGATCATGGAGCCGCTTACGATCTTTCCGATCAGTACGAGCCTCTCAGGCCGTTGATCATGGCGGCCAGATGCGTACTGTCGTGACCATAAACAGTACCGAGATTGGCAATTCTGAGTGTACCATCGGGCGATGACTATGCTGCATCGATGCTTGCGGGCGGTGGCGTCAGACCACGATGGCTAGATGGTGCCGACTGTCGCACCACCTAACGTAGGCATGAGACCTTGTTTGGAAGAGTTCGCCACAAGAGCCGCCTGACATTTCCGAAATGGGTCAACAGCGCCGTTTTGTCAGTCGGTCGGCCACTTCCGGTCTATTTCGATCAAAGGACATTGCCGCACCGGTCCGGTTGGTCCGTTTGGTGTCAATTCGTGACCTGAGGCATTGCGGCTATGACAAGTAGGACCTCAGGTTGCGGGTATGCGCGTCAAAGTGCTTGCCACGGCCTCCGCAGTCTCCAGTGCTCCCTCCACCCAGCAGCTCTGGTTGGTCGACCATGCCGCCCCGATGATGTGCAGCGGCGTTCCGGCACCGGCGCCGCGATTTTCTTCATGACCTCCCAGATCTTCACGCCCTGATTCCAGGTGTGCCAGGTGCCACCATAGGGGGATCTGCGTCGCCAGCGGCGTCCTTGCGGCGCGGTCGAGATCGATGGGCAGAGCGGCCATGGCGCAATGGTACGATCATTCCCGCCAATCTTGGTCCTGTTTCATGAGCAGAGCCGGCCACATCTACCGGCCATCGTCACGTGGGAAACGCTTCTTTTGGTTCCCAGGTGGCCGCCCTGTTCCCACCCGCCACAGCCGTAATCACGAACGGCGGAGGAGAACAGACAGAGGCTTTTCGGACCGTCCGAGGTGTCTTGGCTTCGGGTATGGCACTA
>JAQGKC010000139.1 GCA_028290305.1 Bradyrhizobium sp.
ACGCCGATTTTCCACATGTGACGCTCGAGCATGCGCCGCCAAACGACAAGCTCTACGGCAATCCGGTGTTTGGTCTTCAGGTCACCGGCAATTCCAATTCGATCCGGGCGTGGTGGACACAATTGCGTAAAGGCGGCGCCGGCGCCCGCGCCATGCTGGTCCAAGCCGCCGCGCAACAATGGGAGGTCGACCCGGCAAGCTGCACGGCGGCGAACGGCGAGGTCATCCATAAAGAGAGCGGCCGCAGGCTTTCCTACGGCGCGCTGGCGCAAGCCGCGGGCAGCCAAACGTCGCCACAAGACGTCGCGCTCAAGGAGCCGAACGATTTCGTGTTGATAGGCAAGCCGCTGAAGCGCCTCGATACGCCCAACAAGGCCAACGGCAAGGCGGTCTACGGGATCGACGCGATCCTCCCTGGCATGAAGTTCGCAACCATCGCGGCGTGTCCGGTGTTCGGCGGCAAGGTTGGTAAAGTCGACGACAGCGCCGCCAAGAAAATCCCGGGTGTGCAGAAGATCGTCGTGCTGGACGACATGGTCGCCGTGGTCGGCGATCACATGTGGGCCGCCAAGAAAGGCCTCGATGCGCTCGTCATTGATTGGAACGAAGGCCGTCTTCAGGTAATGAAGGCGTGGCGGCGGGTCCTACTACGGCGAAGCCAACGGCCGAAGCTGTCGTGGGAGCGGTTCAACGCGATCCTGAAGGTCTTCCCGATACCGATCGGGCATGTACGCGACTGGTGTCACCAAATGGTCTGATCAAGCTACTCGTCAGAGGAGCCGGATGCAGGAAAGCTGCACGTCCGGATCTGTGAGGGGGGCGTCGAGCGATCGACGCCTCTACTCGACCCTAGCCAGGGGTTCGAACAAGCGGCGGCTTCCGGCAGGCCACAAAGAGGCTTCCCAGACTGCGCCAATAACAAAACAGGGCTGCTGCGGTAGTGAGTTTCGCGATGTAAGCGAACCTCAACCAACGTGCCAAGCACTCACGCCACCATACTGAGGACAAACAGCGGTTCGTCGTGTCGGTGGTTGCGTATGATTCCCTCCCTGGGCACCAAACTACGCTTTTCCACGCTGGCGCACGATCCTGTACGGTTGCGGCTCGCTAGATGACGCGAAGAGCGCGCGGATTTCTCGCGTGCAAAGGCGGCGTATGCCTTCGTGGAGATGGCGGTCGGTGATGTGCGGCTCGGACGATTAGCCTATGACGAATCCGGCTGAGGGCCCGAAGGGATATCACCCCGGTAGGCCCGCCAGCCGCAGGCCGATTTCGAAGCGGGCGAGATGCTCCGGCCGTCGAATCGGGATCCAGTCTACGAGGCTGATGACGCGGAACGTGGGATCCAGAACCCGCAAATGTTCGACCGCGATGCGCGCCTGCTCGGCACGGCCGGCGAGCGCGTGACTTGCGGCGATGATGGCCACTGCCACTAAAAAGCTAGGCAATTGCCTGAAGGATTGTTCGGCCCAGGTTGAGGCCATGTCAAAGCGCCCCGCAAACAAATGCGACAGGGCCATCCCTGCCTGCATCCGGAACATCTCCGGATCCAGCGGGCTGAAACGCATCGCGCGCGTAAAGAATTCGATCGCGACCTCTGGATCACCGCGCTCGGATCTGAGAAAGCCTCCCAGGAACCAAGCTGCCGCCAGATTCGGGTTGAGCACTAGCGCCTTGTCGATGAGCGCGATCGCTCCCTCGAGGTCGCCAGTGAGATGGGCAAGCGCATGTCCGCCCCTTGTGAGCGCGACGGCGTCGTCCTTGCCCAATTCCACCGCAAGGCGAGCCAGTCGAACGCCTTCCGCGATTTCCTGCGGCCGATCGGTCATCCAGCCATTTACCTTTCGCCAGAAATGACACCACGCTGCCATCGCATGGGCAGCGGGAAACTCCGGATCGAGCTGCATGGCCTTGTAGAACAGCGGCAGCGCCTCGTTGATTGCCTCCCGCGTTCCTCGATGCAGGTGAGGCATGGCACGCAAGTAATTGTCGTATGCGCTGAGGCTGCCAGTCGGTTTCCGCCGGGCGCGCTCGATCTCCGCTCGTTCGAGCTGGGAAGCGATCGCTCCGACGATGCTGGTCGCGATCTGGTCCTGAAGCTCGAAGATGTCGTCAAGCGTCCCTTCGAATCTTTCCGCCCAAAGGTGGGTGCCGGTCGCCGCATCCACGAGCTGGCCCGTGATACGAATCCGGTTTTCGGATTGGCGCACACTGCCTTCGACGACATAACGCACGCCAAGCTCGCGCCCCACCTGCTTCTCGTCCACCGTCCTGCCCTTGTAGGTGAAGCTCGAGTTACGGGCGATCACGAACAGCCAGCGAATGCGCGACAAGGCCGTGATGATGTCCTCGACGACGCCGTCGGCAAAATAGTCCTGCTCGACATCGCCGCCAAGGTTCCGAAATGGCAGGACCGCGATCGATGGGGAATCCGGCAGGGTCAGAATGGGTCCGAGCCTTTCGCCCGCGATACCTGAGTCCGTGACCAAGACGGTCGCGGGGGTTTCTTCCTCGGCAATCCTGCCGACGAACCGGATGCCCTTGCGTGCAATGGTCCGGATCAGGCGCTGCTCCTTGCCGGTGTCGCCGATTGCCTTGCGCACCGCATTGATGTGGCTCGTCAGCGTCGACTCGGAGACGATCCGTCCTTCCCACACCGCCTGCAGCAGATCGTCTCTCGTTACGACCTGGTCCCGGTTCTGGACCAGAAAAAGCAGCAGATCGAACACCTTCGGTCCAATGGCTACGAGCTCGGCGCCTCGCTTGAGTTCGCGCCGGCCGGGGTCAAGGCAATAGTCTTCAAACGAGAACAGCACTTCCGCTCTCCGCTTGGACAAGCAGCCAAGGAAAATTCAATCGCAATTCAAGACCCTTGCAAGGCCTCTCAGGCCGCAAGGGCGCATTCTCATCAGCAGCAAGGCCATTGGTGGCCACCAGATCGAGGAGAGTCATGAAGATCGTTGTTGTTGGCGGTACCGGCCTCATCGGAACGAAGCTTGCGGGCAAGCTGCGTCGGAAGGGCCACGAAGTGATTCCAGCAGCTCCTGGCACAGGCGTCAACACGATCACGGGCGAGGGTCTCGACAAGGCACTTTCCGGCGCTGAAATTGTCGTCGACGTCACGAATTCTCCCTCCTTCGAGGACGACGCGGTTCTGAGATTCTTCGAAACGTCGGGCCGCAATCTGCTCGCGGCCGAGGCTGCCGCCGGCGTCACCATGTCGGGCTGTCCGTTGTCGGGACGGATCGGCTTCCGGAATGCGGCTACTTCCGCACCAAGCTGGCGCAGGAAAATCTGATCAGAGCCTCGAAAATTCCCTACACGATCCTGCGCGCGACCCAGTTCTTCGAGTTCGTCGGCGGGATCGTCGATTCCTCCGCAGATGGACAAATCGTCAGGCTGTCGCCCGCTTTGTTTCAGCCCGTGGCTTCGGACGACGTTGCCGCTGCGCTGGCCGACGTCACGCTCGCGGCTCCAATCAACGGCGTCGTCGAACTGGCCGGTCCCGAGCGATTCAGCCTCGATGAATTCGGCCGGCGTTACCTGACGGCGACGAAGGACCGCCGCAAGGTCGTCGCCGACATCCACGCCCGCTATTTCGGCGCAGAACTGAACGATCGGTCTCTTACACCGGGTAACGACCCTTGGCTCGGCTCGGTGCGTTTCGAGAACTGGTTGAGGAGGCTCCGCCGGTGAGAAGCACGAGTGAGGAAAGAAAGCTTTCACGTAGCCCCCTGATGTGAGCACAAATACATGAGCAAGCCCATTTTGCGCGATTCCTCGCAGGAGGACCCGCCAGTCGAATCTGAAGCGCGCCAGGGCACCCAGCCCACCGCGGACCCGCATTCTGCCGATGCGGAAATGGCGCGTGTCCTCAGGACCGCACCGCTCCGCATGGCATTGGACCCCTCCGGTGGCGGGATCGCCCACTGGAAACACGAACCATTGCACGACGTCGTCCAGCCCATGACTGATCACGTTGTCATGGCTTACAACGGCTCGATTCAGCGCGTCGAGCGGCGGTCAGGAAGATCGGTTGCGATTGGGACGTTTCGTCCCGGGGTTGTGATCATCATTCCGGCCGGAGCAAGCTCCAGGTGGGATATTCCGAAACCTGTCGATGTCGTTCAGCTCTATCTTCCGCACACAATGCTCGGGCGCGTTGCCCGCGAAGCCGACACGGCAACACCAACCGATCTCCTGGAGCGAACGGCGCATCCCGATCCCATTACATCGCGGCTGCTCTTAAGCGCGGCGGATTCCCTAGAGGGCAATGGGGCTCTGGATTCGCTGTTCAGACATCAGCTGATAGAACTCCTGGCCACGCGCGTCCTGGCTACGCACAGCGGCTCGCCAACCTCGTTCCAGCCGACCACGGGTGGGCTGGCGCCGAAGGCCCTGCTCCGCGCCATCGAACGCCTGCGCTCGGACAGCAATGCGGACGTCTCTCTCGCGGCTCTCGCTTCGGAGGCCGGGCTGTCGCGCTTCCACTTCTGCCGCGCCTTCAAGGAAAGCACCGGACTGTCACCTCACGCCTGGCTGCGCCAACACCGGCTCGAGCAGGCGATGAACATGTTGCGCGACACCGACACATCGGTCGTTTCCGTCGCGGCGGCGCTTGGCTACGCCTCCCAAACCGCGTTCGCCGCGGCGTTCAGGAAGCTAACCGGCGAAACTCCGAGCGATTGGCGGAGGCGCACGCGTTAGCAGCAATCGCTCTACAGGTACATCAATCGCTCTGGGGCAGTCGCGGATCCGGTTCGGTAAATGATCACCGTACCCCACGCCAACTACAGGGAGACGAACGATGGCCTGGAATAACTCCGTCAGCCGGCTTGCGAACACCTCGCGGCGGAAAATCCTCGCGACCACGCTGATGTACGCCTTTTCACTGACGGTTCGCTCCTCTTCGGCGGTGGGCAGGGAAACCACGGCTTCGACATATCCCGCTCAAAGGACCGATCCCATGACATCAGTCACCACCAAAGACGGCGTCCAGATCTTCTACAAGGACTGGGGACCGAAGACCGCCCAACCGATCGTTTTTCACCACGGCTGGCCGTTGAGCTCCGACGACTGGGAGGCCCAGATGATCTTCTTCATCGACAAGGGTTATCGTGTCATCGCCCATGATCGCCGCGGTCACGGTCGCTCGAGCCAGGTGAGCGACGGCCACGACATGGACCACTATGCCGCCGATGTCGCGGCGGTTGTCGAGCGGCTCGAGCTTCGCAACGCCATTCACGTCGGTCATTCCACCGGCGGCGGAGAGGCCGTGCGCTATGTCGCGCGTCACGGCAAGGATCGCGTCGCAAAACTGGTACTGATCAGCGCCGTGCCGCCGTTGATGCTCAAGACGGAAGCCAATCCCGGCGGCCTGCCCATCGAAGTGTTCGACGGCCTACGCAAGCAGCTCGCGGCCGGCAGATCGCAGTTCTATCTCGATTTCGCCAGCGGCCCGTTCTACGGCTACAACCGTCCGGGCGCCAAGGCATCGCAGGCTGTCATCTGGAATTGGTGGCGCCAAAGCATGATGGGCGGCGCCAACGCGCACTACGACGGGATCAAGGCGTTCTCGGAAACGGATTTCACCGACGACCTGAAGAGCATCACTGTGCCCACGCTCGTCCTGCACGGCGACGACGACCAGATCGTGCCGATCGCCGATTCTGCGCCGCTGTCGGCGAAACTGCTGAAGCGCAGCACGCTCAAGATCTATGAGCGCCTTCCGCACGGCATGTGCACGACCCACGCCGACCTTATCAACGCCGAGCTGCTCTCGTTCATCGCGGCCTAGCGCCTTCGCTTACGTCCTTTTCATCGCAAACACGCGAAACAGGAGTAGAACACATGCGACTCGTCATCATTGGCGCCGGCTTTGCCGGCATGTACGCTGCACTTTCCGCCGCCCGCCTGCGCGATATCCAGGGCGTTTCGCCCGAAGAACTCGAGATCGCGCTGGTCGCACCAGAGCCGACGCTGGTGGTTCGCCCGCGGCTTTACGAACCGAAGCCCGAAACCCTGACGGCACCGCTGCTGGGTGTGCTCAAGGCGATCGACGTTGTCTACGTGCAAGGCAGCGCCGCGACCATCGATACCAAATCCCGCACAGTGGGCATCGTCACTGATAAGGGTTCCAAGAAGAGTCTCTCCTACGACCGGCTGGTCGTGGCCACCGGCAGCCGGCTGTTCCGCCCCAACATTCCCGGCCTCACCGAGCACGGATTTAGCGTCGACTCACTCGATGATGCGATCGCCCTCGACAAGCATCTGCACAGCCTGGCGAAACGACCGGCGGTGAACGGGCGCGACACGGTCGTCGTAGCCGGCGGCGGTTTCACCGGCATCGAGGCGGCCACCGAGATGCCCTCGCGACTGCGCGATATCCTCGGCAAGGATGCCAAGACGCGTGTCATCATCGTCGACCGCAACAAGGCGATCGCACCCGATATGGGCGAAGACCCCCGTCCTATCATCGAGGAGGCGCTGCGCAAGCTCGGCGTGGAAACGCGGCTCGGCGCCGGCGTCGCGGCGCTCGACAAGTCCGGCGTCACGCTCTCCGACGGCGAACGTATCGAAGCCGAGACGGTGATCTGGTCGGCGGGCATTCGCGCCGCCCCATTGACCGCGCAGATTCCGGCCGAGCGCGATAATTTCGGCCGGCTGTTGGTCGATCGGGATTTGCGCGTGCCGTCAGTGCCTGGCGTCTTCGCCACCGGCGATGCCGCTCGCGCAGCCAGCGACGATATCGGCAACTACGCGCTGATGTCGTGCCAGCACGCCACGCGGATGGGCGCCTTCGCCGGCAACAACGCCGCCGCCGAGCTGCTCGGCGTTCCGACCAAGCGCTACCACCAGAAGGCCTACGTCACCTGTCTCGATCTCGGCGAAGCCGGCGCGCTGTTCACGCGCGGCTGGGATCGCAAGGTGGAGATGGTCGGCGACGTCGCCAAGAAGACGAAGCAGGAGATCAACACCGTCTGGATCTATCCGCCGAAGGCCGAGCGCGCCGCTGCGCTCGCGTCGGCCGATCCGGAACATGTGACCAACCTCTAGACGACCAAGCGATGACGGTCGCGCTCGCCGCTGGCTGCGCGGCCTGCTCAACCGAGACCAGCCAGCAGCCTTTACCATGAAGCAGGAGACAAACATGAGCCTAACAAACATGAGCGTGGACAAACCCTCACACTCCGGCAAACGGGGGCCCGACGAATTGGTTCCGTCGCGCTACGCGGTCCGGGTCGGCGACATTGAGGTGCTGGTGGTCAGCGACGGCGTACTACCGCTGCCAACCGCAATGTTAGGACACAACGCCGACCCGGCCATCCGCGCGGCCTGGCTGAACGACATGTTCCTGCCGCCGGACGCTTTCGACTGGGCGCTGAACGTGGTCCTGGTGCGTAGCGGCGGCAGGACCATCCTCATCGATGCTGGACTAGGGTCTGATCCGGACTTGCACTTGCCGCGGGCCGGGCAGCTGATCAAGCGACTGGAGGCCGCCGGCATCGATCTTGCGTCCGTGACCGACGTGGTGCTGACCCACATGCACATGGACCACGTTGGCGGGCTGCTCGTCGACGGGGTGAAGGAGAGGCTGCGTCCGGACCTGCGGATCCACGTGGCGGCTGCCGAGGTCAAATTCTGGGAATCGCCCGATTTCACCCACACCAACATGCCGCAGGGGTTCCCGGACGCGCTTCGGGCGGCCGCCAAGCGGTTTACGAAAGAGTACCACAACCACTTGCGGCAGTTCGATGAGGAACACGAAGTGGCGCCAGGGGTGGTCGTCCATCGCACCGGCGGCCACACCCCCGGGCACAGCGTGGTCCGCCTGGCATCCGGCGGTGACCGGCTGACGTTCGCCGGCGACGCCGTGTTCGCGGTCGGGTTCGACCAACCCGACTGGCACAACGGTTTCGAACATGACCCCGAGGAGGCGGCGCGCGTTCGGGTCCGTCTTTTGCGGGAGCTGGCTGAGACGGGCGAGCTGCTGGTGGCCACTCACCTGCCGTTCCCATCCGTCGGCCATGTGGCGGTCGACGGCGACGCCTTTCGTTGGGTGCCGGTCTTCTGGGACTACTGACCGCTTTTGGATTAGGCCCGGCCAGGGCGCGTACTCATGGCGTTAATGAGTTCACGCCCTGGTTTCCGCGCCCTCCGATTGCGGTCCCGGCCTGATTTACTCCTCCTCACGCCACCATGCTAAGGACAAACAGCGGCTCCTCGTGTCGGTGGTTGCATATGTTCCCCTCCCTGGGCACCAAAGCTACGATATTCCGGACATTGTACGATGCAGCTCCGGTTCGGGAGCGCAATGTTGTTCGACAACTGACTGATCGTAGCACGCTGCATTGGCGGAGCTTGGTCACTTGGCGAGGGCTCATTTCGCAGAATGAGCGGTTATGGAACGATCGCTCATGGACCCAAAGCGGTCCTTGCGGGTCGCGGACGGGAACGACTGAGTAGGGTTGCCGGCTCAACCGGTCGACGCAACAGAGGCGTTAAATCTCTCTGCTGGGGTTTCGAATTGCAAGGTCTCACGTGGTCGTTCGTTTAGCTACGAGCCACTTTGTTCAGATAGGCTTGCGAATGCACCGACAAGTCGGTGCCCTTAGGAAAGGGGGGGCGGGGTTCAAATCGCTGCGAGATGCATGGGCTGACACCACGACCGCATATGGTCGCTTGATGCTAACCATTTTGGGCGGTCTTGCCGAGTTCGAGCGCGAATTGATCCGGGCACGGACCGGCGAAGGGCGCGAGCGCGCAAAGGCGAGGGGGTAATTCTCGATGACCAGCCGCGATCAGTCAGTCAGCGCCACTTGGATCGCGACGTACCGGCACGCTTTCGCGGAATTTTTGATGTGATCTCGTCGGTTGACGGGAAATCCACTCGGAGTGGACCGAAGCCCCACCTATGGCAGAATACGCAGACATATATAGTCGCCCGTGAAATATTTGGAAGTTATTGAATGATCGCTGTGATTTGATCTGAGCAAGCATTCGATTTTGCAAGAAAGCCCTATGTTCATTGCGGTTTTCTTGCATTTTTGGATTCCCGATTTGGGCGGTTTGTGATTCCTTACGGCGGCGAGATTCGCTGTGGGGGGAACGATGAGCCAGCCGCGCGACGACCGCCAGGACGACTTGTTTCGCTCGTCTCTGGAGGCGATCATCAACCTTCGCCATCCGCTGGTGCGGCTCGCAGCGGAGATCAATTGGGATTTTCTGGCGAAGCGCTTCAGTTCGGTATGTCGCGTAGGGCCGGGGCAGCCGCCGCTGCCAACGCGGCTGGTGGCCGGGCTGTTCATCCTCAAACACATGCACAATCTCTCTGACGAGGCGCTGTGCGACCGGTGGGTGGAGAACCCGTATTTCGAGTATTTCTGCGGCGAAGTGGTGTTCCGGCATGAACTGCCGTTTGACCGCTCGTCGCTGACCCGCTGGCGTCAGCGGCTGGGTGAGGAGCAGATCGCCGCGCTGTTGCAAGAGAGCCTCGCAGTGGCGCACCGGAGCGGGGCGATCGAGACCAAAGATCTGGAGCGGGTCGTGGTCGACACCACCGTGCAGGAGAAAGCGATCGCCCATCCGACCGACGCCCGGCTCACCCACCGCGCGATCGAGAAGCTGGTCGATCTGGCCAAACGCGAGGGTGTCGAACTGCGCCAGAGCTATCTGCGTCTGGCCAAGCGCGCCGCCATCATGGTCGGGCGCTATACGCATGCGCATCAGTTCAAGCGCGCCAGGCGGCAACTGAAGTTCCTGCGCACCCGGCTCGGCCGCATCATCCGCGACATCCGCCGCAAGATCGAGGGCAGCACAGCGCTCGAAGACCGCTTCGGCCCGCTACTCGATCTCGCGTCGCGTGTGCGCCATCAAGAGCAGCATCAGCGCGGGCCGAAGGTCTATTCGTTGCATGCGCCCGAGGTGGAGTGCATCGGCAAGGGCAAGGCACGGGCTCCTTACGAGTTCGGTTGCAAGGTCTCGATTGTTACGCCAGTCACCGCGCCCAAGGGTGGGCAGTTCGTGCTGCATGCCAAGGCGCTGCATGGCAACCCGTATGACGGCCACACGCTCGGTCCCGTTATCGCCGATCTCGAAAAGCTTACAGGGGTTGCCGTCCGCGGCATCCACGGCGACAAGGGCTATCGCGGTCACAACCATCCGGACCGGTTCAAGGTCTGGATCAGCGGCCAGGTCCGGCGTGTCACCAAGGCCATTCGCCGCCAGATGCGCCGCCGAGCTGCCGTTGAGCCCGTGATCGGCCATCTCAAGCAAGATCACCGTATGGGTCGCAACTATCTCAAGGGCCGCGACGGCGACCGCATCAACGCGGTTCTCGCCGCCGCCGGCTACAACTTCAGCCTGCTCCTGCGCTGGTTCAGGCGCCTATTGCCTGCCCTGTTGCAGATCCTTGCTCGCGCCGTCTTGGTGACCCGCTTCGCTTAAAACCATGCTCGGAAACATTCTTCACGGCCGACGCCTTAACGTTCTGTTAAAGCTGCCACCGATCGCGCGCCAGCTTGCCGCGATCAGCGGCAATGTCGGTCACCGCCGTGAGTTGTCACACGTAAGAGCTTTGTCCGCTGTTCATCTTGAATGTGCTGGTTGGTGGTCCGAACTGCACGACGAGAGCATCGAACCGCGCCTGACTGACAAAGGTCGCCGATGCCGGGCGACCTAATTCGTTTGAGCCTCGCCGCTTTCACCTGACAGCCCGCAATCGCCACACGCACCAGCGAGTTCCTGAGACTCGGGAAAGGGCCATACGAGCGCATCGGCCGGCCGTGGCGCGAGGCGCCGCGCTTTCTTCCGGTGTCAGGAGCGAGACGGTTGGGTCGCTAGGGCGCTTGGGGTGACTTGTCGTTCGTATTTTCCTGCCAAGCCTTAGAGTGATCAGCAATCCACTTAACCGCGTCATGTTCCGTAATAAAGCCCTTGATTACTTCCGTTTCGCCATCGGGCCACAGAATATCGACACCCCAGCCAGACCCGGGATTTTTCCGCGCCACGAAAGTCGGCCGCTGCTCGGACATCCTTCGAATATGCGCCTATGGCGGTCCGGTTCAAGCCAGCAATCCTGCCACAATCAAACTGACCAGCTACCTAGATCGGGTTCCTTGCGGCATATCATCGTCCAAAGAATCCGACTGGCCAGGTGGCAGGCCGTTCGCTACCTCGCGCACAATCTCGATGATCTCCCGAACGATGTCACCGCGGGCGCTCCCGACAACATCTCTCAGCAGATACTCGACCGCAGCGCGGACTTCTGCTTTGGCGTCGTCCTTGTCGACAAAACTCCAATCGAGTTCGTCTGACATCTAGCGTGATTTCGGCTGTTGACCGGGTGTGGACGCGTGAGTTAAGGGCGCCGGAATATTGGTAACCGAACCCTGGAGGGCGTCCAGCTTCTCCGTGAGCGCCGAGATCTGCTCGGACAGCTTTTTCGTCTCCGCCTGCTGGGCAGCGAGCTGGTCTTGAACGACTTGCAGTTGGTCGACGGCCTGTTGCTGAGTTACCTCAAGCCCCTTGGTCGTCTCGAGAAGCTCGTCTGAAGCCCGCCCGCTAATCGCCGATGCGGTAGGGACGCCGGAGGGCGGCGCGACTACCTTGCTTTCCCCCAAGGCCCACACCATCGTCCAGCCGCCGCCGATTAGGACGAGCCCGGCGACCACGGGAATGATCAATCGCCGGCGCCTAGCCTGAACAGCAACGCGATCCTCTTGATCTCTCTGACGAGAAAACGACGCATCGACCATGATGCCTCCAATCGACTCGCTAACAGGCGCCGAGGCCTCCCGTATAATTTCGGCGACGCGTTTGCAGACATACTGCAGACACGAGGCCAAAGATGGGCAGGACCAAAATTGAAGAAGTGATTGATTTCATGGCGAGCGCGGAGGGGCGGCACGGGCTATTTGGCAGACAGTAAAGGGAGCCCCTACTGATATCCGTCGTGCGTTTTATCGGTTCGATAAACTGCAAAGCAGAAAGCTGCGGCTCTCACCGTGTGGTCCTTCATCGTCGGTGCGGGAGGCGCTCAAAATAACCATTGGGCGTCAAAGGCCTGATATTCCCGCACTTTCGTTAAGCCGTTGCAATCATTACAAGTCTTACTTGTAGGACCGCCATGCGAGGTCCCGACCGGCTGTGCTTTGCCATCGTCGCTCGCTACGACCGGGGTCAGATCCGGGCGTCCTGGCAGGACGGGGAAGGGGCCACCTCGAGAGTTTTGTTGGTCGCCGTTGAGGTCGTAACGACCGCCGAGGTCGGCTGCCGCGAAGCTGCATCCGCGAATTTGAATGGCGGGTGCGCCGGACAGGCGCGTCTGCAACAACTTCAGCTGGAGCGCGAAGAGCGGGAACGCCAGCAACGGCTCGAACAGGCAAGGATCGATCGGGTGCTCGACGAAGCGGAATCGTTGCGACGACCGACGAATATCCCGTCCCTATCTATGTTGCTGCCGTGCAAGCGATTGTCGCGAACGAACTGCTCCAATTTCGGCGGAGGAAATGCAGCGGTGGTCGAAATGGGCGCTCGCAAAATTGCAATGGTCTATTTGGCTTGTGTGCAGAAGTGCACAGACGCGACCGTATTTTCGTGTTCCAACACCGGAACCTCCAGCGGCAGCGATCCGATGGCCGAGTATCGCGCTTACATTATTGGCGGGGACGGTCATTTCCTAAGGGTGGTCGAGCTTCTCTGCCCCGATGATGACACCGCTAAAGAATGTGCCAAGCAATTCGCTGACGGTCACGACGTAGAGCTTTGGCAGGGCGAGCGTCAAATAGCGAAGTTCGGTCACAAACCGGAGTAAGGCCCAAGCCTATCATCAGTTGGTTTTAGAACTGTCCTAACCGGCCCCGGCTGAACAAATCAGCATCTCAGTCGTCTGCTAATCAGTAGTCAATAATCGCTGCCAACTTCGCGCGAATGCGGACCTCAAATATGTGACAAGTGTGTCGAACTCGACAGCAAGATCGAGCATTACGAGCGCCTGGCGTCCAGGATCGCCGATCAGCCTACACTTGGTGGGATCAGAGAATTGATCGAGCAGATGAAGGCCCAGAAGGCCGCCTTCACCCCGAGCAATCAGAAAATCCGCAGCATATCCTTGTCAGGCGGCTAGAATCGAAGGGGAAGTAAGGCCGCCTGAGTTTTGGTTTGCCAGTCGGTCTAAATATGCACATGCCGCGCGAGCAGCACGAGACTCAGCACGACCGCCAGAACAATTGCCCAGCGCGCGAGATACCCGTTGTATTGGGGCATTGGCCGGTACGTTTTTCGCCAGTGCGACATTGTTGCCTCCTGATCAAAAAAACGGGGCAAAAGCTAAGGCGATTTCATAACGGCGCTGTGCCCAGAGAAACCAACGCAGCGCCTTGGGGCTGAGGCCTTCGGTTAAATCCCGAGAATCCAAACCGTAACAATCGCGGCTAACACGGCTAGGCCAGAGATCGTCCAGCCCGTCATGTAGACCGCACTATCCGCTTCGGGCCTATCCACAATGGTATCGCGCCAATGAGACATGATCGCCTCCTGAGCTTGCCCTCATATTAGGTCGCCGCCCGCGGCTGGCGGTTCAAAATGGGGGCGGGCACGTCCGTGCGCCGAAAGATAAATCGCGCGTGGTTGCAACGATCGAAGCGGGCAGGGTCGGCCGCCTTCAGGCTTCACGGTACGGTGCCGTCGCCGTGATTCGCCGAACCGCACCAACCGCCCTACATAATCACCGGGTCATGTCGGTCCGGACGGCTGAGATGGCCTGGCGCGACCCAGCGGGTCTTCCCCCATTGCCTCCAAGCAAGCAGGGTCGCGCCTCTTTCTTTGCGCCGCATTGCATGAAATCACGGTTCCACAGAGAGCTGTCGTGAAGGTCTATGGATATTGTCGGGTTAGTACCCACGAGCAGGCCAACAGCGGCCTTTCGCTCGACAGGCAAAAGCAGCAGATCACCGGCTACGACATGATGAAGGGCTGGGCCATAGCGGAGTTCTTCGTCGAGGCCGGCGTGTCGGCCTCGGTGCCGCTTGCTGATCGCCTGGAAGGCCAGCGCTTGCTGGCTACGTTGCAGCCTGGCGACGTTGTGATCACCGCCAAGCTCGATCGCGCGCCTTCCGGTCCGCCGCGGACGCCTTGGGCACGCTTGAGCAGCTCAAGGATGACCGGATCGGCCTGCATATGATCGATCTCGGTGGCGACGTCACCGGCAATGGCATCAGCAAACTGGTGTTCACCATCCTGTCTGCGGTAGCCGAGAATGAGCGGGATCGCATCCGGGAGCGGGTGCGCGACGCCAAGCGTCATCGCACTTCCCAGTACCTCTACAACGGGGGCAAGAGGCCTTTCGGATTCGACGTCGTCGAGCGCAAGCTGGTGCCGACCGGAGCGAGCAGGGCGCCACAGGCCTCGGTCAGAGGCTGCGGGCGGCTGGCAAGAGCTATCGGCAGATTGCCGAGGCGTGGGTGTCGGAGCTCGGTTTTCCCAAGTTCGACGCAAAGAGCATTCAGCGCGTTCTGGATCGCGTTGACGCGCCTGACATGGCGCCGATCGCGTGACGGAGGTGTGCCTGTCGGAAATCAAACTCGCACATACAGATGATGAAGTCCGCCAAGAAATGGCGTAGGCAAAATGCGACCAACGGGATGTACGGTTCGCGGCGACGGCGCGTCCTTGTTGAGTGAAAGGTGCGTGCGAGCCGCGTTATAGTAGGTCGTGTAAGATCGCAGCAGATGGCGAAGATGCCGCTCGCCGAACACGACAACGTGGTCA
>JAQGKC010000148.1 GCA_028290305.1 Bradyrhizobium sp.
GACCGCGAAGCCCGCCTTTTTCAGAATGGCCATCAGCGCGCCGCTCGAGCGCTCGGCAACAGCCTGGCTGAAATATTCCGCGATGGCCGGCGCGGCCTCATCGAAATTCCGTTGCCAGCGCTTCGCCGGCTTCCGGATCGCGTCCCGCAGTTCATCGGCCGGCGTGCGATCCTGCGCCATGACGGGCTCGTTAGCCCGGTACGCCGCGCGCAGCCAATAGACCACCGATTTGTCCATCTCCGCGATCAAGTCCTGCATCTTCGCGCGATACGCGGCCTCGATGCCGGCATTGGGCTGCACGCCCCGCAAGACCTTGTCGGTCTTCTTGGCCATGGGTCGTTTCGGCACGTTGCGTTTTCCGGAATTAATTAGGCCGCAATCCGCTGGGGCGGCTTGCGAGGTCCGCTATGCGCTGGAAGCGGACGTTCGCGCTGGCGTTCAGCATGTCTGCTTTGTGCCAAAAGGCGACATTGCCCACAACATTGAGACCCTGTTTAGGCTATTCACCCGCCATCGACGTTAGCGATGCCAGCGGCACGTCAAACGCGTACACGAAGCCGCTGGGCTCATACGTCAATCGCACATCTCCCTTGAGTTGCCTGCCGAGCGTCTCGATCAGCCGCGTCCCGAAACTGCGCTTCTCCGGAGCCTGAACCGCAGGGCCGTTCCTCTCAGTCCATTTCAGATGCAGACGCTGCGTCTTCTGATCAAGCGTCCAGGCGATGTCGACGCGGCCGGCAGGCACCGACAATGCGCCGAACTTCGTGGTGTTGGTGCAGAGTTCGTTGAGGGTCATCGCCATCGCGATTACGGCTCCTGACATCATCCGGACTTCGGGTCCCGCAATCGTGAATTTCGGCACATCGGGATTGTCGAAAGCCTCGGTGGCGCCGCAAACGATCTTCGCGAGATCCGCGCTGGTCCATCGTGCCTGCAAAAGCAGATCGTGAGCCCGCCCCAGCGCCAGCAGCCGGCCTTCGATGGCGTGCTGCGCATGTTCGGCGCCCGCCACATTGCGCAGGCTCTGGGA
Source organism: Bradyrhizobium sp. (assembly GCA_028290305.1). The sequence goes on from JAQGKC010000148.1 coordinate 1,031, forward strand.
TGCAATGGCGCTGACCGTCGCCAGCGTGTTCTTGATACGGTGGTGCAGTTCTTCGAGGATCAGCTTCTGGAGCTTTTCCGCCGCCTCACGCTCCCTCGCGTCAATGCCAGCCTGGGCGAGCAAGCCCTGGGCATCGATTTCGGCCTGCGCCAACAGCAGCCGAAGGCTCACGTTCTCCGCCTCCAGAAACTCCTGGACGGGTGCCGCGCCGTTCGATGGGTGCTGATCCTGGTGTCTATCGACTTCAAACATGACTGACTGTACCATCATAAGTCGGGTTCCGCTCATATCGATTGCTGGCGTGGTTCCAGCGTAATCGAGCGATTGTTGCGCTTTGGCCTGATAATGCCGGGATTCAAGCGTGGCCGATCATGCTTTGCAGCTGGGCAATCATTTCCTTGGCCTCAAGCGGCTTTCCGTAAAAGCGGCTGTCGGCGGGAATATCGATGTCTGCCGGCTTCAGCTGCCCGGATACCAGGATGATCTTGATCGGTGGCCAGCGCTCACGCACCGCGTGGGCGAGCTTCAATCCATCCATGCTGCCGGGCATCTGGATGTCGGTGAACAGCAACGCGATGTCGGATCGGCTTTCGAGGATTGCGACGGCTTCGTCAGCATCCACAGCCTCAACCGAGGCATAGCCGGCATCTTCCACCATATCGATCGCGCGCATCCGCAGCAGCATTTCGTCTTCGACGACCAGAACGACTGCGGGAACAACGGAATGATCAAGGATCATCATGACGGACGCTTTCGGGGTAAGCGGAAAAAAAGGGCCAGCTCGCGCCATAGCTCAGAATGGCTGCAAACCAAAAGATAACCATCTCATAGCCCATTTGATCCCGATTAGCTTAACAATGGTGGAACAACAGGCCGCGTCTGAGTTGGCGAAAGCAGCGAAACCGATGCAAGGTCCTGATTTCGGGAGCGATTGGTCGAATACTCCTTTCACCGCTCGATGTCCGTTCTGGGTCCAGGCCGTGTGAAAACCCAATCGATGCTATGGTTCCCTTGCTGAATCGCGGGGGATCGCACGGCGTAAAGCGCACGGACGCTGGTCAGTCAATGGTCGGCCACGGACCGGACATGGCCATGGAAGTGTCCAGCAGCGGGACGACCGATCTGGATCAATTGGTGATGTTTCTGTTGGATGCGACCAGACCGGCCTCGATGCCCGCCAAGTTTGAGTGAACGTGGCGCCAAATAATCCGGAATTGTGAAGGGTTGCGTACGCCGGCCCCCGACTGGTCCCTTTTGAGAGCGGCGGTGGCCCTTTGCCCGACTAGCGTTACATCGTAGCTTCGACTACCTCTCGTCCGCTCCCTCATCTATCGTTCAGGAATGATTGCCATGCGTGCGTTATCTCCCTCAACCATTCGACCTCCCTTGGCACGCTATAGCCACGGGATCGCCGTGCCAGCGCACCACCGCATGGTGATCACGGCGGGGCAACTCGGCATCGGTCTCGATGATAGCATCCCTGCGGACAGCGAAGGACAGGCCAATATCTGCTTCGCAAACATTGCAGCGATTCTGGCCGAAGACGGGATGACGATGGCGGATATCGTCCGCCTCAGCGTCTACGTGACAGCCCGCGAGCACATGGATGGTTACAGGCGGGCGCGCGACCGGCAGTTTCCGGGAACGCCGCCAACAACCACGCTGATTATGGTGGCCGGCTTAGTGCGGCCGGAATTCTTGATTGAGATCGAAGCCATTGCGGCTGCTGCCGCCCCCTGAGGCCGCCACAGTTGGCGGCTTCTTTCATTAAAGCCGCGATGTCCGCCGGTAGCATGTTCGAGACATGCCGACGAACACCAAGGACGTCCGCTGATCGGGGTAGACCGGAAAGAGCCGGCCGAAGTGACGCGATT
>JAQGKC010000151.1 GCA_028290305.1 Bradyrhizobium sp.
AGTGCCTGCTCGACGGTCGGCTCCATCGCTTCCACGCTTCGCAGGAAGTGATCCTGTCCCTGGGCGCCATCCACACCCCAAAGGTACTGATGCAGTCCGGCATTGGCGATGCTGAAACGCTGGCATCCCTGGATATCCCGTTGGTCCAACGTCTCCCGGGAGTGGGCGCCAACTTCCAGGACCACATCATGGTCACCAGTTGCATCTGGGAATATCCGGAGCCGATTCCCCCTCACGGCAATGGCGGCGAAGCTACCATCTTCGCCGGGAGCACGCCGGAGTTGGACAGTCCTGATATCCAATTGCTCCAGATCCAGTTCCCCGTCCCAACCCCTGAACTCGCGGCACGCCACTCCATACCAGCGGGATCCTGGGGGATCTTTCCGGCGCTGCTGCGTCCGCACAGCATGGGCCGTCTGCGCCTGACAGGTGCCAAACCCGAAGATCCCATCCTGATAGACTCGCAGATCCTCTCCGATCCGGCCGACCTGACCGCATTGCGGCAGTGCGTGGAGCTTGCGCGGGAGGTAGGCAATGCTCAGGCGCTTCGGCGCTTCGTGAAGCGGGAGGTCATGCCGACAGCACTCGATCCTGCGGCCATGGACGATTTTATCCGCGATGGCGTCTCGACCATTTGGCATCAGAGCTGCACCGCCAAGATGGGGCAGGATGACATGTCCGTCGTGGACGGCCGCCTCAAGGTCTACGGCGTCGACCGCCTCCGCGTCGCCGATGCTTCAGTGATGCCTCGGGTTCCTTTGGCTAACACCATGGCCCCCAGCGTCATCATCGGCGAGCAGGCAAGCAGGGCGATCGCCCGTGAGCGTCGGCTTTGATCCCCATCCTTTCAAACCAGTAGAGGAACACTTCGATGAAACTTATAACGTACTTAAAGCAGGCGGCATCTACCGCGCTCTTGGCTCTCAGCGCCATTGGCATGCTGAGCATGCCAACAGGTACAGCCTCGGCCGCCACGCCCGAATCGACGAGGGCCACCATTGTTCTGGTCCACGGTGCGCTGGCAGACTCATCGAGCTGGGATGGTGTAATCTCCAAGCTGCAGACTGACGGATATACAGTCATCGCCGCTGCCGACCCGCTTCGCAGCCTCAAGAGCGACTCGGACTATGTTTCCGGAATTGTCAAAAACGTCAAAGGGCCGGTGGTCCTGGTCGGCCACTCCTATGGAGGTTCGATCATCACGAACGCCGCGACCAGCGCTGATAATATCAAGGCTCTGGTCTATGTAGCGGCCTATGCTCCGGAAGCTGGCGAGAGCGCCTTCGATCTCACAGGCAAATTTCCGGGAAGCATCCTCCCTGACGCGCTGGACCCGCCGATTGCCTTGGCGGACGGCGCCCACGATCTCTACGTCCAACAGGACAAGTTCCGGTCAGTATTCGCGGCTGATGTTCCGGAGAAGCAGGCCAAGCTCATGGCGGCGACACAGCGTCCCGTGACGGACGTAGCGCTCAAGGAAGCCTCCGGAGCACCAGCATGGAAGAGCATTCCCTCCTGGTTCATCCATGGCAGCGCCGACAGGGTCATCCCATCAGCCGTACACGCCTTCATGGCGCAGCGTGCGGGTGCAAAGGATACCATTGTCGTGAAGGGTGCTTCCCATGTCGTGATGGCCTCCCATCCGTCAGTTGTAGCTAACCTCATCGAAAAGGCTGCGGCAGCGACCGTGAAGTAAGGATGGCGCCGATCTCTGGGAGGCCTTTCTTCAAAAGGTCTATCTCGGAAACTGCGGCTCACATCCTGGCGCGGTCCTAGATTCGCTGCGCGATCCGGTTGCCTCGGCATGACGGACGAGCATTCAACAACCAGATGACGCCAACATGTCGACGATTGGCGCGCCTCATCCCTCACAATCAAAGGACGATCGATCATGATGATTGCAATGCAAGTGCCCCGACCGGGCGCCAAATTCGAACGAGCCGAACGCGAGGTTCCGACTCCCGGCGTTGGGGAGCTTTTGATTCGGGTTCATGCCTGTGGCGTTTGCCACAGTGATGCGGTGACTGTCGAAGGTCTTTTGCCGGGTCTTCAATATCCGCGCGTGCCTGGCCACGAGGTCATCGGCTCGGTAGAGGCGGTCGGGGCCAACGTGCGTGGATGGGCCGTTGGTGATCGGGCAGGTGTCGGCTGGTTCGGAGGGTCGTGTGGGCACTGCCGGCGCTGCCGCCGCGGTGAACAGTTCGCCTGCGAAAATGGCTCGGGAGCGACCGGCGTGACACGGGACGGCGGCTATGCCACCCATATGCTGGCGGATGCTTCGGCGGTCGCCCATGTGCCGTTGGATCTCGACGAAGTGGCGGCTGCGCCGCTGCTTTGCGCGGGCATCACCACCTTCAACGCTCTCCGGAACAGCGGGGCCGGGCCAGGCGATCTCGTTGTGATCCATGGCGTCGGCGGTCTCGGCCATCTTGGCATTCAGTTCTCCTCGCGCCTCGGCTTTCGGACGATCGCGATCAGTCGCGGCCGGGAAAAGGAAGCGGTCGCCCGCGCTCTCGGCGCCCATGACTACATCGACAGCGATGAAGGTGACGTTGCCGACGCTTTGCAGGCACGAGGGGGTGCCAAGGCGATCATCGCAACCGTGAGCAATGCCGACGCGATGCAGGCGATTGTGGGAGGCCTCGGGCCGAATGGAACGCTGATGGTGCTCGGCGCGGTCGCCACCTTCGCGATCGACACGTTTTTTTCCCTGCTTATAAAGCGTGCTGCCGTGAAAGGCTGGTATGCGGGCGTCGCCGTCGATTCCGAGGACACCCTTGCCTTCAGCAAGCTTCACGGCATCAGTTCGACGAATGAGATCTTTCCGCTGGAGGACGCCCAGGCGGCGTACGATCGGATGATGAGTGGCAAGGCGCGGTTTAGAGTGGTCCTCAAGATGAACTGAGCTGCCGACCTGTCCGGTGTTCGGTCGATGGGATGGACTTGCGCGGTTCAAGCCTTTCCCGGGCGGTCAAGGCGCTCCGGTTGCATCGGCATGACGGCCGGGCGTTCAACGGCGAAAGGAGCCGGGAATGCGGATCTTGAAAATTGTCACTTCACCAAGAGGAGAGCGATCCGTATCCACTGCTATGGTCGATACGCTTCTCTTTGAATACCAGAAGAAGATCAACGGACTTGGGGTTGTCGACACACTGGACGTTTGGTCCGTTCGCTTCCGGATTTTGACGCCGAAGCGATAGGCGCTAAATACAAGGGTGTCTCCGGAGAGGCGATGACACCATTGGAAAGGGCTACATGGGAGTAGATTAGAGAACTGGCATCACGATTCCAAAATGTGGATCGCATCGCACTTGGTATACCGATGTGGAATTTTTCCTTTCCGTATAAGCTCAAGCAGCTGATTGATCTTGCTTGTCAGCGGAACATGCTTTTCACGTTTGACGGAAAAAAGTATGGCCCGGCGTTGAATATCGACAAGGCATTTGTCGTGTACGTCCGCGGGCAAAGCGAAGAAGCCGGCTTTCAGACACTCCCCCCACCTGGGTTTGAATACGTAACGAAGTACGTCAAATTCTGGCTCCACTTTATCGGCGTACGCAGCATCACAGCCATGACCGTCGAGCACACGTGGGATGGGCGAGCACAAGACATGATCGAAGAAGGGGAGAAGCAAGCAGCGAAGTTGGCAAAACAATTTGAAAGCAATGGAGCCAGCGTAGGCATATTCCAATACTGCGCGATAAAAGCAACAACCGTGTGGCTGGCCTCAAAGTTCATGAACTGGGAACATGAGCTTTGAAGCCAAGCCGTTTCCTGGTCGGTTCGTCCAATAAGCATCTGCCGGGGTCCGGTGACTTCGCTCCTGCCCAGCGGCGGCAGGGCTTAAGGAGCTATCGAGGATGGGGCCGTCAGTCCGCGAGCGCCCATTCGGGCCTCGCACCCCGCGGCACGAGCGGGATCAGATAGAAGCCCGGGGTGCGCGATATACGACCTAGTCGGTGACGCCCTGGTAATCGCCGCACGCGGGCGGAAGAGTTCCGGAGCGCGATATTCATGCTCGCCAGCGACCGACGAGGCGTAAGCCTTGTCGAAGACGCCCATATGCAAGAGCCACATCGACAGGCGGGCGAGGCTGATGCGGACGCGATAGCTGCCGCCCTCTCGACAGCGCGCCGCTTCAACGCCGCGGCGACCGCCACGCTCGAGATCCAGGACATGACGTAGTCATTGACGACGAAAATCTCCGTCAACTTCGGCTGCTGGGGCGTTCCCTCGCGGGCGAGCACGCCGGACACGCCGCCGGCGTTCTGGTCGAAACCGAACCGTTTGGCCCACGGCCCGGACCAGCCATAGAGCGACATCTCGACGTGGATCAGGCCAAGTCGAAGCTCGGCCAGCTCCTCCGCGGTCAGGCCGTACTTTTCAAGGTAGCCGGCGCGCGGGTTAGAGAAGAACACGTCGGCACCGGAGACGAGCGCCTTGAAACGGGCCATGGCGTCGGGCTCGGCGATATCGAGGATCGACGAGCGCATGCCTACATTGGCCGTGTATTAGACCAGATCGATCTCGAAGTCGGTCGGCCGCCAGATGTTGAGCACGTCGGCTCCGTGATAGGCGAGTGCCCTCCCCAGACCGGAAGCGACGATCACGTGTCCGAGGCCGAGCGCCCGAATCCATCGAGGGCGCTTTCGGAGCCGATGTGAAGGGCACGGGGCCAGCCGGATCTCAGCAGATGTTTGATGGATGAAACAGATCAGGAAACGAGCTTGGCTTCAAAGCTGATGTTGGCGTTCATGAGCTTTGAAACCGGACATCCGGTTTTTGCTTTCACCGCGATGATTGGAATGTAACTTCGTCGATATCGGGTATCTTGGCAACGACAGAAAGATGCACCGAAGTAATGGCGAAGCCATCGCTGTCCTTGTCGATGACGACTTCCGACACGCTACCCAATTGTTCCGGCTCGAAATGGGCCATTCCGAGCATTCGAACGAACGACTTGGCAAAACACGCGGCGTGGGCTGCGCCAAGGAGCTCTTCCGGATTGGCTCCCGGCTTCTCGCCGTAGCGGCTGAAGTAGTGTAGGGATAGCTATCGAGCGCATGGCTCTCAATAGAAACCGGGCCCTTGCCATCGCGCAGGTCGCCGCTCCAGGCCGCAGATCCAAAACGTTTCATGGTTCCTCGTCCTTCATTGGTGCGGCGGCGACTTCGGGGCGGCGATCGCCCGCCACCCCCCGAGGCCGGCCACTTGGCTAGGCGCGCTGTCCGGCGGCTTCTAGGATCAGCCTGGTGATCTCGTCGGGATGGGAGATCAACGACAGATGGCTTGCCTTCACTTCGATGGTCTTGGCGCCCATGCGCTTGGCCATGAAGCGTTCGAGATCGGGATTGATCGTCCGGTCATCAGTGGAAACGGCATAGAAACTCGGCTTCGACCGCCAGGCCGCGTGCGTGGTCTTGCCGGTGAGCAGAACCTTTTGGAATGGATCCTGGACTGCATAGAGCACCTTCGCATTGGCTTCCGGCAGGTCGCCGGCGAAATCGCCCAAGAACGCGGCCTCGCTGAGGCGCCCTCCATCGCCGTCGAAAACGATGCCGGCGGAGGCCGGCGGCGTTGGATATGTCTTGGCCAATGCCGCGTAGTCCTCGCCCGCGTCCGGCGCCCGCGCCGCCACATAGACGAGGGCCGAGACGTTGGGATGTATGCCGGCCTCGGTGACGATCATCCCCGAAAAGGAATGCCCGACCAGGACCGTCGGGCCATCCTGCCGATCCAGCACGCGCTGCGCCGATGCGACGGCTTCAGGCAGCGTCGTCAGAGGATTTTGCACGGCCGTAGCGTTGAGTCCCGCCGCCAGCAATCGTGCGATCACCTCGGACCAGCATGATCCATCGGCGAACAGGCCGTGCACGAGGACGACGTTGCGCGCCTTCGCGGGAGCGGGAGTTGCGGCCATGCCGCGCGTGGAGACCAGCGACGCGGCAGCGCCGGCAATCATGGTAGCAGAGAAGGTACGTCTGTTCATCATCATGATCTGTCTTCCTTCGATGGTAGGGGTTCTTGGCAAAATTCCTCCGGCGCGGTCACAGCGGCGGCGTGACCACTGTCGAGATGTTGACGTCGTATTGTCCTTCACCGCTTTTTCGTCACGTCGATGCAATCCAGTCGCGCAAACCGACGATGATGCGGAACGCATTGACCGGGTAGCCTGCGGACTTCAGGAAGAAGAAACTTACGATTGGCCTTGTTCGGATAACCGATCTAGTTCCGCGCTCGGCCGGCAATTGGAAGCGCCTTAAGCGCTCACCTTCTTGATCAGACGTAGCAGGTCCCGGCGAGGGGCAGATCGCTCGCTGTTACGTCGGTTGCGAGCACCGCCAGAGCGTGGAGCTTGGCATCGAGCTTGAGAGCCGCCGCGGACACGTCGTCGTTGTGCAGCCGACTCATCAAGGACGAGGGCAGGTCATAGGCCAGACGAGCCTCGCCAGATGCCGTTTGGTAGACCACGACCCTTATCGGGACGTTGAGGCCGACGGCGGGGTCGTGGGTGATCATGGTCTGAGCGATTAGCGGGTTGCCTATGATGTATGACCGGATCTTGGCTTCCACATCCACCCTGGACATCCAGGCGCCATGGTCGTTCGTCAGAAAGCGCATGAAACCGCTTCGGCCCTCGTAGGCCCTGATGCGGGTCTCGAAATCGGCTTGGCTGGTAGCTGCGGCGACCTCACGCGGGATGATGGCGGGGTCCTCGACGCTGCCGAGTTCGGCTTCGAAGACAGCGACGACGTCCTCGAAGGAACGCTGGCTGACATGCTCACAGTGCTGAACGGTAAAGCTGTCGATCATGTGTGCCTCCTGTTTGTTTGTCTGCCGCATCGTCGTGGCGATCGATGTTGATCGGCTCGACTTGTACCATCACGCGCCGGGAGCCGGCTGTCATGTGAATGTGTGATGGAAACTGTTTCGACGGCGTGGCCAAACTTCAGCTCCGCGATGAGATGTCGATCTCCTTAACAGTATGGAGATGAGAATGGCGGACAGAGCACAGGATCATCGATCGCGACTGAAAGATTCCATGGGTTCGCAGTAGAGCGCAGTAACACCGCCAATAAACATCCCGTGGGGCACCGCCTGCGTCGCAGTGTGGGGACTAGCATTTATCGCGTGATCAAAGGATAGTGAGCATGCAAAAGACGTTCTTCGCAGTTGCCTTCGGCGTGGCAGCTCCAGTCGCGGGATCGGCGGTCGCCGCGACGCCACTGACTGAATTGATGCCCGTCGATTGCGCAGATGCGGTGCTCGAGGCATCAAGTTATCCGCCCGGCGCGCTCCCGTTTTTTGGTACTCGATATGGTTAGCATCTTTGGACACTGTTTTTGGCACGAAACGACGTTGCGACCGTCTCCCCTTAGCCCAAATAGCGTTTGAACAAATGAACGAAGCCGCAGCGATTAATTAGCTCCGGTCGAAAGAGGGATGCGGGCTGACCGCGCATAGATGCAACCAGTTCTTGTTAAGCCGATCTGTATTGGAATTGATACATTGGAGTCGAGCATCGACTGTTCACATGGCATGGGTATGAGCCTGGCGATCCGTCGTTCGATCGTCGAGGCCCACGGCGGTCGGCTGCGAGCGACCAAACTCGAGACCAGCCGAGCAACGCCGTCCACCGCCTGATCGGTAAAGATCAAGTTCTCGTAGAACTTGCTTGCGGCTTCCATGACTAACTTGACATTCTCGCGCTCTACGACGGGTTTATACATAATGGTGGCCTCAAGAACGACATCCTCGGCCAAAGCATCTGCGAAGTCGGCGGCGGAGCGTCGCTCAAAAGCTCGCTTCCAATCGTTAGTCTGCCCGCTATCGTCATCGTTCATTTAGTTGCCTCGCTTTCGAGGTGTAGAACCGGCCGGCACGCGGCGGGTCTCACGAGATTACAGTCGCGGTCGTGCCACCACCATTTCGAGGCAGGGCATGCTCCGCGGCAGCAACTCGACCTTGAAGCGATTGCCCGAGATCAGGATGGAAAACGTAGTCCTTGATTGCACCATCGCCCATTATGCGTTTCTATTAGACGACATAAGTTCGACGGGCGGGCCGCAATTCGGGTCGCTATCTGTGTAACGATGGCGCTGACGTCCGAGAATTGTGTGAGCGCCGATCCGGCCACAGCGATTCGTCGTCGTCCTGTCCATAACGCTTTACCATTACGTCCTGCGACACTTTGCTCTGATATGGTCCGCGACGGATCTCGGTCCACGACGACGATCTGTTTTTCGGCCTTCACGGACTTAGACCGATGATCGCAACGCTCGGGGTTCGGTCGACGACGGCATCAGCACCGCAGAGGCTCGGCAACAAGGAGTTCCCATGCGATGAAGGCATCTTCTTCGGTCCATCCGTACGGCGCGGCAATTGCGGTCGGCGCAGCCGGCATGGTCCTCGCTTGGCTTTCCGGAGAGGCATCCGGCCTGCTGGCCGTCCTCACGGCTGTCTACATTTGCAAGGACAGATGCTCGAGGATGCGTTCGATCGGAATCTGCGGTCTCGCGCTCGGCCTTTTCTTTCTTCTACCTAGATTCAACCTCCCGCCAGACATCAGAGTTTATCTGCGATTTGCCACCCTCCTGACGGCGGTGATCGCCATCGGCTTGCTCATCCGAGGCAAAAAGAGGGCAACTTCAACAGATCGTGCAGAGCGCCAGGCTTGCCTGATGGCGGGGAGCACGCCGGGACTCGGATCGTCCACCGACGCGGCCGGCAACGTCGTGTATGCCAGCCCGAGCGTTCTGGACTACGCCGACATAGACGATCAAAAAGAGGCGGGAGAGGCCCTGCGCAGCAGCGAACAACAGCTCCGTCTCCTCATCGACACCATTCCGGCTCTCGTTTGGTGTGCGACACCCAACGGGACGCCGTCCTATTTGAACAAGCGCATGGTCGATTATACGGGCATGACGTTGGATAGTTCTGACCTTTTGGAAGGCGGATGCCGGCCATCCCTTACGAGGCAAGCTATTATCCATCCGGATGAACTTGCTGAGCTGGAACGACTTTGGTTTCACTCCGTTCGAACCGGCGAACCATTTAGCATGAGGCATCGGCTTCGCCGGGCTGACGGTGTATACCGTTGGGTCGATGCGCGCGCAGAGCCGTTGCACGACAGTGATGGCCGTATCGTTCATTGGTATGGCGTAGATGTCGACGTCGATGACAACCGGCAGGCGGAAGAGGCCCTGCGCGGCAGCGAACGACAGCTCCGTCTACTCATCGACGCCATTCCGGCTCTCGTCTGGTGTGCGACACCCGACGGAGAGCCGTCCTATTTGAACAAGCGCATGGCCGACTTTACGGGCCTGACATTTGGCAGCTTCGGGCATTTGGGAGGAAGCGTGGGATCCCTTGCGAGGCGAGCTATCGTCCATCCGGATGAACTTGCTGAGCTGGAACGACTTTGGTCTCGCGCCGTCCAAGCTGGAGCAACACTTAGCATGAAACATCGGCTGCGCCGGGTCGATGGTTTGTACCGTTGGGTCGATTTACGTGCTGAGCCGTTGCGTAATGACGATGGCGATATCGTCCAGTGGTATGGCGTGTGTGTCGATATTGAAGATGAAACCCGGATGCAAGACGAACTTCGCGCGGCACAGGACAAGCTCTCGCGCGCTTCGCAAGCAGCAAGCCTCGCGGAACTATCCGCCTCGATTGCACATGAGGTCAATCAACCGCTGGCTGCCGTGATCGCTAACAGTCATGCGTGCCAACGCTGGCTATCCACCGAGCCTCCTAACCTGCAACGCGCGCGGATCACCGTCGAACGGATCATTCGCGACGCGAACGGAGCGGCCGAGGTAGTGAGCAGGATCCGCGCGCTATTCAAGCAGACTGTCTCAACCAGAGTACCCGTTAACCTGAATGAGGTGATCACCGAAGTGTGCAAACTGATCAGCGATGACGTCACAAAGAACAACATCAGCATCGAAACCGACTTGGAAGGGAGCTTGCCTTCGACTTTGGTCGACTGCGTGCAGATGCAACAGGTTCTTATCAACCTGACTCGGAACGGAATCGATGCGATGGAGTCGAGCAACGATTATCCAAAGTCGCTGTTGATCCGATCGCGACGGGATGGGATGAACGAGGTGCTGGTCGAGGTCCGAGATCGCGGCGGCGGCGTCGAAGACGTGGAGCGAATCTTCGAGCCCTTCTTCACAACAAAGGAAAACGGAATGGGCATGGGCCTGGCGATCTGTCGTTCGATCATCGAGGCCCACGACGGACGCCTGCGGGCTTTCAAAAACGAGCCCCGCGGGACAACGCTCGCGTTTACCCTTCCAGCTTATTCGAGCGAGTCACAATGACAACGGAAGAGCCTATTGTGTTCATCGTGGATGATGACCATCGGATACGCGAAGCACTGTGCGAACTCCTGATGTCCTTGCGTTTGCGTGCTATCGGATTTGGGTCTGCGGCGGAGTACATCGGCTTTCCGAGGCCTGACCAGCCTGCATGCCTGGTTCTGGATGTGAAGCTCCCGGACATCAACGGCTTGGAATTTCAAGAGCAGATTGCCGATAGAGATCACCCACCCATCGTATTCATTACCGGACATGGCGACATTCCGTCTTCGGTGCGGGCGATCAAGGGCGGGGCCGTCGATTTTCTAGCAAAGCCGTTCAGCGAGTCGGAGTTGATAGAGGCGATTAACGCGGCGGTAGGTCAGGATCGCGTCTCCCGCTTGGAGAGGGCGGAGCTGGCCAAGCTGCAGCAACGCCTTTCCTGCCTGACTGCGCGTGAACGCGAAGTTCTGCCGTTGGTTGCTAGTGGCCTGCTCAACAAGCAGGCCGCCGCGGAACTCGGAATCAGTGAAGTGACGCTTCAGATCCACCGCGGCAGGGTCATGCAAAAAATGGAAGCCGCGTCGCTGGCTGATCTCGTAAGGATTGCCGAGAAGCTGGAAATACCAATAACCCATTCTCGGCATACAGGAATGGTTTCGAAATGATGGGTTCTTATAAATCCAAAATCGCCGTTGTTGACGATGACGTTCGAGTTCTCGAGTCGATCCAGGAACTCTTGGAGTCGGCGGGACATTCGGTTTGCTCGTTTTCCTCCGCCCAGTCTCTCCTCGATGGCGGTCTTTTGTCGGAGATCGATTGTCTGATCGCCGATATCGGAATGCCGCTCATTAATGGCTTCGAGCTGCATCGGCTGGCGCGAGATGCGCGTCCTGACTTGCCTATCATTTTCATTACGGCGCGCCACGAAGCCGCAACCCAGGAGCGCGCCGCCGCCCAAGGCCATCAAGGGTTTTTTCGAAAGCCCTTCGATGGTCCAGCGTTGCTGGCGGCGGTCAAGCAGGCACTCTTGGGTTCATCACAAGGACAGTAATCATGCCAGATGATCTCATGACTCGAGAATATCAGCCTTTGCTACAGCAACCGGCGTGGTCCAACGGTCGTTTAGCGGTTATCGATTGATCCCGAAGAGATCGATACGTCTTCACGGCTTATGACAAATTCGACAACGGTGAAGTTAATGCGCGGCAATCTTATATCCGTTCGTTCGTCAGCGCGTTTGGAGTCGATGAAAAGGCGATCCGAATCACAGGCGGCAGGGATATCTTGCTTGGTTATTACCAGACTGCGAACGAGAATGTTCGCGGTTTTGTTCTGAATGGTAGCAATTTGGCGCGCCCGAAAACTCCTGACCTCTGGACTCGGAGTCTGGGCCGGGCCGTTGAAAATCACTTAGGTCCGTTACCGTAAGACCATCCCAAAACCCAGAGACGTAGGCCGCGATAATCGCTGGCGCCGTTACCTGGGCGGGGGAACGTCAAAAACCACGAAGATCGAATGGTCGACGACCGGCCGCATTGCGCCAACAGCGGCCGTTCCATAAGGCTCGTTCCGCAAATGAATCTCCAGGCAACAACCAGTTCGCCAAACGAGATCCCCGCATCTCGAGACATCGGCCAGCCCCCGACATTGAAGCGCGTTCAGAGCTGCAGGCGTTGTCTCGATCGCGTCGGCAGCAGCGATCTTGGGATCGAATCTCCGATGGAATTCGATCTGATCAATCGTAACAAGCGCTCAGTGTCAATTGATCTGAAATGAGCGGAGGGACGGGCCGCATTCATCCCTGTGTGTACCGAAAACTTAAACACGGGCGTAGTGGTGATGAAGTCCGCCCAGAATGGCGCGTGAACTGATTACACCGGTTCGCTGAACCGGGCGAGAAACCGGCGCATCCTTGTTCAAGGATCGATGCGTTCTGACGCCATTGTAATAGTCGGCGTAGGATTTCAGGACCCGACGCAAATGCATCTCGCCCAAGACAATGATGTGGTCCACACATTCACGCCGGATCGATCCGATTAGCCGTTCGGCAAAGCCGTTCTGCCAAGGCGAGGCTGGTGCGGTAGGCTTGTCCCGGATGCCCATGGCGCGCAATCGGCGTGTCACCGCCCTCGCGGACTTTCCGGTCTTCTTGGATTCGTACCGGACTTCGTAGTCCTGCTTGCCCGCCACCCGGGCCCGATCCTGCTTGAGACCTGCGCGCAGCGCGAGACCCTGACCATCGCCGGCTTCGCGCTCGACGGCAGCAAGTGGGACGGACTCTTCGTCGGCCGGCGCAAGGGCGACGATCTCGTCTACGCGGGCAAGATCGACCATGGATTCGACAAGGTCTTCAAAGGCGGCTAGACCCTCAGGCTGCGGCTTCCGCGCGCATTTCGCCGGATCACCTGCGGCGGTTGTCCGAAGGCGCGCAGGAAGGCGCGGCGCATGCGGTCGCGATCGGCAAAGCCGGTTTGCCGGGCGATGATTTCGATCGGATGCCGGCTCTGCTCCATCATCAGGCGTGCCGTCTCGACGCGCAGGTTCTCGACCGCCTTGGCCGGGGATTGACCGGTCTCGGCGTGGAACGCGCGGCTGAACTGGCGTGGACTGAGATGCGCCGCCTTCGCCAGTTCCCTCACCGTCAACTTCGAGGCGAGATTGCGCTTCGCGTAGGCCAACGCGCCCTGGATGCGATCTGATTTGGGCTCCAGCTCCAGCAGCGCCGAAAATTGCGACTGGCCCCCGGCGCGCCGATGATAGACCACGAGCTTCTTGGCCACGGCGCGGGCCACGTCCGCGCCAAAATCCTGTTCGATCAACGCCAGCGCGAGGTCGATGCCCGCGCTCGCGCCGGCCGAGGTCCATACCGGGCCATCGGCGATGAAGATGCGGTCTTCCTCCACCTTCACGTTTGGAAACCGCGCCTGCAAATCGCGCGCGTAGAACCAATGCGTGGTCGCACGCCGTCCATCGAGCAGGCCTGCTTCGGCCAGGATGAACGCACCGGTACAGGTTGCGGCGACGCGCCGGTTTCGCGCCAAGGCCTGCCGCACGAATTCGATCAGGCCCGGCGTCGACGGCTCGATCACGGTGCCGCCGCCGATAATCAGAGTGTCGAAATTCGTATCGCCGAACGGTTTTGCCATGACGCTCATGCCCATCGAGGCGGCGATAGGCCCGCCGGTCTCGGACAGCAGCTGCACGTCGTAGACCGGCTCGCCGAGATGGACATTGGCGAATTCGAAGGCGGAGATGACCGCAAAGCCCATCACCTGAAAGCCGGGAAAAACCACGAAACCGATGCGCTGCATGACGGCGTCCCACAATGTCCTAAAACGCCGTTTATATGACATTTGAGACATCGGCCCGCAAGCCCAGATCTCTCCCATCAGAGGC
>JAQGKC010000165.1 GCA_028290305.1 Bradyrhizobium sp.
GCATTCTCGGTCTGGAAATGGGCGCGGACGACTATCTTGCCAAGCCGTTCAATCCGCGCGAGTTGCTGGCCCGGATCAACGCGGTGCTGCGCCGCCAGGCCGCCGCGCAGACGATCAGCGCCACCAACGGCGCGACCGACCTCACCTTTCTGGGCTGGCGGATCGATTTCAGGCTGCGGGAGTTGCGCAATCCGGCGGGCGCGCGGGTTGCGATGACCAGCGCCGAGTTCGACCTGCTGCGAACCTTCTGCGAGCGGCCCGGCCGCGTGCTGTCGCGCGACAGCCTGCTCGATCTCACGCAAGGGCGCAACGCCGGCTCGTTCGAACGCAGCATCGACGTGCTGGTCAGCCGCATCCGGCGCAAGATCGAAACCGATCCGCAGGACGCCACCATGATCAAGACGGTGCGTTCCGGCGGCTACATGTTTACTCCTGCGGTGGATGTGGTCACGCCCCCCACAAACGGCTGATCATGAAGCTGCTCGGATTTCTGAATCTCAGGGGTATCAGCGGACAGATCGCAGCGCTGGTGGTCGCCTCGATCATCGCCATTCACCTGATCATCACTGCAACTTTTCTGATCCATCGGCCGGACCAATTCGATCCGCCGTTCGAGCACGGACACAGTCAGCTGGTTCCAGTGGTCCAGCTTCTCGGCGCGGCGCCCGCGGCCGGACGGCCAGCGCTTTTTGCCGACATCGCGCGGGCATTCCCGCAACTGGACGTCGAAAGCCTTCCAGCGGGTCCCGCTTCCACGGTGGACGAACTGGACAGCTTCGACCTGCGTAGTCTGCATCGCCGCCTCGGCAGCAGCTACCGGATCTTTGCACTCGCGCACGATGAAGACATCCACAAAATCGGCATCGTGCTGCCGGACGGCGCGATGATTTCGGCAAAGCTCCCGCCGGACGAGCGGCAACGTCCGTTCTGGATTAGACCATGGATCGTGACATTGCTGTTTGCCGCCACCAGCGTCACCCTGCTTGGCCTGTGGGCGGCGCGCGCCTTGACGGCGCCGCTGTCCTCATTCGCCAGGGCCGCCGAAAGTTTTAGCCTGAACGGCGCCGCCGCGCCGCTGCCCGAACGCGGCCCTGAAGAAATTCGGTCCGTGGCGAAGGCGCTCAACCGCATGCGGGAACGGATCACGACCCTGATCGACGACCGCACCAAGATGCTGGCCGCCATCAGCCACGATCTGCGCACGCCGATTACCCGGATGCGCCTGCGCTCCGAATTCATCGAGGACGACATGCATCGCAGCCGCATGTTGGGCGATCTCGACCAGATGCGATCGATGCTCGAATCCGTGCTTTCCTTTCTGCGCAACGACCGCAAGCTCGAATCCATGACGTTGGTGGATATCGCGACCTCGCTGCAGCTTGTCACCGATCAATTCGCCGATATGGGGCACAAGGTCGCTTACGAGGGCCCGGAACACGCCATGGCCACGGTCCGGCCCGACGATCTGCACCGCAGCATCACCAACCTCGTGGAGAACGCGGTCAGGTTCGGTGCGGAGGCCACCATCCGCCTCATGGTGTCGCCGGATACCGTCACGATCGAGGTCGAGGACGATGGTCCCGGCATTTCCGATGCGCGCAAGGATGTCATGCTCGAACCCTTTGTACGCGGCGACGATGCCCGGAATATGAATGAGGCCGCGGGCTTCGGTCTCGGGCTTTCCATCGCACGCACCATCGTGTTGGCACATGGCGGCGGGCTGTCACTCAATGACCGGCAACCTCATGGATTGATCGTTCGCATTCGATTGCCGGTTCGCCAGCAGAGCCAGCAGTCGGCCGCCTGAGCGAAAATCCGAAGCTTGACCGTCAGGCCGCGAGGGCTTCGCGATCCGG
The DNA here is from genome assembly GCA_028290305.1 of Bradyrhizobium sp. The sequence continues at coordinate 1,857 of JAQGKC010000165.1, forward strand.
CTTCTGCTCATCGAAAAAAGCCACCGCCTCGAACCGGTAGTCGCAGACCCAGCAATGCCAGAGATAGGACGTACGGTTCGGACCGTTTTCAATCCATTCGGGGGTGGCGATCGGCTTGCCGCATTGGGCGCAAGGGTTCTCGCGGGGCAAATAGCCGAAGTCTGTTCGAGCCATGGCGCATCTCCCTCTGTTCTTTTGATGATTGAAGAAGAATTGGACAGGCTTGCTGTCGGACCGAGCGGCCTCCTGTCATTGACTATTCTTGGAGAGCAATGCGTCTTTTGAACGGCGATGAAGAATAACGGGTGCTACTAGTTTGACGCCCTCCTGAGGTGCGAGCCCGACGGTGCACTTGCACCGTCTGCTTCGGCGAGCCTCGAAGGATGGGTGCGACAACGTGCCCATCCTTCGAGACGCGGCCAAGAGCCGCTCCTCTGGATGACGCCGAATGTGCGGCGGATGAACCGTAAATTTCACTTCGCCTTCGGATCAGCCGCCGGCCCGGCGGTATGCACTGCGCCAGGCTTGCGGATGTGGATCGTGGCGATATCGTCGGCATACACCTTCTGCCAGCCGTCGATGTGATCGAGCAGCTTGGTCGCGGCACTTTGGGTGCGCATCAAAGTCGCTTCGATCTTGTATTCATCCAGCAGCCGGAACAGGTTTTCCGGCTCCATCAATCCGCTGGCGGCGTTGTGGTCGACGAAGAATTTCTCGCCGAACAATTCGGTCCGCCCATCGATGAACGTTGGAACGCCATTGGCGATCAGGTAGCCGCCGAAATCGTAATCGTTGAACACACGCGAGAAATTCATTTTCTTCAGCGCTGCGACCGCCGCGACAGGCGATTGCCGGACATTGGGTTCGAAGCGATGGAACGATGCAAACGCCAGCGTTCCCGCTACCAGAAGCAGCGCAAGCCCGGCGAACAACAGGCCTTGCGGTGGCGAGCCGGCGGACTGTGCATCGTCGTCCGCGCCGCGGATCTGCCGCGCCAGCGGGGCGGCGAGAACAAGCGGCGCCAGCAGCGCCAGGATTTCGCTGGCGCGGCCCTGGGCGAGCGCCATGTGCAGCAATCCCAGCAACAGTAAAATGCGCAGCGGCGGCAGCTTGACGCCACGAAACAGCGCGAGCCCAATGGTGACGAGCAGGCAGACCTCGAACGGGCCGACGCTGCCGAAATCCGCCGGCCGCCATTCCGCGATCAGCGGCAACGCGCTGCCGAGCGCGAGGATTTTTTGCGACGCCAGCAGCGAATTCCAGCCATAGGGCGTGCAGCAACCGGCGATCAGCGCCGCGGCGGCGAATGCCGCCCATCGCAGCACCAGCGATTTCCGCAAATGTGCATCGGCGTTCAGGACGGCGTCGAGCGCAATGGGTGCAATCATCACCAAGCCGAACACGAAACCACCATGCAGATTGGCCCACAGCACCATCAGCGGCAACAGCCAGAACGACGGCGCGCCGCGCCGATCCGCGGCAGCGATCAATCCGCCGATCCATGCCACCATGACTGGCAATGCCAGCACATGCGGTCGCGCCAACAGATGCGGCACGGTCAAAGCCAACGCCGCGGCGACGAATACCAGCGCGGCCCTTTCGCTCAAGTTCCGGGTGAGGAATTTGGTGAGCAGCGCGAAGGTCACCGCGCTCGCGGTCGCGGCCAATACCACCGGCCCGCTCCAGCCGGCCAGCGCATAGGCCTTCGCATAGACCACCTGCGCCAGCCATTGCGTCGAGACCCACGGCTGGCCGCGCATGGTGAAGGAATAGACGTCGGTCTCCGGCACCGCGTGATGGTCCAATATCCACTGACCGACGGTGATCTGCCACATTGTATCGGGGTCGATCAGCAGATGGTTCCCGGTCAGCACCAGCAGCGCGTAGATGAAGACGCCGACCCACAGCGGCAGCAGGCCGCGCATCGGACTTGCGCTCTCGGCGCTATGGGTGACGGACATGGTCATGGGCGCTGCCGAAATCCCCGATTGCAACTCACTTCACCCTCAGATCGACCGCCGGTTCGGTGGTATGCAACGCGCCGGCCTTGCGGACATGGATCGTGGCGATATCGTCGGCGTACACTTTCTGCCAGCCGTCGATGTGATCGAGCAGCTTGGTCGCGGGACTTTGGGTGCGCATCAAGGTCGCCTCGATCTTGTATTCATCAAGCAGCTGGAACAGCTTTTCCGGCTCCATCAATCCAGTCGCGGCGTTGTGATCGACAAAGAACTTCTCGCCATAGATTTCGGCGCGGCCGTCGATGAACGGCGCGACGCCGTTGGCGATCAGATAGCCGCCGAAATCGTAGTCGTTGAACACGCGGGTGAAATTCATCTTCTTCAGTGTCGCGACCGCCGCGACCGGCGATTGCCGGGCATTGGGTTCGAAGCGAGTAACCGAGGCATAAACAACCGTTCCCGCCATCAGTACGATGGCGACGCCGGCGAACAGCAGGCCGCGCGGCGGTGGTGCTGCGCTCGAATTTGAAACCTCGGCGCCGCCGATCTGTTTGGCGAGCGGGACAGCGAGAACAAGCGGCGCAAGCAGCGCCAGAATTTCGGTAGCCCGGCTCTGGAAGAGCGCCATGTGAAGCAATCCCAGCAGCAGAAGGATGCGCGTCGGCGGCAGTTGGATGCCGCGCAACAGCGCAAATCCTATTCCCAGCAACAAGCAGATTTCGAAGGTACCGAGGCTGCCGAAATCGACCGGCCGAAATTCCGTGACCAGCGGCAATGCGCTGCCCAGCGTCAGGACTTTTTCCGGCTCCAGCATCGAATTCCAGCCATAGGGCGTGCAACACGCTGCAACCAGCGCGGCCAGCCCGAATACCGCCCAGCGCAGCGCCAGCGATTTCCGCGACGCCGCATCGGCGCTCACGACCGCATCGAGCGCGATCGGCGCCACCAGCATCAAGCCGAGCACAAAGCCGCCATGCAGATTGGCCCACAGCGCGATCAGCGGCAACAGCCAGAAGGACGGCGCGTCGCGCCGATCGGCGGCGGCGATCAATCCGCCGACCCATGCCACCATCACCGGCAATGCCAGCACATGCGGCCGCGCCAGCAGATGCGGTGCGGTCAGCGCCAGCGCCGCGGCGACGAACACCGTCGTCGTGCTTGCGCTCAAATGCCGGCTCAGGAATTTTGCCAGCAATGCGAAGGTCGCCGCACTCCCGGCGGCAGCCAGCACCACCGGCCCGCTCCAGCCGAATATCGAATAGGCCTTGGCGTAGAGCACCTGCGCCACCCAGTACATCGAAATCCAGGGCTGGCCACGCATGGTGAGGGAATAGACGTCGGTTTCGGGCACAGCGCGATGGTCGAGAATCCACTGCCCGACGGTGACATGCCACAGCGTATCGGGATCCATCAGCAGCCGGTTTCCGACCAGCAGAAGCAGCACATAGATTCCGACGCCGATCCACAGTGGCAGCAATCCGCGCATTGGGCTTGCGGTATCAGCGGTATGGGTAACGGACAGGGTCATTGGCGCGGCCGGATCTCGCGGATTTTCCAAGGGATCGAAGCACGCCAGGGCATAATTCTTGGTAAATCGGCCGCGGTAGACGCAGACAAACGGGAAAGAAAGCCGGGATTTGGCCACATCTTTGCCCGGCGGTTGCAACAATTGGGGCGTGTTAAGCGTTATCAGCAGTTCCACGCCGCCGAGGCCGAATCATCAGATGAAACGATTGTTGTCGCTCGCCTGGCTCGCTGCCATGGCGGCGCTGCCATTTCCGGAAATCGCGCAGGCGCAGCGCGCCGAATACGACGCGTTGGTCGCCGCCCACGCCCAGGCCAATGGGGTACCCGAAGTTTTGGTGCATCGCGTGATCGTGCGTGAAAGCCGCTACCAGCCTGCACTGGTCGGTCGCGGCGGCACCATCGGCCTGATGCAGATCAAGCTCGCGACCGCGCGGAGCCTTGGCTATACCGGCGATGCCGCAGGACTGCGCGACCCCAACACCAATCTCACCTACGCAGTGAAATATCTCGCCGGCGCTTACCGCGCTGCAAACGGCGACCACAATCGCGCTATTCATTATTACGCAGCCGGATATTACGGGGTCGCCAAACGCCAGCGGCACGAACGCGTCCACCATCCCGAACCGATGCTCGCCAGCGCGCCGCCGAGAGAGGCCGGCACGAGCCCCGTTGACGCCAACGCACAGCAGGTTCCCAAGTAAGCCGTGCAAACGGACAAGCCGCGCGTTGACACCCCACACCATCGGCTTACATTAGCCCCGTTCCGAGGGGAGCTCCGACGAGGAGCTGAGAGACCGCAAGCTCAAGGTCCTGCTTTGATGCAGGGGTGCGAGACCGCGGTGACCCTTTGAACCTGATCCGGGTCATGCCGGCGAAGGGACAGGGATGTACCAGAGTTCGAAGCCACAGCGCGGGCAATTGCCCGTCGCACAGCGGGGGGAATCCCCCGTCTCCATCATCGGTGCAGGCATTGCCGGCGCGTGGCAGGCGCTGTTGTTTGCGCAGGCCGGCCGCGACGTCACGCTGCACGAGCGCAGCGATCAAGGCATGACGCAGTCGACCAGCCACTGGGCCGGCGGCATGCTCGCGCCTTACTGCGAGGCCGAGGCTTCCGAGCCCGTCATCGTCAGGCTCGGCATCCGCTCGCTCGACCTTTGGCGCGAGAACTTTCCGCAAACGCCGTTCAACGGCTCATTGGTGGTGGCGCATCCACGCGACCGCGCCGATTTCGAACGTTTTGCCAAGCTGACGTCAGGCCATCGGCGGCTTGATGTGGCTGCCATGACCGAACTCGAACCTTCGCTCGAAGGCCGCTTCCGCGATGGGCTGTTTTATGCCGATGAAGGCCATGTCGAGCCGCGGCGCGTGCTGCCGCAACTGCATGCGCGCTTCGCCGCCGCCGGCGGCACCATCAAATTCAACAGCGAAACGAACCCCGATGACATCGACGGCATCGTGATCGATTGCCGCGGACTTTCCGCGCGCGACACGCAGGCCAACCTGCGCGGCGTCAAGGGCGAGATGATCATCGTCGAGAGCGATGAAATCGAATTGTCGCGCCCGGTGCGCCTGATCCATCCGCGCTGGCCGCTCTACATCATTCCGCGCGCCGACAACCAGTTCATGATCGGCGCTACCTCGATCGAGACCGAGGACAACGGCGTCAGTGTCCGCTCCGCGCTGGAATTGCTCAGCGCTGCCTACGCGGTGCATCCCGCGTTTGGCGAGGCACGCATCGTCGAATTCGGCGCCGGGCTGCGCCCGGCATTCCCCGACAATCTGCCGCGCATCGCGATCGACAATCAGAAGATCGCGATCAACGGACTTTATCGCCACGGCTTCCTGCTGGCGCCGGCGCTGGCGGAGCTGACGCTTGGCTATGTCGAGCGCGGCGTGATCGACAACGAGGTGATGCAATGCGCGTGATCGTCAACGGCGAGCAGCGGGAGATCGCGGCGTCACGCGTCGACGCGCTGCTCAGCGAACTCGAATATGAAGGCACCCATTTCGCCATCGCGCTGAATTTCGACGTGCTGCCGCGCAGCCGTTGGGCGCAGACACCGCTCAAGAACGGCGACGAGATCGAGATCATCACCCCGCGGCAGGGAGGGTGAGGATGATGTTTTTTAAAAATGCCGTCCTTCTCGTTCGCGCAAAAGCCGTCCGCTCGTCGTCCCGGCGAACGCCGGGACCCATAACCCCTGGCGTTGATGATTGCAGCAGGCATCTACCCCAGCGCCGAAACGAGACGACACAGCGTATGGGTCCCGGCCTTCGCCGGGACGACGTATTGAGGGGTTGTGAGCTGCTTCAAATTAATCCGTCATCGCCCGGCTTGACCCGGCGACCCAGTACGCCGCGGCATCTCGATTCATGCTCAGGCGCTCTGGGATACTGGATCCCCGCTTTCGCGGGGATGACGGCCTATGCAACGAGGCGCTGACACCATGCTGAACTTCTACGGCCGTGAATTTTCCTCACGCCTCTTGATCGGCAGCGCGCTGTATCCGTCGCCGGCGATCATGCAGGCGGCGATCCGCGCTTCGGGGGCCGGCATCGTCACGGTGTCGCTGCGGCGCGAGTCCGCCGGCGGCAAGACCGGTGACGCGTTCTGGTCGCTGATCCGCGAGCTCGACGTCACGGTGCTGCCCAACACCGCGGGCTGCCGCAGCGTGCGCGAGGCCGTCACCACCGCGAAACTGGCGCGCGAACTATTTGGCACCTCCTGGATCAAGCTCGAGGTGATCGCCGACAACGACACGCTGCAGCCCGACGTGGTTGGCCTGGTCGAAGCCGCCTCTCACCTGATCAAGGACGGCTTCGAGGTGTTTCCCTATTGCACGGAAGACCTGAGCGTCGCGATGCGGCTGGTCGATGCCGGCTGCAAGGTGGTGATGCCGTGGGCGGCCCCGATCGGCAGCGCCAAGGGCATCATCAACCGCGATGCGCTGAAACTGTTACGCGACCGGCTGCCGGATATCACGCTGGTGGTCGATGCCGGCCTCGGCGCGCCCTCGCATGCGGCGCAGGCGCTCGAACTCGGCTACGACGCCGTGCTGTTGAACACCGCGATTGCCAAAGCCGCAGACCCCGTCGCGATGGCGACCGCATTTCGATTGGGCGTCGAGGCCGGGCGCATCGCCTACGAAGCCGGGCTGATGGAAGCCCGCGACTTCGCCTCTCCTTCCACCCCAGTCATCGGGACACCATTCTGGCATGCCGTATCCTGATCGCAACGCGTATCCTGATCGCTCCGCGTATCCTGATCGCTTTTATCCCGTCGTTGACAGCGTCGCGTGGGTGGCGCGCCTCGCCGCGCTCGGCGTCGGCACGGTGCAACTGCGCGCCAAGAACCTTGACGATGGCGAGGCGCTGCAGATCGTGACCGACGCCCTCGCTGCCATCAGCGGCACGCCGACAAAGCTCGTGGTCAACGATTACTGGCGCGCGGCCGTGGTCGCCGGCGCAAAACATCTGCATCTCGGCCAGGAAGACCTCGTTGATGCCGACCTCAAGGCAATCCGCGACGCCGGCCTCACGCTTGGTATTTCGACCCATGACGACGCCGAGCTCGAAACCGCGCTGCGCGCCGATCCCGACTACATCGCATTGGGCCCGATTTTTCCGACCACGCTGAAATCGATGCGGTTCGCGCCCCAGGGCATCCCCAAGATCACCGAATGGAAAAAGCGCATCGGCGACATCCCGCTGGTCGCGATCGGCGGCATCAAGCTTGAACAGGCCGCTGACATTTTCGCAGCCGGTGCGGACTCCATCGCTGTGGTCAGCGACGTCACCCAAAATGCCGACCCGGACGCACGGGTGCGTGCCTGGCTCGGCAAAAACGCGGAGGCCGCGTGAGATATTTTCAAAACGCACCTGCCGTCATTGCGAGGAGCGCAAGCGACGAAGCAATCCAGCTTTCTTCGACTTCGCTGGATTGCTTCGCTGCGCTCGCAATGACGAAACAAAAGCCGTCAGCGTCATCCGGACGGACCGTCCGGAATGACAACAATTAAAAGGAGGATACACCATGAACATCCGCTCCAACCCCGACACCACGCTTCCCGCCGTCACCACCGGCCCACTGGCCTCATCGCGAAAAATCTTCGTCACGCCGGATGAGGCGCCCGATGTGCGCGTCCCCTTGCGCGAGATCATCTTGAGCGAAGGCGCCGGCGAGCCGAACCTGCCGGTGTATGACACCTCCGGCCCCTATACCGACCCGAACATCGTGATTGACGTCAATGCCGGGCTAACGCGCGGGCGCATCGCGTGGGTGAAGGAACGCGGCGGCGTCGAGGAATATCAGGGCCGCGACGTCAAGCCGGAAGACAACGGCAATGTCGGCGCCGCGCATGCCGCGAAATCGTTCAAGGCGCATCACAAGCCGTTGCGCGGCCTCGACGGCCACATGATCACGCAGCTCGAATTCGCCCGCGCCGGCATCATCACCAAGGAGATGATCTACGTCGCCACCCGCGAAAACCTCGGGCGTAAAGTGCAGCTCGAGCGCGCCGAGGCAGCCCTTGCCGATGGCGAAAGCTTCGGCGCCTCGGTGCCGGCCTTCGTCACGCCGGAATTCGTGCGCAGTGAAATCGCGCGCGGTCGCGCAATCATCCCCTGCAACATCAACCATGGCGAACTCGAGCCGATGATCATCGGCCGCAACTTCCTGACCAAGATCAACGCCAATATCGGCAACTCTGCCGTCACTTCATCCGTGGAGGAAGAAGTCGACAAGATGGTGTGGGCGATCCGCTGGGGCGCCGACACCGTGATGGACCTCTCGACCGGGCGCAACATCCACACCACCCGCGAATGGATCCTGCGCAACGCGCCGATCCCGATCGGCACCGTGCCGATTTATCAGGCGCTGGAGAAATGCGACGGCGATCCGGTCAAGCTGACCTGGGAGCTGTACAAGGATACGCTGATCGAGCAGTGCGAACAGGGCGTCGATTACTTCACCATCCACGCCGGCGTGCGGCTGCCCTACATCCACCTCACCGCCAACCGCGTCACCGGCATCGTCTCGCGCGGCGGCTCGATCATGGCGAAGTGGTGCCTGGCGCATCACAAGGA
>JAQGKC010000185.1 GCA_028290305.1 Bradyrhizobium sp.
ATCGACCTGCAGGTTCGCGGCGCGGACCTCGCCGCCAACTTCGTCTATGCCAATAAACTGCTGAGCCGGATACGCCGGATACCCGGCATCGCCGATGCGCGCATCCAGCAGTCGCCGAATAATCCAAGCCTCAATATCGATGTCGACCGGACCCGCGCGCAATATGTCGGGCTGACCGAGCGCGATGTCACCAACAGCCTGGTCGTCAATCTGGCGGGCAGTGCGCAGATCGCGCCGACCTACTATCTCAATCCGGACAATGGCGTGTCGTATTCGATCGTCATGCAGACCCCGCAATACCAGATCGATTCGCTGAGCGCGCTGGAGACATTGCCGATTACCGCGGGCAGTACCAACGCGCCGATTCTCGGCGGCATCGCCAACATCACGCGATCGACCTCGAGCGCGGTTGTCTCCCAATACGACATCCAGTCGCTGGTGCAGATCTATGCGACGCCGCAGGGGCGCGATCTCGGCGCAGTGGCGGCGGACGTCAAGACGGCGATCGCGGATACCGCGAAGGACGTGCCAAAGGGCAGTTCGGTGGTTCTGCTCGGCCAGGTGCAGACCATGAACAGCGCGTTTTCCGGGTTGCTGTTCGGGCTATTGGCCGCGATCGTCCTGATCTACTTTCTGATCGTGGTGAACTTCCAGTCCTGGTCCGATCCGTTCGTGATCATCACCGCGCTGCCGGCCGCTCTTGCCGGGATCGTCTGGATGCTGTTCTCGACCGAAACCACGCTGTCGGTGCCTGCGCTGACCGGCGCCATCATGTGCATGGGCGTGGCCACCGCGAACAGCGTGCTGGTGATCAGCTTCGCCCGCGAACGCTATGAAGAGCTCGGCGATCCAATCGCGGCTGCGATCGAGGCCGGGTTTGTGCGCTTCCGCCCCGTCCTGATGACCGCGCTGGCGATGATCATCGGGATGACGCCGATGGCGCTCGGCCTCGGCGAAGGCGGCGAACAGAACGCGCCGCTCGGCCGGGCCGTGATCGGAGGCCTGATATTTGCTACGGTCGCCACACTGATGTTTGTTCCCGTGGTTTTTAGTATGGTACACAAGAAACAAGGCGCCAAAGCCGCCGCCTCACCGGAGACGTTACATGCCCACTGAACACAGCTCACCGGTCTCTCGCCGGAAGTTGAGCATTTTCGGGCTGGTGGCAGGCGTTGCCGCGGTACTGGTCGTGGTGACCGGCATTCGGGCGCGCGAGGACTCCGGCGCGAAACTGCGCGAATGGACCGATAATCAGGCCATTCCAAGCGTGGCGGTGGTGCTGCCGGACGCCAAGGTTCTCAACGCCACCATCGATCTGCCGGGCAGGCTGGAGGCCTATTATCGCGCGCCGATCTTTGCGCGTGTCAGCGGCTACCTGAAAAGCTGGAGCGCCGATATCGGCGCCCGGGTCAAGGCCGGGCAGGTGATCGCCGAAATCGAGGCGCCGGACCTGGACCAGCAACTGCTGCAGGCGCGCGCTGATCTCGCCAGCCAGGAAGCCAGCGCGAAATTGTCCGAGGCCACGTTGAACCGCCGGAAAACGCTGATCGCGTCGAATTTCGTCTCGATGCAGGAAATCGACGAGCGCACCGCCGACCTCTCCAACAAGAAGGCGGCGGTCAATTCCGGCCAAGCCAATGTCGAGCGGCTCGAGGCCCTGGCCGGCTACAAGAAGATCACCGTACCTTTCGACGGCGTGGTCACTTCCCGCGATACCGACGTCGGCGCGCTCATCAATGCCGGTGGCGGCAGCGGCCCCGCGATGTTCGTGGTTTCCGACATCAAGAAGCTGCGGGTCTACGTCAACGTCCCGCAAAGCTACGTTCCCGCGATCAAGATCGGCGCCAAGGCCGTCATCTCGATGCCGGACTATCCGAACCGGACGTTCCCCGCGACGGTTGAGGCCTCCTCGCAATCCGTCGATGTCTCCTCCGGCGCGACGCGGATGCAGTTGGCGCTCGATAACCCCAACGGCGAGTTGATGCCGGGCGGCTATGCCAATGTGCGCATGAGCCTTCAGCGCGACGCCGTGCCGCTGCACATTCCCGCCAGCGCCCTGATCTTCAACCAGAACGGCCTGCGCGTTGCGACCGTCGGTTCGGACGACAAGGTGCTGTTCAAGACCGTAACCATCGCCCGCGATCTCGGCCGTGACATCGAACTGGCCTCAGGCATCTCTCCGGAGGATCGGATCATTGTCGCTCCGCCCGATGGCATCGCCGACGGTGACCAGGTCCGCGTTGTCGGCGCCAAGGGCAAGCCCGCGACGGTCTCGGAAAGGCCGGACGTGAAGGGGTAGACTTGCTTTTTACCTCGCCCCGCTTGCGGCAGGGGAATCGCATATGGCGGAATTGAGCTGCGCGTTGGTGCGGTTGTTGCCTCGCACAAGCTCTCGGCGGGTCGTCCCTGCGAACGCAGGGACCCATCACCCCTGGCCTCAAAAGTAGAAAAAGGCCTCTGCTCCAGTGCAGAAACGAGAGTCCGCGCCGTATGGGTCCCTGCGTTCGCAGGGACGACTCGTTGAAACACCGCGCAAAACCGGAAAAATTCGCCCGCGGACCGCACAGA
>JAQGKC010000190.1 GCA_028290305.1 Bradyrhizobium sp.
ATCGATATGAAGACGCCGCCAAAGGTCCAGGTCGATACAATGACGGCCGACGGGTATTTTGCCTATGCAGCGGAGTTGCTCAAGCTTCACCCGCCTCATGTCACCGATGAGCCGATCATCGCGCAGATGAGGAGAATCGGCATCGAGGTCGGCAAGAGCTTTGACATGGGCAAGCTCGATCCGGTCGTGCAAAGAGCGCTGAAAACCGCGCCGCAGGACGGGCAGAAGCTGATGGCCTGGAAGGTGTCGACGCTGGCGCGGGTTGCGAATGGCTGGTCGATGAACACCGACACCATGGGTGTCTACGGTAACTACTACCTGAAGCGGGCCATCGTCTCGCAAGTCGGGCTCGGTGCGAATCTCGTCGAGGACGCCATTTATCCCCTCAATCTCGGCGACGAATCCGGCAAGCCGCTGGAGGGCGCCAACAAATACACCATCACATTCGCGAAAGGCGCGACACCGCCGGTCAATGCCTTCTGGTCGATCACCCTTTACGATCAGGAAGGATTCCAGGTCGGCAACGTCCTGAACCGCTTCGCCGTCAGCAGCTGGATGCCGTTTAAATACAATGCGGACGGTTCGCTCGATCTTTACTTCCAGAACGAAAGTCCGGGCAAGGACGTGGAAGCCAACTGGCTTCCGGCGCCGAAGGGAGCCTTCAACCTGACCATGCGCCTCTACAGCCCGAAGTCGGAGGCGCTGACCGGCAAATGGAATCCTCCGCCAGTCGTGAAGACGCAGGTAATGGTGGGTTTGTCGGCTCAGTAGGAGTGTACGGAACGCCGGCGCTTGGCGCCGGCGGCCGACCTATCTCACTTCGCAGAGCGACCTGCGAGGAGCAGCCCTACGCCGCGTTGCTGCCTTCCTGGCGGCTGGCCTCGAACAGGAACCAGGTGCGACGCTCGGTTTCGTCGATGAACGTCTCGAGCAGGCCGGCGGTGCCGGAATCCTTGTTATCGTCGGCAAGCTCGTGGGCTTTCCGCATCGCGGCGGCGATGTGCTTGTTGTCTTCCATCAATTCGCGCAGCATCTCGCGCGGCGGGACATAACTCTCATTGTTGTCCTTGATGGTCTGGTGCTTCCCGATATCCCCGATCGAGCGCAGCGTAGTGCCGCCCAGCTTGCGAACCCGCTCGGCCAGTTGATCGGTGGTAGCGAAGATCGCATCGGACTGCTCATCGAGCATGATGTGATAGTCGTGGAAATGCCGGCCGCTGACGTGCCAGTGAAAATTCTTGGTCTTCACATAGAGCGCGAAGGCGTCAGCCAGCAGCGTGTTGAGCGACGCCGAAATCTTGTCTACCGCGGCGCGCGGCAGGTCGGTCGGCGTATCGAGATCGGGGGAGGTTTTGTCAGGCTTGGTTTTGCTCACGATGGACCTTCCTGTTAGGAAACTGGAAATTGACGGCAATGGACACGGGTCGCCGGACCATCTAACGCATCATATCCCCTGCCGGTTCCGTGACCGGAACCCCCGTTTTTACCGGACCCCTGCGACGATGGACGACTGGATCGACTATTACGATTCCACGCACACGATTTACGCGAGCAGGCTGCATCGCGACCTTCATTTCCAGCTGATCGCCAAGGATATCATCGGCTACATTTCCTCGCCGGACGCGGTAGTGCTCGATTATGCCTGTGGCGAAGCGTTGTCCGCGGCGCGGGTAGCGGAGGCCTGCGGCAAACTTTATCTAGCCGAGCCTGCGCCGGGTGTGCGCGGTCGGCTGATCGCGCGGTTTGCCCCGAATACGAAGATCCGGGTGCGCTCGCTCGATGACTTGCGAAAAATGGACGAAAAGTCGATCGATCTCGCAATCATGAACTCCGTGGCCCAGTACATGACGCCGGCCGAGCTCGATGCCGCGTTCGCGGTTATCCGGCGGCTCCTGAAACCCGGCGGCCGTCTGGTTTTGGGCGATATCCTGCGTCCGGAGGTCGGCATGCCCAGGGACGTGATCGCGTTGCTGCGTTTCGCGCTGACCCACGGCTTTCTGAAAGACGCCCTGTTCGGACTGCTCAGCACCGCGCTATCGGATTACCGGCAATTGCGCTCGCGCGTCGGCCTGCAGCGTTACAGCGAAGCCGAGATGGTTGCGAAACTCGCGGCGGCCGGATTTACCGCCTCGCGCGCGCATTTCAACATCGGACACAATCCGTGGCGGATGACGTTCGTCGCGCGCCATGCGTTCTGAGACTTGCCGTTAGGGTTAACCAAGGCTAGGCGTAGCCCACGGCAGCGCGATCGGCGATGATCGGCACGGCCCGGTGGCGGAAAGCGTCGACGCGAGAGCAGTGCATCGCTCTTTATCCTGGTTCAAATCCAGGCCGGGCCTCCAACTTTCCCTATAGTAACCGGCATCGCAAATCAGTCGGCGCCCACAATCTCGCACTCGGGAAACTGCAACCGCTCGGCATCGCGCGCTGCGGATTTGATCACCGCATCCAAGAGACCCGGAAAGCGCGCATCGAGATCTTCGCGGCGCAGCTTCATCAATCGGTTGGTTCCGACGATTCGGGTCTGCATCAGGCCGGAATCGCGCAGCTTCGCGAAATGGTACGCGAGATTGGACTTGCCGCTGAGCGCATTGAAGTCCCCGCAGCACAATTCGGTCGCAGCGCGCTCGTGCTTTGCCAAGGTATAAACAATCGCAAGCCGTGTGGGATCGCTCAGGCAATCCAGCACCATTGGCAGGTCGATCTGTTCACGAGTCGGATGGCGGATCGAGCGATTCATAGCTTGTCATAACAATTCGGGCCCGCTGTCGCAATGTTCAATAGTTATTGAACCAATTGACATCCGTTCGCTCGTGCACAATAGTTCAATACTTGTTGAACTAGGAATGACACGATGAGCGTATTGTGGCTGGCGGTAGCGGCATTCGCGATTGGCACAGAAGCTTTTGTCATCGCTGGATTATTGCCGGTTATTGCATCTGACCTGCAGATTTCCCTGGCCGCGACAGGACAGCTGGTGACGGCCTACGCCCTGACCTATGCGGTTGGTTCGCCGATTCTGGCGGTGACGTTCAATAATCTTGACCGACGAACCGTGCTGACGCTCGCGCTGTGCTGTTTCATCGCCGGCAACTTGCTGGCTGTGGTGGCAGCGAGCTTCGCCATGCTGCTGGTGTCCCGGATGCTGATGGCGCTGGGCGCCGGCCTGTGCATGCCGACCGCGCTTGCCGTCGCGGTCGCTATAGCGTCCCCAGAACGCCGTGGCCGCGCCATCGCGCTCGTGACCTCAGGCATGACCATCGCGACCGTACTTGGAGTGCCGCTGGGAACCTGGATCGGCAACCGTTACGGCTGGCGGGCGACATTTATCCTGGTTGCAGGATTGGGCGCCGTCGCCCTCGCCGGGCTGCTGTTCGGATTGCCGCGGGGCTTGCCGCGCAACACGGCTACGCTTGGCCAGCGGCTCGCGGTGGCCCGGCACAGCGCCGTGCTACGTGCTCTTTTAATCACGGCATTCTGGGCCATGGGCGGCTTCACCGTTTTCACCTATCTGGCAATCCCCCTGCATAATCTGGGGCTTAGCCCGACGGAAATCAGTCTCGCTTTGCTCATCTTTGGTGTCGCCGCGGCGATCGGCAACATGCTGGGCGGCACGCTGGCCGACCGCATCGGCCCGGTCCCGACCGCAACTTTGGGCCTGGTCACGATGATGATGGCGCTGACGCTGCAATCGATCACACTGAAATTCGCGCCGCCGGAATACGCCCGAGCGGTTGTGCTCAGTCTGATATTTTTTTGGGGTATCGGCGGATGGGCGTTTTACACGGGCCAGGTGGCTAATCTGGTGCACATCGAGCCACATGCTTCGATGATCGCAGTGTCGCTGAACGCCTCTGCCATGTATCTCGGGTTCGCCGCTGGCGGCGCACTGGGTGGAATCGTCCTCACCGCGCTTTCACCAACCGACCTTGGCTGGGTCGGAGGGAGCAGCGTCGCGACGGCGCTTGCGATGGTCCTGCTTCGCGGACGGCAGGCGCGGCTCAAAACAGCATAAAATGCCGGTTGATTGCGCTCTTAAAGCCCTTTCGCGGCTGCGAAATCTGTTCTAAAGACCACCCGCGCGCGAGGACGATCGCGCTCTTGGCTCGAGGGACGCGCAGTATGCGCGCCCTTTTTTTGTGCCCAATTCCCTGCCCGTGAGAGTGAATGCCGAAAAGAACCGACATCTCCACCATCCTGATCATCGGCGCCGGTCCCATCGTGATCGGCCAGGCCTGCGAATTCGACTATTCGGGTACGCAGGCGGTCAAGACGCTGAAGGAAGAGGGCTACCGCATCGTCCTCGTCAATTCCAATCCGGCGACGATCATGACCGATCCGGAATTGGCGGATGCGACCTATATCGAGCCGATCACGCCTGAGATCGTCGCCAAGATCATCGAGAAGGAACGTTACGTCATTCCCGGTGGCTTTGCGCTGCTGCCCACCATGGGCGGCCAGACCGCGCTGAACTGCGCGCTGTCGCTGCGCCGGCAAGGAACGCTCGCGAAATTCGACGTCGAGATGATCGGTGCCACCGCTGATGCCATCGACAAGGCCGAGGATCGCGGCCGTTTCCGCGAGGCCATGACCAAGATCGGGCTGGAGACGCCGCGCTCGATCCAGACCAAGAACCTGCCCGATGCGCTGCGCGCGCTCGATGACATCGGCCTTCCCGCGATCATCCGACCGTCCTTCACGATGGGCGGCACCGGCGGCGGCATCGCCTACACCAAACATGAATTCATCGAGATCGTCGAACGCGGCATCGACGCCTCCCCCACCGACGAAATCCTGATCGAGGAATCCGTGCTCGGCTGGAAAGAGTTCGAGATGGAGGTGGTGCGGGATAAAAAAGACAATTGCATCATCATCTGCTCGATCGAGAACCTCGATCCGATGGGCGTGCATACCGGCGATTCCATCACCGTGGCGCCGGCGCTGACGCTGACGGATAAGGAATACCAGATCATGCGCGACGCCTCGCTGGCGGTGCTGCGCGAGATCGGGGTGGAGACCGGCGGCTCCAACGTGCAGTTCGGCGTCAATCCGGCCGATGGGCGCATGGTCGTGATCGAGATGAATCCGCGGGTGTCGCGTTCTTCCGCGCTCGCTTCAAAGGCCACCGGCTTTCCCATTGCAAAAGTCGCGGCCAAGCTCGCGGTCGGCTACACGCTCGACGAGATCGCCAACGACATCACCGGCGGCGCGACGCCGGCTTCATTCGAGCCGACCATCGATTATGTCGTCACCAAGATTCCGCGCTTTGCGTTCGAGAAATTTCCCGGCGCCGCCACCACGCTGACCACCTCGATGAAATCGGTCGGCGAAGTGATGGCGATCGGCCGCACCTTTCAGGAGAGCCTGCAAAAAGCCTTGCGCGGCCTCGAAACCGGGCTGACCGGACTCGACGAAATCGAGATCGAAGGCCTCGGCCGCAGCGACGACAAGAACGCCATCCGCGCCGCATTGGGCACGCCGACGCCGGATCGTCTTCTGCAAGTGGCCCAGGCGATGCGGCTCGGCTGGAGCAATGACGAGATCTTCACGTCCTGCAAGATCGATCCATGGTTCCTGGCGGAAATGCGCGGCATCGTGGAAATGGAATCCAGGATCAAGACGAACGGCCTGCCCGCGAACGCATTCGGCATGCGCACCCTGAAGGCGATGGGATTTTCCGACGCGCGGCTTGCAGTGCTGGGCGGAACCACTGAGGCCGACGTCAAGGCACGGCGTCGCGCGCTTGGGGTTCGCCCGGTATTCAAGCGCATTGACACCTGTGCTGCGGAGTTCGCTTCGCCCACCGCCTACATGTATTCGACTTATGAATCGCCATTCGCGGGCGCGCTCGCAGACGAGAGCGCGCCGTCCGACAAGAACAAGGTCATCATTCTCGGCGGCGGACCGAACCGGATCGGCCAGGGCATCGAGTTCGATTATTGCTGCTGCCATGCCTGCTTCGCATTGCACGACGCCGGCTATGAAACCATCATGATCAACTGCAATCCGGAAACGGTGTCGACCGATTACGACACCGCGGATCGATTGTATTTCGAACCGCTGACCGCTGAGGACGTGCTCGAAATCATCGACACCGAAAAGCAGAACGGCACCCTGCACGGCGTGATCGTGCAGTTCGGCGGTCAGACGCCGCTCAAGCTCGCCCACGCGCTGGAGGCGGCCGACGTGCCGATCCTCGGCACCTCGCCCGACGCCATCGACCTGGCCGAAGACCGCGACCGTTTCAAGCGCGTGCTCGACAAGCTGCGGCTGAAGCAGCCGAAAAACGGCATCGCCTATTCGGTCGAGCAGGCGCGGCTGGTAGCTGCGGATCTCGGGCTGCCGCTGGTGGTGCGTCCGTCCTACGTGCTCGGCGGCCGCGCGATGCAGATCATCCGCGAGGAAACCCAGCTCAGCGATTACCTGCTCGGCACGTTGCCCGAGTTGGTGCCGGGTGACGTCAAGGCGCGCTATCCGAACGACAAGACCGGACAGATCAATACCGTGCTCGGCACCAATCCGCTGCTGTTCGATCGCTATCTGTCCGATGCCATCGAGATCGACGTCGATTGCCTGAGCGACGGCAAGGACACTTTCATCGTCGGCATCATGGAGCATATCGAGGAGGCCGGCATTCACTCTGGCGACTCCGCCTGCTCGCTGCCGCCGCATTCGCTCGACATCAGGATGATCAGCGAATTGGAGCGGCAAACGCGTGAGTTGGCGCTCGGTCTCGACGTGGTCGGATTGATGAACGTGCAATACGCCATCAAGGATGGCGACATCTACGTGCTCGAAGTCAATCCGCGGGCGTCGCGCACGGTGCCGTTCGTGGCCAAGGTGATGGGCATCCCGGTGGCGAAGATTGCCGCCAGGATCATGGCCGGCGAGAAGATCGCGGACTTCAACTTGAAGAAACGCAAGCTCGACCATGTCGGCGTCAAGGAGTCCGTTTTCCCGTTCGCCCGTTTCCCCGGCGTCGACACCGTGCTCGGTCCGGAGATGCGCTCGACCGGCGAGGTGATGGGCATCGACAGTTCGTTCGAAGTCGCATTCGCCAAGAGCCAGCTCGGCGGCGGCACCCGCGTGCCGCGCAAGGGCACGGTGTTCGTTTCCGTCCGCGAGATCGACAAGACCCGGATCCTCGATGCGGTGCGGCTGTTATTCTCGCTTGGCTTCAAGGTGATGGCCACATCGGGCACCCAGCGTTTCCTCACCGATAATGGCGTACCGACCGAAAAAGTGAACAAGGTGCTGGAGGGACGGCCGCATATCGTCGACGCCATCATGAACGGCGACATCCAGCTGGTTTTCAATACCACCGAAGGGCCACAGGCGCTGGCCGACAGCCGCTCGTTGCGGCGCGCTGCCCTCTTGCATAAAGTGCCATATTACACCACTCTTTCGGGTGCCGTGGCGGCCGCACAGGGCATCCGCGCCTATCTGGGCGGGGACCTTGAGGTCCGCACCCTGCAGAGTTATTTTTCCGAAACCTGATCCTTGGGCCGGACTTTGCGTCCGGCAATCGATCGGCAATGAAGCCCAGCATGACTGGAACTCGCCAGTCATGAGGGTGTTCTGTTTCGGCGTTTGTGCGTGCCGCGGATTGGTCCGCATAAAGTTGAAGGACGAAGACAGATGATGGAAAAGGTACCAATGACCGCAGGCGGTTATGCCGCCCTTGAGGTTGAACTGAAGCAGCGCCAGTCGGTGGAGCGTCCGCGCATCATCGAGCATATCGCCGAGGCGCGCTCGCATGGCGACCTTTCGGAGAACGCGGAGTATCACGCCGCGAAGGAAGAGCAGTCCCACAATGAGGGTCGCATCGCCGAGCTGGAGGACAAGCTCGCGCGCGCCGATATTATCGACATCAGCAAGCTCTCCGGCGACACCATCAAGTTCGGCGCCACCGTCACGCTGGTCGACGAGGACACCGAGAAGAAAGCGGTGTGGCAGATCGTCGGCGAGCCGGAGGCCGATGCCAAGAAGGGCCGTATCTCCATCACCTCGCCGCTGGCGCGCGCGCTGATCGGCAAGAAAAAGGGTGCGTCGGTGGAAGTCGTCGCCCCCGGCGGCGCCAAGGCCTACGAGATCACCAAGGTCGAGTGGCGCTAGAATAACGTTGCTGAATTTCGCAAGATAGCGAAGGCCGGGATATTTTCCCGGCCTCTTTCTTTTGTGCAGTCATCGACAGCGGAACGGTATTGAATCCGGCGTCAGTATCGTCAGTCATAACGGCCGCCGCCAACGATTGCCGGCGGCAAGATTCCCGTGTTGCCCTGCGAGATGCTGCGGATTTTCTGGCGCGATATGCTTTCCCTCAGGACCACGACGCGATACGAATTGGCGGGTCAAAACTTCGGGGGGATAAATCATGAATGAAATGATGGCGGCATGGACGCCGCGCGCTTTGAGTGTGCTGCGCATCATCACAGGCTTGATGATCATCGAGCATGGCATGGGAAAGATCATCGGCTTTCCCGTGGTCCCGGCCTACGCCGACGTCCAGCCTCTGTCCCTTATCGGCGCAGCAGGTCTAATCGAACTGATTGGCGGTGCGTTATTGATCCTCGGCCTGTGGACGCAGCCGGCGGCTTTCATTGTCTCGGGTGAAATGGCGTTTGCCTATTTTATGGTTCACGCGCCGAAAAGCTTTTTCCCGCTGATCAACGGCGGCACGCTGGCCATCATGTACTGCTTTACCTGCCTCTATCTGTCGACCGCGGGCGCAGGGCCGTGGAGCGTCGATGCTGCGATGAAACGGGATTGAGAGGCCACCATGGAGAAGATCAATAAAACTCTTGCGGCCGGGCAACCCATGGTTCTCAGCATCTTCCGCATCATCACCGGCCTGCTGATGTTTCAGTACGGTGTGGCGAAGCTGCTGAAGTTTCCGACTGTACCGATTTTCGCCAAGGTCGAAGTGCTTTCGCTTTTCGGCGCCGCCGGCATGTTCGAACTGGTTTTCGGCGGACTGTTGATCCTCGGTCTGTTGACGCGCCTGGCAGCGTTCATCCTCGCGGGCGAAATGGCGTTCGCCTATTTCATCGAGCATTTCCCGAGAAGCTTCATTCCGTTGTTGAACGGGGGCAATCTCGCGATCATGTTCTGCTTCGCCTGCCTCTTCCTGGCTTGCGCCGGCGGCGGCCCGTGGAGCCTTGATGCGATGATGCGCAAAAGCAATTGATGGCGACGTCGCTTAAGGCGAACACCGTCATTCCGGGATGGTCCGAAGAACCATAACCGGAATCTCGAGATTCTCCGATGTGCAAGTGGCACATCGTAGTTCGACGCTTCGCGCCGCCCCGGACGCGTAGGTCAGCCCGGCACCTTCAATTCAAGTGGCACCGCGGCCTCGTATTTCGAGTTGTGCAGCACCAGCGACGTCCTGACGTTGCGCACATGCGGCGCCGCCGTCAGATGCGTGACGAAATCCTGAAACGTCGCCATGTCGGGCGCCACGCATTTCAGAATGAAGTCGACTTCGCCCGACAGCATCCAGCATTCCCGTACCAGCGGTTCGGCGCGCACGAACTCCTCGAACGCGCGCAGATCGGCGTCGGCCTGGCTCGACAGGTGTACCGAAGCGAACACCGTGACGTCAAAACCGAGCCGGCGCGGATCCAGCAGTCCGCGATAACCCTGGATGTAGCCGGCTTCCTCGAGCGTTCGCACCCGGCGCAGGCAGGGGGGAGGCGAAATGCCGACGCGCTTGGCCAGTTCCACATTGGTGATTCGGCCGTCGGCCTGGATTTCGCTGAGGATTTTGAGGTCGATTTCGTCAAGATTCTTCGACACGCGGGTCCAGGTCCTGGGCTGACAATGCTTGCGGGGTGTATTGGCAACAGTCTTAGCGCAGCTGGTATGCCATGCGCAATTTTATTGCGCGTGCGCTGCGCCATTTTTCCCAACTTCGGGGAAAATTCGCCGATATGGATTGCAATTCTTGCATAGCTCGCCAGATATCCTAGACTTGGATTTGACACTTTCAGCGCCGCCGCGATGCCTTTTCGGGCGCTTTCCGATCCAGCGCTGACCAAATTCCCTTAAGAGAGGGATCTGACCTATGCCTGCTCCCATCCACGCCAAGGTCGTCATCATCGGTTCCGGCCCGGCTGGCTACACGGCCGCGATCTATGCGGCGCGCGCCATGCTGGACCCATTTCTGATCCAGGGCATCCAGCCCGGCGGCCAGCTCACGATCACGACCGACGTGGAGAACTATCCGGGCTTCGCCGACGTCATCCAGGGCCCCTGGCTGATGGAGCAGATGCAGAAGCAGGCCGAGCATGTCGGCACCAAGATGGTCTTCGACCATGTTGTCACGGCCGACCTGTCGCAGCGCCCGTTCCGGCTGACCTGCGATTCCGGTCATGTCTACTTGGCCGATGCGCTGATCCTGGCCACCGGCGCCCAGGCGCGCTGGCTCGATCTGCCATCCGAACAGAAGTTCAAGGGCTATGGCGTCTCGGCATGTGCGACCTGCGACGGCTTCTTCTATCGCAACAAGCACGTGATCGTAGTCGGCGGCGGTAACACCGCCGTCGAGGAGGCGCTGTTCCTGACCAATTTCGCCTCCCGGGTGACGGTCGTGCACCGGCGCGATCACTTCCGGGCCGAAAAGATCCTGCAGGATCGGCTGTTCAAGAATCCGAAGATCGACGTGGTGTGGGATTCGGCGCTGTCGGACGTGCGCGGCTCCGAGGACCCGTTCAAGGTCCGGGAAGCCGTGCTGACCCATGTGAAAACCGGCGCGTCGACCGTGATGCCGATCGACGGCATCTTCATCGCCATCGGCCATTCGCCGGCCACTGAACTGGTGATCGGCCAGCTCGAGATGAAGCCGTCCGGCTACATCAAGACAGCCCCCTATTCGACCGTTACGTCGGTGCCGGGCGTATTCGCGGCCGGCGACGTCACCGACGACATCTACCGTCAGGCGGTCACGGCCGCGGGCCAGGGCTGCATGGCCGCGCTCGAAGCCGAACGCTTTATCGCCGCGCATGAGATGCGCCGCGACGCCGCCGAATAACCGCCACCGCGCGCACCTTCACCGCGCGCACCTGGAGCGATCATGGACTGGGACAAGCTGAAAGTGTTTCACGCGGCCGCGGAGGCCGGCAGCTTCACCCATGCGGGCGAGCAGCTTGGGCTGTCGCAGTCGGCGGTGTCGCGCCAGGTCAGCGCGCTCGAACAGGAACTCGCGGTCTCGCTGTTTCATCGTCACGCACGCGGTCTCAT
>JAQGKC010000197.1 GCA_028290305.1 Bradyrhizobium sp.
TCCTTGGAGACGCCGACCCGGGCGATGCCGGTGCGCTCATTGCCGAGCAGGAATTTGGCGTAGTCCCAGCCCTTGTTTTCCTCGCCGACCAGATTTTCGAGCGGCACCTCGACGTCATCGAAGAACACTTCGTTGACCTCGTGACCGCCATCGATGGTCTGGATCGGACGCACCGTGATGCCCTTCGACTTCATGTCGATCAGAATGAAGGAGATGCCGGTTTGCTTTTTCGCGGCGGGATCGGTGCGGCACAGGCAGAAAATCCAGTCGGCGTACTGCGCCAGCGTGGTCCAGGTCTTCTGGCCGTTGACGATGTATTTGTCGCCCTTACGCTCGGCCTTGGTCTTGAGCGAGGCGAGATCGGAGCCCGAACCCGGCTCCGAAAAGCCCTGGCACCACCAGTCGTC
The DNA here is from genome assembly GCA_028290305.1 of Bradyrhizobium sp. The sequence goes on from JAQGKC010000197.1 coordinate 408, forward strand.
GACATTGGCGATGCGCGGCAAATAATGCTTCTTCTGCTGCTCATTGCCGAAGGTGTAGATGACGGGGCCGACCATGCTGACGCCGAATGCGAGCGGCGCCGGCGCCGGCGCCATCTGCAATTCCTCGTTGAAGATGTAATGCTGCACCGAGCTCCAGCCGGTACCGCCATATTCCTTCGGCCAGTGCGACACGCCCCAGCCCTTTTTGTTCAGGATGCGCCACCACGTGATCATCTCGTCCTTGCTGAGATGACGGCCCTCGACCAGTTTCTGGCGCGTCGCAGACGGCACGTTCTCTTTGAAAAAGGTCCGCACTTCGTCACGAAACGCCACTTCTTCCTTGCTGAAGCTGAGATCCATCGGATCCTCCTGTGAGCGAATTATTTTCGAAAAATTCTCTACAACGGAAGCGTGCCCCCTCTCCCATGGGGAGATGGTTGGGGCGAGGGGGTACCGTCTATCGTTAGGGCGTAACCCCTCACCCGGATCGCCCCGGACGATGCTTCGCATCGCCAAGGCGATCCGACCTCTCCCCATGGGAGAGGTGAGACCGTGCCAGCGGCGCGCTCCTGATCCACATTTTGCGCGACCGCTTTACTGCAGCACCTCGAACAAACCCGCCGCGCCCATGCCGCCGCCGACGCACATGGTCACCACCGCATACTTGGCTTTGCGGCGGCGGCCCTCGATCAGCGCGTGACCGGTGAGACGCGCACCCGACATGCCGTAGGGATGGCCGACCGCGATCGCGCCGCCGTCGACGTTGATCTTCTCCGGATCGATGCCGAGCTTGTCGCGGCAATAGATCACCTGCACCGCGAAGGCCTCGTTCAATTCCCAGAGGTCGATATCGCTGACCTTGAGGCCATGGCGCTTGAGCAGGCGCGGCACCGCGAATACCGGTCCGATGCCCATTTCATCCGGCTCGCAGCCGGCGGCGACGAAGCCGCGGAAGATGCCGAGCGGCTTGAGCCCGCGCCTGGAAGCTTCCTTGTCGCTCATGATCACCGACGCGCTGGCGCCATCCGACAACTGGCTGGCATTGCCGGCGGTGATGGTGAAACCATCGCCGCGCACGGGCTTGAGGCCGGCAAGGCCTTCGGCCGAAGTTTCGGGGCGCGGGCCCTCGTCCTTCGACAGCGTAACGTCCTTGAAGGAAATCTCGCCGGTGGCCTTGTCGGCCACACCCATCTTGGTGGTGATCGGCGCCAGTTCGTCGTTGAACTTGCCGCCCTGCTGGGCTGCGGCGGTGCGGCGCTGGCTCTCCAGCGAATATTCGTCCTGGCGCTCGCGCGAAATGCCGTAGCGCTTGGCCACGACTTCGGCGGTGTCGATCATCGGCATGTACACTTCGCCTTTGATCTTCAAGAGCGCCGGATCCTGGGTGTGAAACTTGTTGGCGTGATCGTTCTGCACCAGGCTGATCGATTCCCCGCCGCCGCCGACCGCGATCTCGACGCCGTCGAAAATCACCGACCGTGCCGCCAGCGCAATCGCCTGCAGGCCCGACGCGCATTGCCGGTCGATGGTGGTGCCACCGACGGTGACCGGCAGGCCCGCGCGCAGCAGCGCCTTGCGGGCGATGTTGCCGCCGGTCGAGCCCTGCTGCAGGGCCGCGCCCATCACCACGTCCTCGACTTCCTTCGGATCAACCTTGGCGCGGGCGACCGCCTCGCCGATCGCGTGGCCCAAAAGCGTCGCGCCTTCGGTGGCGTTAAGGGCGCCGCGATAGGCCTTGCCGATCGGGGTGCGGGCGGTGGAGACGATAACTGCGTCGGTCATGAACGACCTCCTGTTGCGAGTTGCTGTTGCTGGGGCGGCGCGGGTTGTTGTGAGGATTGCTGCAAGGGTTGCAGGTTGCGCAATTCATGGCGCGAGAGCTTGCCGACCGACGTCCGCGGCAATTCATCGACGAAATCGAGCGCCGCGGGAATTTCGTGCTTGCCGAGCTTGCCGGCGAGGAATGTCTTGAGTTCATCCAGCGTGAAAGGATTGGCGCCGACGCGCAGTTTGACAAAAGCCTTCGCCGCTTCTCCGCGATAATCGTCGGGAATGCCGATCACGATCACTTCCTGCACCGCGGGGTGTTCATAAATCGCTTGCTCGATCATCTGCGGATAAACATTGAAGCCGCCGGAGATGATCATGTCCTTCTTGCGATCGACCAGATAAAAATAGCCATCAGAGTCCATGTAGCCGATATCGCCGGTCAGGAAGCGGTCGCCGACAAAGGCCTCGGCGGTTTCCTGCGGCCTGTTCCAATAGCCCTTGGTGACGTTCGGCCCCTTGATGCGGATCTCGCCGACTTCACCCGTCGGCAAAGCCTTCTTCGAATCGTCGAGCGCGACTACGTCCATCTCGATGCCCGGCAGCATCAGCCCGATCGAGCCCGGTTTCTCCGGTCCCTCCGGGGGGTGGCCGGTGCCGGGCGAGCAGGTTTCGGTCATGCCCCAGCCGCTCTTGAGCTTCATGTTGGTTTTGCGCTCGAAGATCCTGGCGACCTCAACCGGCAACGGCGCGCCGCCCGATCCGCAACTGACCAGCGACGACAGATCGCGGCTCTCGAGGTCCGGAAGGCTCGCAATCGCGATCCACATCGTGGGAACGCCGGGAAACACCGTCGCCCGCTTGACTTCGATGTCGCGCATCACGGCTTCGACGTCGAAGCGCTGGTGCAGCGAGATCAGGTCGCCACGCTCGAGGCTGCGCAGCAGGATCACCGTCAGCGCGTAGATATGAAACAGCGGCAGTACGCAGATCACGCGCTCGATGGCGTTGCGCTCGGCCCGCGACTTTTTGCCCCAGACGTCATAGATCGACACCGCCGACGTCAGGTTGCCATGGCTAAGCATCGCGCCCTTGGGCAGGCCGGTGGTCCCACCGGTATATTGCAGCAGGGCGACGTCATCGGCTGAAACCGAGGGCCACTGCGCCGGCCTGGTTGCGCCATCGACGAACGTTTTGAACGTCACGATGTCAGGACGATCCGGGATCGGCGTGTGCGGATTGCCAACCGCACCCCAAAGATCGTCCTCGCAGACGATCAGCCGATCGAGCAGGCCCTTCTCGAGGAATTTCAGCGCCATCGGCAACAGCGCCGCAAGATTGCTGGTGACAAGAATGCGCGCGCCGCTGTCGCTTAACTTGTGAGAGAGCGCACGTTCGCCGTCGAGCGGGCTGAGATGCACGACACGAGCGCCGGCCTTCAGCGCGCCGAAGAAATTCACCGGGTGATCCGGCGAATTGCCGAGAAACAGCGCTACTGATTTGTTCTTGCCGTAGCCGGCACGCAGGAATGCCGAGGCGGCGACCTCGACCATCGCTTCCAGTTCGGGATAGCTGATCGGCCGGTCGCGGAATTCGATCGCCGGCCGCGCGGCGAACTGCACGGCTGCCTTCGACAACAGGTCAGGCAACGTCCCGCGCGCGATCGCGTCGTCCCAATGGACGCCTTCCGGATAGAATTTTTCGCCGGGGTGCATTCTTCAGCGTCTCGCGGTTCGATGAGTCCTCCCTCTCCCATCGGGAGAGGGTCGGGGTGAGGGGGTACGATCTATCGATATGCCAAAACCCCTCGCCCGGATCGCAAAAACGATCCAACCTCTCCCTCCGGGAGAGGTGAGACTGAGCGCGGGGACAGGCATCATTTCCAATTCCATCAGGCCGCTTTCGCTGTCTGCGCGAGCGACGCAAATGTCTTGCCTTCGGCGGCCAGGCGCTTGAGCAGCGGCGCGGGCTCGAGCGAGGGGTCGTTGGTCTCCTTGGCGTAGAATGACAACCGGTCGGCGATGTGCTTGAGGCCGACCTGGTCGGCGTAGAACATCGGGCCGCCGCGATAGATCGGCCAGCCATAACCATAGAGCCAGATCACATCGATATCGCTCGGACGCGCCGCGATATGTTCCTCGAGAATCCGCGCGCCCTCGTTGATCATCGGATACATCATGCGCTCGAGAATTTCGTCGTCGCTCACGACGCGACGCTTGCGGCCGAGCCGCTGCAGGGTCTCGTCGATCAGCTTCTCGACTTCCGGATCGGGCAATGGCGCGCGCGAACCCGCTTCATATTTGTAATAGCCCTTGCCGGTCTTCTGGCCGAAGCGGCCGGCTTCGCACAGTGCGTCGGCGATTTCCGACTTGATGCCGCGATCCTTGCGCGAGCGCCAACCGATATCGAGGCCGGCAAGATCGCCCATCGCGAACGGTCCCATCGGCATGCCGAACTTGGTCACGACCGCATCGACCTGCTGCGGCAACGCGCCTTCGAACAGCAATTTTTCCGCCTGCTTGCCACGTTGCGCCAGCATCCGGTTGCCGACGAAGCCGTCGCAGACGCCGACCACCGCCGGCACCTTGGCGATGCGGCGCGCCACCGCAACCGCCGTCGTCAGCGCGTCCGGCGCGGTCTTTTCCGCGCGCACGATCTCGCACAGCTTCATCACATTGGCCGGGCTGAAGAAGTGCATGCCCAGCACGTCCTGCGGACGCTTTGTGACCTTGGCGATTTCATCGATGTTCAGGTAGGAGGTGTTGCTGGCGAGAACCGCGCCCGGCTTGGCGAATTTATCCAGTGCGGTGAACACTTCCTTCTTGATCGCCATGGTCTCGAACACGGCTTCGATAATCAGGTCGGCATCCCTGACGTTTTCCAGCCCGACCACGCCGTTGATCAGGCCCATCCGCTTGGCGGGCGCATCGGCGGGAATGCCGCCGCGCGCCGCGGTCGCTTCGTAATTCTTCTGCATCACGCCCATGCCGCGCTTGAGCTGCTCTTCGCCGGTCTCGATCAGCGTCACCGGAATACCGGCATTGGCGAATGACATCGCGATACCGCCGCCCATGGTACCGGCGCCGATGATGGCGACCCGCTCGACATTGCGCGGCTTGGTGCCTTCGGGCACGCCGGCAACCTTGGCCGCCTCGCGCTCGGAGAAAAAGGCGTAACGCTGTGCCTTCGATTGATCGCTCGCCACCAGCTTGAGGAAGCCCTCGCGCTCCTTCTTCAGCCCTTCATCGAACGGCAGGTCGATGGCGGCGCCGACCGCATCGGCTGCGGCAAACGGCGCTTCCAGCCCGCGCGCTTTCTTGGTCATCGCCGCAACCGCGCTGGTGAAGATCGAGCGGTCGGCCTTTGCCGCCGCAAGCTTGCTGTCGTCGTCGCGCAGCTTGCGCAACGGACGCTTCTCCGCCAGCACTTTGCGGGCAAATGCCTCGCCGCCTGTGGCCGGACCTTCGACGATCTCCTCGATCAGGCCGCTCTTGAGCGCCTCCGCTGCACCAATCGGATCGCCGCCGACGATCATCTTGACCGCGAGTTCGGGACCGACCGCGCGCGGCAGACGCTGCGTTCCGCCGGCGCCCGGCAGCAAACCGAGCTTCACTTCAGGCAGGCCCAGCTTTGCGTCCTTGGTCGCGACGCGGAAGTGGCAGGCGAGCGCAACTTCCAGGCCGCCGCCGAGCGCAGTGCCATGAATGGCGGCAACGATCGGCTTGGGGCTGTTCTCCATCTCGGTCAGCACCTCGTGCAGACCCGGAGGCTTCGGCGGCTTGCCGAATTCGGTGATGTCGGCGCCGGCGATAAAGGTGCGGCCGGCGCAGGTCAGAACGATCGCCTTCACTTCGGGATCGGCGATTGCACTTTTCATGCATTCCAGGATACCGCCGCGGACAGCGGCGCTCAGTGCATTTACTGGAGGGTTGTTGACCGTGACGATGGCAACAACGTCATGACGCTCAAGCTTGACCACTTCGCTCACGGCACTCTCCTTGGATACCTTGTTTTTATCAATTTCGCACTGCGGAATTTAATTCCACATCTTGACACGGAGGGTTATTTTGAAGCACGTCGCTTGTCAACGAGGTCCGCACAGCAGAAGTCGATGAAACGTCCAGGCAAGAAAGTGGCGACCGATCGCAGTTTCGTCGTCGCGCTTTCCCGCGGCCTTGATGTGTTGCGCGCATTCCAACCCAATGACGGGCTTCTTGGCAATCAAGAGATCGCGGCCCGTACCAACTTGCCAAAGCCAACCGTTTCGCGGCTGACCTATACTCTGACCAAGCTCGGCTACCTTACACCGGTTCCGCGGTTCGAGAAATATCAGCTGGCGCCCTCGGCCATGGCGCTCGGGTATGCCGCTCTTGCAAATCTCGGCGTTCGGCATTTGTCCGAAGCCTACCGCGAAGAAGTCATGCGCGAGACCGGCGGCGCGGTCGCCGTCGGCGGCCGCGACCGCCTCAGCATGATTTACTTTGGCCAAAGCCGCAACGGTCTCACGCTAGGCGTTCAACTGGACGTCGGTTCGCGAATACCGATTGCGACGACCGCGATGGGCCGGGCTTATATTTGGGCACTGCCAAATGATGAGCGTGCCTCATTATTGCGCGAACTCCGCGAACATTATGGTAGCCGCTGGCCCAAAATGCGCGACGGCATCGAACGCTCCGGCGAAACGGTGCAGCGGCTTGGCTTTACGATCTCGGCGGGCGAATGGCAGGACGACGTGCACGCCGTCGGCGTGGCACTAAAGCTCAATGACGGAACTGGTCCTTACGCCTTTAATTGTGGCGCGCCCGCCTTCCGTTTTACGGAAGACCGGCTGCGCCACGATATTGGACCTCGCCTCGTGGCGATGGTAAGGAACATCGAAGCGGCCTTGGGTGGCGCAGCGCCGCAATCAAAAAAAGAAGAAAACAAAAAACTGAAAACAGGAGGGAAAGTTGCACGTGTGGTTGAGGCGATCAGGTAATCTGCATCGTTATGACCGGCGAACAAATTCGCACGGTCAATCCGGCCCAACGAGATATTCGGGCGGAACGAAATGACGCAGGCACAGCTCGCGCAGGGGCAGTCACCCCTGCTTGCGGTACGCGACGTCAGCGTCGTGTTCGGCGGCATCATCGCATTGAACGGCGTGTCCTTTGACATGCATCAGGGCCAGATCCTCGGCCTGATCGGGCCGAATGGCGCCGGCAAGACCACACTCTTCAACTGCCTGAGCCGGCTCTATCAGCCAAGCGCCGGCGACATTCTCATGGAAGGTGAGAGCATCCTAAGGCGTCCGCCGCACCGGATCGCCGAAATCGGCATCGGCCGCACCTTCCAGAACGTCGCGCTGTTTCCCAATCTGTCGGTGCTCGACAACGTTCGGGTCGGCACCCACGCACGCACCAACAGCGATATTATCAGCGACTCGCTGAAACTGCCTTGGGTTCGCCGCGGCGAGGCCGAACTCAACAAGCGCGTCCATGACATCCTCGGCTATCTCGATCTCGAAGACGTCGCGCATGTGACGGTTTCCGGTTTGCCGTTCGGCACCCAAAAACGTGTCGAGCTGGCGCGCGCGCTGGCCGCCAATCCAAAGATCCTGCTGCTCGACGAGCCCGCCGGCGGCCTCAACCACGAAGAAGTCTATGTACTCGGCGATCTGATCCGCCGCATTCGCGACGAGCGCAAGATGACCGTCCTGCTGGTCGAACATCACATGGGACTGGTGATGTCGATCGCCGACCATGTCGTCGCGCTCAATTTCGGCCGCAAGCTCGCCGAGGGAACGCCGGCCACGGTGCAATCCGACCCTGATGTCATCAAGGCCTATCTGGGGAGCAAGGACCAATGACCGCCATGCTCAATGTAAAAGATCTGCGCGCCTATTACGGCCAGGTCCAGGCGCTTCACGGTCTCGAGTTTGGTCTCAACGAAGGCAGCATGACCACGCTGCTCGGCGCCAACGGCGCCGGCAAGACCACGACCTTGCGCGCGATCTGCAACATGGTGCGCTCCACCGGGGCGATCGAGTTCGAAGGCACCTCGCTCGCCGGCCGTTCGACTGAAAACATCGTCCGTCTCGGCATCGCCCATGTGCCGCAAGGCCGCGGCACGTTCACCACCATGACGGTGGAGGAAAACCTTCAGCTCGGCGCCATCACGCGCAGCGACAAGGCCGCTATCGTTTCCGACATCGAGCGCATGTACGATCATTTTCCCGTCCTGAAGCAGCGGCACACCCAGCAGGCCGGAACGCTGTCCGGCGGCGAACAGCAGATGCTGGCGGTCGCCCGTGCGTTGATGTTGCGTCCGAGACTGATGCTGCTGGACGAACCGTCATTCGGACTGGCGCCGCTGATCGTGCGCGACCTGTTTCGAATCCTCGGCAAGATCAACCGCGAGGACAAGGTCACCATCATGGTGGTGGAGCAGAACGCGCAGCTGGCGCTGGAGCTCGCCGACAAGGCCTATGTGATCGAGACCGGGCGCATCGTGATGTCGGGAAGTGCCAACGAAATCTCGAACAACGAAGACGTCCGTAAATCCTACCTGGGATATTGAGGGAGCGCGGCCATGGAGCTTTTTACCAACCAGGTCCTGGCCGGCATCGCCACCGGCGCGATCTATGCCTGCATGGCGCTTGCCGTCGTCATGATCTACCAGGCGATCGATCATCTCAATTTCGCCCAGGGCGAGATGGCGATGTTCTCGACGTTCACCGCCTGGCAATTGATGCAATGGGGCGTGCCTTACTGGGGAGCGTTCATAATTACCCTGGTATTGTCTTTCATCGGCGGCATCGTCATCGAGCGGCTGCTGTTCAAGCCCCTGGCGAAGGCGCCGATCCTGACCAACGTCGCCGGCTTCATTGCTTTGTTCGCGATCATCAACAGCGTCGCCGGCCTGATCTGGGACTTCACGATCAAGCAATTTCCGACGCCGTTCGGATCGTCGCCGTTTCTCGGCAGTCAGCTCATCTCGACCCATCAGGCCGGCATGATCGGCGTCACGCTGGTCCTGCTTATCCTGCTGTTCTTCTTTTTTCGGTACACGCGAATCGGCCTCGCGATGCGCGCCGCCGCGTCGTTGCCTGAATCGGCACGGCTGGTCGGCATCAATACCAGCTGGATGATCGCGCTTGGCTGGGGCATGGCGGCCGCGATTGGCTCCATCGCCGGCATGCTGATCGCGCCGGTGGTGTTTCTGGAGCCGAACATGATGGGCGGCGTGCTGATCTACGGATTTGCCGCCGCGGTGCTCGGTGGCCTGACCAGTCCGCTCGGCGCTGTCATCGGAGGCTTCCTGGTCGGCATCTTCGAAAATCTCGCCGGGACCTATATCCCCGGCGTCGGCAACGAACTGAAACTGCCGATCGCGCTGGCGCTGATCATCACCGTCTTGGTTGTCAAGCCGGCTGGCCTGTTTGGCCGGCCCATCGTGAAGCGAGTTTGATCATGAGCACAGTTCAGGAAGTCGTCACCGAAGCCCCGGCCGTCGAGGCCGTTCCCAAGAGGGCCATGACGCTCGGCTACGGAACCTCATTGGTCATACTGGCGCTGCTGATCGTCGTGCCGCTGTTCGTGAAGAACTTCATCATCTTCCAGATGACGATGTTGCTGATCTACGCGCTTGCCGTGCTGGCGCTGAACATTCTGACCGGCGGCAGCGGCCAGTTTTCGCTGGGCCAGAGCGCATTTTACGCGGTCGGCGCCTACACTTCGGCGATCCTGATGGAACATGCCGACATCAACTACGCCCTGACGCTGCCGATCGCCGGCATCATCTGCTTCGGCTTTGGATTTCTGTTCGGCCAGCCGGCGCTGCGTTTGAGCGGCGTCTATCTGGCGCTGGCAACCTTCGCCCTGGCGACCGCCATGCCGCAGCTGTTGAAACTCGGGGTGTTCGAACCCTGGACCGGCGGCGTGCAGGGGCTGGTCGTGACCAAACCTGATGCGCCGTTCGGCCTGCCGATGTCGCAGGACATGTGGCTGTATTATTTCACGCTGGCGGTCTCGATCGCGATCTATATTTTCTCGGTCAATCTTCTGAAATCGCGCTCCGGCCGCGCCTTCATGGCGATCCGCGACAACGAGATCGCGGCATCTGCCATGGGCATCGACGTCGCGCTGTACAAGACACTGGCGTTCGGCGTCAGCGCCGGCATCACCGGTGTTGCCGGCGCCCTCGGCGCGATCGCCGTGCAGTTCGTTGCACCGGATAGTTACACCATCACGCTCGCTATCTCGCTGTTTCTCGGCATGGTTGTCGGCGGCGTGGGATGGCTGCCCGGCTCGATCGTGGGCTCGGCATTCATCATCTTCGTGCCGAACATCGCGGAGGGAATCTCGAAGGGCCTGTCCGGCGCCGTCTTCGGCGTACTTCTATTCCTAGTCATCTTCCTGGTGCCGCACGGCGCAAGGCAAGTGGCGATGGTTACCCAGCAACTGATCGGCAAACTTAGAAAAAACTGAGGAGACCATATGCTTCCTAAACAAAAATTACGTATCGCCGCATTCTCGACGGCGGTCATTGCTTTCGCTGCCACCGCCGGCAGCGCGCTCGCCCAGAAGAAATACGACACCGGTGCAACCGATACCGAAATCAAGCTCGGCAACATCATGCCCTATAGCGGCCCGGCTTCGGCCTATGGCGTGATCGGCAAGATCGAAGACGCCTACTTCAAGATGATCAACGAGCAGGGCGGCATCAACGGCCGCAAGATCAATTTCATCAGCTATGACGACAGCTACAGCCCGCCGAAGGCGGTCGAGCAGGCGCGCAAGCTGGTGGAGAGCGATGAGGTTCTTTTCCTGTTCGGCCCGCTTGGAACGCCGTCGAATTCGGCCATTCAGAAATATCTGAACTCCAAAAAGGTCCCGCAGATTTTTGTCGCGACCGGCGCCACCAAGTTCGGCGACCAAAAAGACTTCCCCTGGACCATGGGATGGCAGCCACCCTACCAGAGCGAAGGCCGCATCTACGCAAAGTATCTGCTGAAGGAGAAGCCGGACGCCAAAATTGCGATCCTGTTTCAGAACGACGATTTCGGTAAGGACCTGCTGAAAGGTCTCAAGGACGGTCTCGGCGAAAAGGCATCGTCCATGATCGTGGCCGAGGAAAGCTACGAGGTTTCCGAGCCGAGCATCGACTCGCATATCGTCAAGCTGAAATCCTCAGGCGCCGACGTGTACTTCAGCATGACTACGCCGAAGTTCTCCGCCCAGAGCATCAAGAAAGTCGCTGAGCTCGCCTGGAAGCCAATGTACTTCCAGAGCAACGTCGGCGCTTCCGTCGGCTCGGTGCTGCAGCCCGCCGGTTTCGAAAATGCCCAGGGCATCCTCTCCGCGGCTTACGCCAAGGACGGCGCTGACGCGCAGTGGGACAACGACGAGGGCATGAAGAAGTTCTACGCCTTCCTCGCCAAATACGCACCGGAAGCCAACAAGGCCGACGGCTCGGTCGTATTCGGTTACGGCCAGGCTCAGACCGTGGTTCAGGTGTTGAAGCAAGCCGGTGACAACCTGACCCGCGAGAACATCATGAAGCAGGCCGCAAGCCTCAAGGACTTTGCGCCCGACACGCTGCTTCCCGGTGTGAAGATCAACACCAGCGCCACCGACTTCTATCCGATCGAGCAACTTCAGATGATGCAGTTCAAGGGCCAGAAGTGGGACCTGTTTGGCCCTGTCATCAGCGGTGAAATCGGCGGCTGAGCCTGACGCTCCTAGCCGGCAACCAGCCCTGTTCGACTAAATGACGCCCCCTGCGACCTTGTCGCAGGGGGCTTTTTCTTGATGAGCAGCCTCGAAGGGTATTCAATGCTCATAGGGGCCGAGAAGCGCTCCCAATCAAAAAAACAGACACAATCAACCGAGATCCAGGGAGATCAAAATGCCTGCTATCCAGTTGCGATTGGGGGCCTTTTCGGCCGCCCTCGCGCTGCTCGCCGTAACCAGCAGCGGCGCGCTTGCCCAAAAGAAATACGACACCGGCGCCACCGACACCGAAATCAAGATCGGCAACATCATGCCTTACAGCGGTCCTGCGTCCGCCTACGGCGTGATCGGCAGAACCGAAGCGGCCTACTTCAAGAAGATCAATGATGCCGGCGGCATCAATGGCCGCAAGATCAATTTCATCAGCTATGACGACGCCTACAGCCCGCCGAAGACGGTGGAGCAGGCGCGCAAACTGGTGGAGAGCGACGAGGTTTTGTTTGTCTTCAATTCGCTGGGAACGCCACCGAACTCGGCGATCCACAAATACATGAATTCCAAGAAGGTACCGCAACTGTTCGTCGCCACCGGCGCCACCAAATGGAACGATCCCAAGGATTTTCCGTGGACCATGGGATGGCAGCCGAACTACCAGAGCGAAACGCAGATCTATGCCAAGTATATTCTCAAGGAAAAGCCCAACGCGAAGATCGCCGTGCTCTATCAGAATGACGATTACGGCAAGGACTATCTGAAGGGCCTGAAGGATGGGCTCGGCGCCAAGGCCGCCTCAATGATCGTCGCCGAGGAAAGCTACGAAACCACCGAGCCCACCATCGATAATCATATCGTCAAACTCAAATCGACCGGCGCCGATATTTTCATCAATATCACGACGCCGAAGTTCGCAGCGCAAGCGATCAAGAAGATCGCCGAGATCGAGTGGAAGCCGCTGCATTTTCTCAACAACGTCTCGGCGTCCGTCGGCAGCGTGATCAAGCCGGCCGGCTACGAGAATTCGCAGAACGTTATTTCTGCCGCCTACCTGAAGGATGCTTCCGATCCGCAGTGGAATAATGATCCCGGCATGAAGGAATTCTATGCATTCATGACGAAGGATTTTCCGGAAGGCGACAAGCTCGACGGCGGGACCGTCGTCGGTTACGGCGTGTCACAGACCCTGGTTCAGGTGCTGAAACAGTGCGGTGACGTGCTTACCCGCGAAAACATCATGAAGCAGGCGGCAAACCTGAAGGATTTCCGGACCGAAGTGCTGCTGCCCGGCATCAAGATCAACACCAGCCCGACCGATTTCGCTCCGCTCAGCCAGCTTCAACTGATGAGATTCAAGGGCGAAAAGTGGGAACTGTTCGGCGACGTCATCAGCGCCGACGTCGGGGGCTGACGCCCTTTCGCTTTGATCGGCCCTTGCGCGCTCACGAAAGCCCCCGCATCACTTTCGCGGGGGTTTTCTTTTGCCGCAATCGGATGGATAACCGGCGCTACCGCCGTTTCCATCTCGAGTCTCGTGAAGCAATGACCGACAGACGCCCTCTCCTGCGCGCAATCTTCGATGCCGCCGTTGCCGCCGCGCACCCCGACGTCGTGCTATCGGCGCATCTGCCGCCGGTGCCCAAAGGGCGGGTGATCTGCCTTGCAGCCGGCAAGGGCGCCGCCGCCATGGCCGTCGCCGCGGAGCGGCATTATCTCGATGCACTCGAACTCGAGCCCTCTCGCCTGCTCGGCATCGCGACCACCCGTCACGGCCACGGCCTGCCGACGCGGCGCATCCGCGTGGTCGAAGCCGGCCATCCCGTTCCCGACGAGGCCGGACTGAAGGGCGCGGAGGACAGCTTGCGGCTGGCGCAGGACGCCGATGTCGACGACCTGCTGCTGGTGCTGCTATCAGGCGGCGGCTCCGCCAACTGGATCGCGCCGACCGAGGGCGTGTCGTTCGCGCAGAAACAGCAGGTGACGCGGGCGCTGCTGCGATCGGGCGCGCCGATCGGCGAGGTCAACACCGTTCGCAAGCATTTGTCGCGGATCAAGGGCGGCCGATTGGCGCGTGCCGGCCATCGCGCCGAAATCGTGACGCTGGCGATCTCGGACGTACCGCACGACGATCCGTCCGCAATTGCTTCGGGACCGACGGTGCCGGATCCGACCACGCTGGCCGACGCGCGCACCATCGTCGCGAAATATGGCCTGGCGGTTGACGACGCTATCCGCCGTGCGCTCGATGATGCCGGCAACGAGAGTTGCAAGCCCGGCGATGCCGCCTTTGCGCGTGCGCAGTTCGAACTGATCGCCCGGCCCAGGGCTTCGCTCGACGCCGCCATCAAAGTGGCGCGGGAGGCGGGCTACGTGATCACCGATCTGGGCGCAGACCTCGAAGGCGAGGCCCGCAGCGTCGCGGCCGATCATGCGCGACTTGCGTTGCAGGCGCGCGCCGAGGGCAAACGTGTTGCTATCCTGTCGGGTGGCGAACTCACCGTGACCGTGCGCGGCAACGGTCGCGGCGGCCCCAACCAGGAATACGCGCTGGCGCTGGCCGGCTTTCTCAAGGACACGTCAGGTATTTCGGCACTGGCGGCGGATACCGACGGCGCCGACGGCGGCGCGGGCAGCGCGACCGATCCCGCCGGCGCAATGATCGATCAAACGACCTTCGCCAGGATGAAATCGCTCGGCCTCGACCCAGGCGCCTTTCTCGACAACAACGACGCCACCGCATTCTTCGCCGCCACCGGCGATCTGGTGCTGACCGGCCCGACGCTAACCAACGTCAACGATATCAGGGTGATTCTGGTGGATGGGGTGTAGATACCTCCAGCGTCATTGCGAGCGAAGCGAAGCAATCCAGAGGCGGCATGCGAAACATAGCTGGATTGCTTCGTCGCTTCGCTCCTCGCAATGACGGCGGAGCGCATCCCGGAATGATGGACTGTTAAAATTCCTGCGCGATGGTGGCCAGCATGCCCAGCAGCGCGGCGCGGTTGGCGGGTCCCAGCAATTCGTTGAGACGCGCTTCGTGCTTGGCGGCGACGAGTTTCTTCGCGCGCGCCAGCACCGCCCGGCCCTTGTCGGTCAGCATCAGAATGTGGGAGCGGCGATCGTTGGTCGAGCGCATCCGTGCGCACAGGTCGCGGCTTTCGAGGCCATCGAGCATCGCCACGAAATTCGGCCGCAGGATGCCAAGCGTATTGGCGATTTCGGTCTGGTTGCGTCCCGGGTTCTTGTCGAGCAGCAGCAGCACCGAGAATTGCGCGGGCGTCAATTGCAACGGCGCGACGCAGCGCAGAAAATCCTCGAAGACTTTCAGTTGCGCGCGCTTGAGCGAATAGCCCAAGAGCTCGGACAATTCGCCCATCTGCAGTGCAACGTCTTCCGTCGCGCCATTGGCGCGTTCCTTGCGGGCGGGACGTGACGCCTTGGCAAGATCGACGGCGGTTTTGGAAACGGTCATCGCTCGAGGCTCGCAATCCCGATAGGTTGGAAATGGCCCCGCACAACAGCTGGGCCTTGAGATTATATTTGATAATTGTTATGCACCATATCAAATACCGGCAGCATTTTTCAACTGCTGTTATCGGACGGTCGGACGGCCCTTTAAGGCCGCGATCGGCCGACGTCTGAGGGGGAGCGTCCGGTCTTGAACACGACGATCATGCTGTTCCTGGTGCAGGACGGCATTACCAATGGCGCGATCTATGCGTTGCTCGGCCTTGCGCTGGTGCTGGTGTTCGCCGTCACGCGCGTGATCCTGATTCCGCAGGGCGAGTTCGTCACCTATGGCGCGCTGACCTATGCCTCGCTGTCAACAGGCCAGGTCCCGGGCACCGCGCGGCTGGCGGTAGCGATGGGCGTGGTGGCGTTCTGCCTCGATTTATTCGTCAGCCGCAGATCGCTGCATCTGCGCCGCGTCGGGCGCGCGCTCGCGGTCAATATCATCCTGCCCTCGGTCATCTTCGCCCTGACCTTTTGGCTCGCCGGCCACCATGCCCCGATCGCGATCAACATCGCGCTGTCGCTCGCCATCGTCGCGGCGATCGGGCTGTTTCTCTATCGCATCGCATTCCAACCGATCGCTCACACCTCGGTGCTGGTATTGTTGATCGCCTCGGTCGGCTGCCATCTCGCCATGCAGGGCTTCGGCCTGGTGTTTTTCGGCGCCGAAGGCCAGCGCGGCCCGACGATTTCGGATGCGGCCTTCACCGTCGGTCCGCTGCGCTTCACCGGCCAGAGCGTCGCCGTCTACGGCATCACCGTCGCCCTCATCATCGGGCTGTGGCTGTTCTTTGGTTTCACCCTGTACGGCAAGGCATTGCGCGCCACCGCCGTCAATCGTCTGGGCGCGCGTCTCGTCGGCATCAGAACCACGCTGTCGGGACAGCTGGCATTCCTGATGGCTTCCTTGATCGGGGCGATTTCGGGGATCCTGATCGTGCCGATCACGACGCTGTATTACGACACCGGCTTCCTGATCGGCCTGAAAGGCTTCATTGCGGCGATCATCGGCGGCCTCGTCAGCTACCCCCTGACTGCGATCGCAGCACTGGTGGTCGGCACTGTCGAAGCCTTCTCCTCGTTCTATGCCAGCAATTTCAAGGAAGTCATCGTCTTCACGCTGATCCTTCCGGTTCTCGTCTTGCGGTCGCTGGCAGCGCCTGCGGTCGAGGAAGAGAAGGATTGATCGCAATGCCGCAGCGGCTGCCCATCATCGTGTTCGCGCTGGTCATGGCGGCGATCCCGTTCATCCCGGGCATGCCGCCGTTCTGGATCGTGCTGCTGGACAATATCGGGCTCTCCGCGCTGGTGGCGATGGGGCTTGTGATCCTGACCGGTGTCGGCGGTCTCACCTCATTCGGCCAGGCGGCGTTTTGCGGCTTCGGCGCCTATACGACGGCGGTGCTGACGACGACCTACGGCCTGTCGCCGTGGCTGACGCTGCCGCTTTCGCTTTTGGTCAGCGGCATTGCTGCGGTCGCACTCGGACTCGTCACGGTGCGGCTGTCGGGCCACTATCTGCCGCTCGGCACCATCGCCTGGGGCATCGGCCTGTTTTATCTGTTCAGCAAGCTCGAATTCTTAGGACGCAACGACGGCATTTCCGGCATTCCGCCGTTGTCAATCGGTTCGCTCAGGATGATCGACCCGGGGACGATCTATTTCGCGATCTGGATCGCGGTACTGATCAGCGCGTTGCTCACCATGAACCTCCTCGACTCACGCACCGGCCGTGCGATCCGCGCGCTGCGGCGCGGCCACATCGCCGCCGAGGCGTTCGGCGTGCAGACACCCCGCGCCAAGCTTCTGGTCTTCATCTATGCCGCGGTGCTGGCTGGCCTGTCCGGCTGGCTTTATGCGCATTTCCAGCGCGCCGCCAATCCGACCCCGTTCGGCGCCCAGGCCGGCATCGAATATTTGTTCATCGCGGTCGTCGGCGGCGCCGGCTATGTCTGGGGCGGCGTGCTTGGCGCTGCGATCGTCGTCATCCTGAAAGAGATTCTTCAGAGCTATTTGCCGTATCTGTTTCATGGCGAAGGCCAGCTCGAGACCATCGTGTTCGGCATCCTGCTGGTGGCGCTGCTGCAACTGGCGCCGACCGGCGTCTGGCCCTGGGTGATGGCGCGGCTGCCGTTCAAACCAAACCGCAAGCGACCCGATACATCCCTGACGCTGCCTGCACGCGTGAGACCGGTCGGCTCTCCTGCCGTCCTCCTGCAGGTCGGCCATGCGCGCAAACAGTTTGGCGGCGTGGTGGCGGTCAACGACGTTTCGTTCGACGTGCAGGCCTGCGAGATCGTCGCATTGATCGGGCCGAACGGCGCCGGCAAGAGCACGACCTTCAACCTGATCACCGGCGTGCTCACCGCGTCCGGCGGCACGATCTCCGTTCTCGGCAGGAACATCGATAACGCCACGCCGCAGGAAGTGGTGAAACTCGGCATCGCCCGCACCTTCCAGCACGTCAAGCTGGTGCCTGATATGACCGTGCTGGAAAACGTCGCGATCGGCGCGCATCTGCGCGGCCAGTCCGGCGCCATCTCCAGCATGTTCCGGCTCGACCGGTCGGACGAAGCAAGATTGCTGGCGGAAGCAGCGCGCCAGATCGAGCGGGTCGGACTAGGCGATCAGATCAACACGTTGGCGGGCAGCCTGTCGCTCGGCCAGCAGCGCATCGTCGAGATCGCACGCGCGCTGTGCGTCGACCCGATGCTGCTGCTGCTCGACGAGCCGGCCGCGGGTTTGCGGCATATGGAGAAACAGCAGCTCGCGGCGCTGCTGCGCCAGTTGCGCGACGGCGGCATGTCGGTGCTGCTGGTGGAGCACGATATGGGCTTTGTGATGGATCTGGCCGACCGTATTGTAGTGCTCGACTTCGGCACCAAGATCGCCGAGGGCACGCCGCAAGCGATCAAGACCAATCCCGAGGTGATCAAGGCCTATCTTGGAGCGGTCGCATGAATCCTGGCAAGAGCGCACTGCTGAAGGTCGCCGATGCGCATGTCGCCTATGGCAAGGTCGAAGCCGTCCGCGCGGTGTCGCTCGACGTCGCCGACAACGAGATCGTCACCATCATCGGCGCCAACGGTGCCGGCAAGACCACGCTGCTGAATGCCGTGATGGGGATCCTGCCGCTGAAGGGCCGCGCGAGCTTCGCCGGCCAGGACATGGCGCCGCTCGATATCGAGGATCGCGTCGCGGCCGGCCTTAGCCTCGTGCCGGAGCATCGCGAACTGTTCAGCACCATGAACGTCGAGGACAATCTGCAGCTCGGCGCGTTCCGGATCGCGAAGGCGACGGCCGCAAACTCGTTCGAGCGGGTCTACACGCTGTTTCCGCGGCTGAAGGAACGCCGCAAGCAATTGGCGGGAACACTATCCGGCGGTGAGCAGCAGATGCTGGCAATGGGCCGCGCCTTGATGGGCGCGCCGCGGCTACTGATGCTGGATGAACCCAGCCTTGGGCTGGCGCCGATTATCGTCGCCGACATTTTCCGGACCATCGGCGAGTTGCGGTCAGCCGGCGTGTCGGTGCTGCTGGTCGAGCAGAACGCGCAAGCCGCGCTGCAAATCGCCGACCGCGCCTATGTGATGGAGCTTGGCGAGTTCATCCTGAACGGTCCTGCCGGCGAGGTCGCGACCAACCAGCGCGTCGCCGCGAGCTATCTGGGCTTTCAGCATTCCGAAGTAAGTGCGATTTAGAGTCATACATCGAGCTGCGCAACGATCGCGACGCAACTCCCCTCCCCCTTGCGGGCAGGGCTATTGCATATGGAATCTTCTGTGGGGTCCGCTGGCGAATTTTTCCAGTTTTGCGCGGTGTTTCAACGAGTCGTCCCTGCGAACGCAGGGACCCATACGGCGCAGACTCTCGTTTTCGCACTGGAGCAGAGGCCTTTTTCTACTTTTGAGGCCAGGGGTGATGGGTCCCTGCGTTCGCAGGGACGACCCGCTGAGAGCTTGTGCGAGGCACGCACCAACGCGCAGCTCAATTCTGCCATATGCGATTCCCCTGCCCGCAAGGGGGAGGGGAGAAGGCCCCCGCTCACATCGCGGGAACGTATTTTCCGTCTTTCACCGTCAGGATGATGCGCGAACGATCGTCGAGACCGTAGCGATCCTTTTCGGTGAAATTGTAGACGCCCTGGGTCGCGGCGATTTCACGTTCGCTCAGGAAAGCCTGGCGAATGGCCTCGCGGAATTCCGGCGTTCCGGGTTTTGCCGTCTTCAAGGCAACGGGAATGACTCGCTCGAGGACCTTGAAGGCGTCGTAGGAATGTCCCGCAAATTGGCTGCGGCTGTTGGGACCGTACTTGGCCTCATAGGCGGTGTTGAGCGCGAGACCCGGCTTCTTGGTCAGTGCACTATCGGGCTGGCCTTCCGGATACATCACCGGACCCGACGCCATGATCACACCATCCGCCGCCGCACCGGCGATGCGGATGAAGTCCATGCTGGCGGCGCCGTGGGTCTGGTAGATCAAGCCCTTGTAACCGCGATTGCGGAGCTCGGTCTGCGGCAATCCCGCCGCCGTGCCGGACGCGCCGATCAGGATCGCGTCGGGATTGGCGGCGACCAGTTTCAGGACCTGTCCCGCAACGGAAGTATCCGGCCGCGCAAAGCGTTCTTCATCGACCAGCGTCATGCCCATCGGAATGCCCTGGGCCTTGAAGTCGTTGAACCAGAGATCGCCGTAGGAATCGGAGTAGCCGATATAGCCGACGGTCTTGATGTTATGCGCCTTCATGTGCTCGTAGAGCACCTTGCCCATGATCGGCACCGGCTGCGGCATATCGACCGACCATTTTGCGCGCTCCGGCGTAATCGGAAACGGCGCCAGACCGATGTGGGGAATTCCCGCCTCATTGGCAACGTTGGAGACGGCAATGGTCGGAGGCGTCGTCGATGAGCCCATGATGACGTCGGCCTTGGACTCCGTGACGAAACGGCGCGCGTTGGTGGTGGCGTTGGTCGGATCGCCGCCGTCGTCGAGCACGATGAGCTTGAGCGGCACGCCGCCGATTTCCTTCGCCACGAATTCGAGCGCGTTGCGTTCGGGAATGCCGAGCGCCGCGGCCGGACCGGTGGTGGAGATCGAGATGCCGATGGTGATTTCGTTGGTTTGCGCCAATGCCGGCGATCCCGGCAGCGCCAGAGCCGCCGCGAATGCCACGGCGGACAGATAAACCCTTTTCATTGATTCCTCCCTTGGATCTTATTTTCTAAAAGCAAAAATCGACTGGTAATTCAGCCCCCTCTTTAGGCGATGTGGGTGGCTGAGTCAGCCCCGCATGAACCTGGCAATGATTTCCTCCGGCATAGGCGCTGATTTCAGCCGCATCGGGTCATTCGGATGACGCCCGACCAGCACCCGGGTCACGAACGCCTCGATTGCCAGCACCTCACCCTTGAACATCTTGTGGGTCACCTCGAAACTCGAACGCTTGAAACCCTCAACCCGGCTTTCGATCGCGATCCAGTCGCCATGCGTGGAGGCGATATGGAATTTCGCCCGTGTATCCACCATGGGATGCCGACCAGGCCATACTTCCGGACGATGTCCTGCTTGGAGAAGCCTGCCGCCTCGAACATGATCGAGGTCGAATCGTCGAACATCTCGAAGTAGCGCGGGTAGTAAACGACGTTGGCGGGATTGCAGTCGCCCCACTGGATCTGCACATCGCGCCGGTGGACGAACATACGGTCTCCCTAGCGCGGCGCCATGCGCAGCGAGGCATCGAGCCGCACCACCTCGCCATTCAGGTAGGGATTGTCGATCATGTGCAGCGCCAGCGAGGCGAACTCGTCGGCATGGCCGAGCCGGCGCGGAAACGGGATCGCCGCGGCGAGGCTGTCCTGCGCCTCCTGCGGCAAATTGGCCAACAGCGGCGTGAGGAACAGGCCGGGCGCGATGGTGAGCACGCGGATGCCGAACTGCGCCAACTCGCGCGCGATCGGCAGTGTCATTCCGACAATGCCGCCCTTCGACGCCGAATAGGCCGATAGCCCGATCTGGCCTTCATAGGCTGCGACCGACGCGGTGCAGATGACGATGCCGCGCTCTCCGGTCGAGAGCGGCTCCAGCTTCGACATTTCCGCCGTCGCCAACCGCAGCATGTTGAAGGTGCCGATCAGATTGATCTTGATTACCTTCTCGAAATCGGCGAGCGGCATCGGGCCTTCACGGCCGATCACCCGCTTGGCGACGCCGATGCCGGCGCAGTTCACCAGCACCCGCGCCGGGCCGTGGGCTTGGGAAGCCTTGACGATGGCGGCCTCGGCCGAGGCCGCGTCGGAGACGTCGCAGACAACCGCGACACCGCCGATTTCGGCAGCGACGCTTTCCGCCAGCTTGGCGTTGAGGTCGCACACGGCAACCTTGGCCCCCTGGGCCGCGAGCCCACGTGCGGTCGCGGCGCCCAATCCCGATGCACCCCCGGTGACGATGGCGGACTGATCCTTTAACTGCATGGTGCTCTCCCTGGCGAAATTGTTTCTTCGGCGTTGGCTAAAGCGTTATCACGTGGGCTGCTGGCGTTGGCGAATAAAGCTCGTCAATCAGGCCAGCGCGATGATCCAGTACCGCACGTTGATTGATCGAGCCCTTGTCGGTGACTTCGCCGCGATCGATCGACAGTGGCGTATCGAGAAGGATCGCACAGGTGATCCGGTTCGACGACCCCGTCGATGTCGCCAGAAACCTGGTCAACCGTTCGCGAAACGCGTCGCGGATCTTTGTATCGGATGCTGCCGCGGCGATTTCGTTTGAGGTAAGCGCTGGATTGACGAGACGGCAGCCGTCGAGATCGAGCACCACCAGTGCCGACACCTCGTCGCGGTTGATGCCGGCAATCACCACATCCCGCACCATCGGCGCGCAAGCCGCGATAAACCGCGCGCGCAGCGGTCCGACACTGACCCAGGTGCCGCTGGCGAGCTTGAAGTCCTCGGCAATACGGCCATCGAAATCAAAGCCGGCGCTGAAATCGTCTGCAACAACCGGCTTGATCGCATCGCCGAACTTGTAGAAACCCTCCTCGTCGAACGCAGCCGCAGTCAGGTCCGGCTGACGCCAATAGCCCGGCGTGACGTTTGGTCCCTTGGCGCGGACTTCCAGCTTGCCGTTGTTCGGAACAAGTTTCGCATCGTTGCCGGACACGGGCAGCCCGACATGACCGGAACGGCTGGTGTCAGGTCGCACCGACATAAAGAACGGCGCCGTCTCGGTGGCGCCAAGACCTGTCAGCATTGGCACCCGATAACCCGTTTCGGCCACGGCGAGTTCGTCGAGGCTGTTCCAGACATAAGGCGATAGCGCCGCGCCGCTGAAGAACATCGCGTGCAGGCGATGGAAGAATTTTGCGCGCAATACCCGATCGTCGCGCAGGTAAGGCAGCAGCGACTCGTATCCCTTCGGCACGTTGAAATAGACCGTCGGCGAAATCTCGCGGAGATTGCGCACGGTCTCTTCGATGCCGCCCGGCATCGGCTTGCCCCGGTCGAGATACATCGAACCGCCGTTGAACAGCGTCAGCCCGACATTGTGATTGCCGCCAAAGGTGTGATTCCACGGCAGCCAGTCGACAATGACGGGCGGCTCGTCCTTCAGGAACGCCAGCGTCTCCCGCAGCATCACCTGATTGGCGCAGATCATCCGCTGGGTATTGATGACTGCCTTCGGATTCCCGGTCGAGCCCGACGTCAGCAGGAACTTTGTAACTGTATCCGCGCCGATGGCGTCATGCGCCGCATCGAGGCCGGGGTGCTCCTGACTTGCCAGCAACTCGCCAAGCATCGTTACCGCGCGACCAGGCACGGAGCCGCGCGAGGCCACGATCTCGACCTCGGCCGGAACGTTGGCGCGCAGCGCATCGGCGAATTCGGTGGCGTCGGCGGCGAACACCAGACCGGGCGTCAGCAGCTTCATCGCAAAGCCAAGCTTGCCATAGTCCCTGGAAATCAGCGAATAGGCCGGCGATACCGGACAGAACGGAATTCCCGCATATAGCGCGCCGAACGCGACCAGCGCGTGGTCGATCGAATTGCCGGAGAGAATGACGACCGGCTTCTCGGCGGACAGACCGCGCGCGAGCAAAGCCGACGCGATGTGCCGGCTCGAGGCCAGCAATTGTGCGTAGGTGATTTGTCGCCAGCCGCCGCTTGCATCGCGCTCCGCCATGAAAACGCGGTTCGGTTCCAGCGTTGCCCAATGGTGCAGGCGGTCGGTCAGGCGCACCGGGTATTCGCCGAGCGCCGTTTTCGGCCGCAGATAAATGGTGCCGTCGTCGCGGCGATCGATCGACACGGCGGGATCGCCAAACGAAATCGCGCGCAAGGGCGTATTGCCCTTTCCAACCTGAACAGAAATGTCGGGTTTTGCGCTCATGTCAGATTGGTTTCACCTTGGCGGTCTTGCGATCGAGGAAGGCGCGAATCCGAAGCTTGGCCTCCTTGTCGCTCTGCGCCACCGTCGCCATCAGCGACTCCATCAAAAGGCCGGTCTGCGGATTGGCCTCGGCGATCATCGGCAACGCCTGCAGCACCGCGAAATTCGTCAGCGGCGCGTTTTTGGCGACCTGGGCAGCGAGCTCCACCGCTTTGGAAAATGCGTTGCCTTCCTCGGTCAGATATTGCGCAAAGCCGTAGGACGCACCCTCGGTCGCGGAATAAACTCTCCCGGTCAGCATCATGTCTGTCATCCGGGAGACGCCGATCAGCCGTGGCAGCCGCACCGATCCGCCACCGCCCACGAAAATGCCGCGCTGGCCTTCGGGCAGCGCGAAATACGCAGACGGCTCGGCGACGCGGATATGCGCCGCACAGGCAAGTTCCAGCCCGCCGCCGATGACCGCGCCGCGCAGCGCGGCGATCACGGGCACGCGGCTATATTGAATACGGTCGAACACCCGGTGCCACATCTGCGAATGCCGCAAGCCTTCGGTCGCATCGTGCTCGGTCAGTTCCGACAGATCGAGGCCGGAGGAGAAATGGTCGCCAATGCCGTGGATGACAACCGCGCCGATTCCATCCGGGAGATTCGAGAAGCAATCCTGGATCGCGAGAATAATGCCGTCGTTCAGCGCATTGCGCTTGGCCGGGCGGTTGAGGCCCACAGTCAGCACCGAGCCTGATGTCTCGATCTTGAGCAGCGCGGACCGGTCGGCCGGCGCGGCAGCAGCGTTTCCCATGGGCTTATTATGTCCTTCCCAGAATAGTTATGTTTTATAACGAATGGAGAGGGAGTCAACAGGCGCTGCGGTAATTCGTTCTGCCGTCATTGCGAGAGCGTAAGCGACGAAGCAATCCAGCCTGACTTCGCAGCCCTGGATTGTTTCGCGGAGCCTGTCATCGGGCGCGCATTCGCGCGACCCGTTGGCTCGCAATGACGAACAAGCTATTCCGGTGCGGAAGGTTCTAGGCGTGATCCTCACAGCACCTGATGCACGTCGATCACGACACGGTCGGCGTGGCGCGCTGCGGAGCCGATAAACAGGCTCTCCATCAGCCAGCGGTATTTTTCGCTGCCGGTTTCGAACCTCGGCACCGTGCGGAAATAAATCAGCTCGGGATCGACCGGCTCGCCGCGCTTGAGCCGCTGCAGCAGCTCGATCGGCCCAAAACGGATGCCCTTGTTCTCGACATAAACCACCGCGCCGTCATCCGTCTCGAAAGCGTATTTGGCTTCGAGTTCAATCAGCTCGCTGGGGCGGATGATCTGAAAGTCCGCGCCGAACGCGCAGACTTTGCCATTGACGTTTTCGCCACGCACGTCGCCACCGGTGATCGGAATGATCCGGCGGACGCCGTGACCGATATCGCCGGCCGACGTCACGCCGCCGATATGGGCCGTAATAGTGAAAACATATTTGGTTGAAAGCTGTGGGACCATGAATTATCCAATCATGCGTTGCGGCAACCAGGTCGCCAGCAGCGGAAACAGGATCAGGATCACCAGCCGGATCAGGTCGGTCACCACGAACGGCAGCACGCCGATGAAGATCGTCGACATGTTGACGTCCTTGATCACGCTTTTGATCACAAACACGTTCATGCCGACCGGGGGATGGATCAGCCCGAGCTCGACGGTCATGACGATGACGATGCCGAACCAGATCGGATCAAAACCCAGCGCCGTCACCACCGGAAACACGATCGGCACGGTGAGGATCACCATCGCCATCGCATCCATCAGGCATCCCAGCACCAGATACATCAAGAGGATCAGCGCCAGCACGCCATAGGGACCGATGCCAAGGCCGGTCAGGAACGCGGTGACGTTTTGCGGGGTCTGGGTGATGGTGAGGAAATAGCCGAAGCACAATGCGCCGATCAGCACCGTGAACACCGCGGCCGCGGTGCGCGTCGCCTGCAGCAGCGACTGCAGGATGCCCTCTCTGGTCAGCTTGCCCCGAAGCACGCCGATAATGAAGGCCCCGACCGCGCCGACCGCGCCGGCCTCGGTCGGAATGAAGAATCCGCCATAGAGCCCGCCGATCACGAACAGGAACAACAGCAGCGGCGACCAGACGTCGCGTAACGCCACCAGTCTTTCCTGCCACGACGCGCGCGGCCCCGCCGGCAGGAAGCCGGGCCTCGTAATACCGATGATGCCGATGGTGATCATGTGCATCGTGATCGCCAGCAGTCCAGGCACGATGCCGGCGATGAACAGCTTGCCGATGTCCTGCTGGGTGATGATGCCGTAAACCGCGAGCACCGTCGACGGCGGCAGCATCGCACCCAGCGTACCGCCGACCGCGATCACACCGGTGGCAAAGGACTGCGGATAGCCGAAGCGGCGCATTTCCGGATAGGCCACCGCCGAGAATGTTGCGGCGGTCGCGACCGAAGAGCCTGAGATCGCAGCAAATCCGCCGCAGGCGGCGATGGTGGCGATGCCCAATCCCCCCTTCCAATGGCCTACAAACGTGTTGGCGGCGCGGAACAACTCACGGCTGATGCCGGAGACCGACACGAACGCGCCCATCAGCAGAAACATCGGGATTACACCGAAGGAATAATCCGTCACCGTGCGCATCGTGGTCTGGCCGACCAGCTTCAGCGCCGGAACAAAGCCGGTGAGGTAGCCGAACCCGGTGATGCCGACGAGGCCCATCGCCATGCCGACCGGCACGCGCAGCAGCATCAACGTGAACAGGCTGACAAAGCCGGTCAGGGCAACGGCCTCGTTGCTCATGCCGGGCTACTCCGCGGTCTTGATTTTGGGATCGTGCATCAGATCCGGTTGGAAGATCAGCCGATAGGTTCGGATCGCGATCAGCAGCACCGCGGAGACGTCACCGATCCACGACACCAGAAAGAACGGCCAGATCGGCACCTGCAGGTCCATGGTCACGATATGGTCGGCGCGCGTGCTGACGACCTTGTCGAACAGCGTGTAGGTCTGCACCGTCACCACGAACAACAGCACCAGCGTCGCGAAAACATCGATCCAGCGCTGGTATTTCGGCGTCGCATTGGCCCAGACCAGATCGACGGTGATGTGGGTGCCGCGATAGCTGGTGGCGGCAATGCCCCAGAAAATCAGGATGCCCAGCATGAACTGGCCGAAATTATAGTAATCCGGAATCGTGATCGCGAAGAACTTGCGCATGAACACCGCGGTGAAGGTGTTCAGCGCGACGACGCCAACAAAGAACGCTGCGATCCATTCGATGGAATCGATGAAGCGGTCCATGAGGTTTTTACGCGGCGGCGCGGACGGGCTGCCGAGCGTGCCGTCGCTGGAGATCTGCGGCGTTGCCGTCATGAAAGGCTGGATCCGACTATTACCGTTCTGCCGTCATGGCCGGGCTCGTCCCGGCCATCCACGTCTTCTCTCTCGCAACCCGTAAGACGTGGATGCCCGGGACAAGCCCGGGCATGACGACTTCGAGTCTCCGCGGCGCGTTGCGCGTTTAAATCCCGGCCTCGTATTTCTTCAGCGTCGCCTGCAGATCGGCGTCGATCGCCGTGGCGTCGCCGCCAGCTTTCTTCACCGCCTCGGCCCAACTGTCGTGGAGCGGCTTGACGGCTTGCTTCCACTCGGCGAGTTGCTCCGCCGTCAGCGGATAGACTTCGTGGTCGGGCAAGGCCTTCATCTTGACGCGGCCATTGGCTTCGAAGTCGGTCCAGGGGTCGGTGACCTTCGAGGCCCATTCCGGGGTGCAGTGATCGTCGATGATTTTTTTCTGCGTCGGCGACAGCGAATTATATTTGTCCAGATTCATGTTGTAGGTGAACACCGTCGTGTAGAGCGGCACATCCATGTGATACTTCACCACCTTGTCGATGCCGAACAGGAAGATCGATCCCCAGGGGAAAGTAATCTCGTCCGCGACGCCGCGCTCGATCGCATCGCGCGATTCCGGCGCCGAAGCCTGAACGTTGGTACCGCCGAACATTTTCACCATTTCGCCGATGGTGCTCTGCGCCGGCCGCACCTTCACGCCCTTGAGGTCGCTGGGGACAAGGATTTTCTTCTTGCCGTGCAGCGCGCCGGGATCGTGGATGAATGCGAAGCAGAGATGGGTGTCCTTCATCTCGGTCGGCGCGTATCTATGATACCACTCGTTCAGCGCCAGCGTGCCCTTCTTGCCGTCGGAGAATACGAATGGAAGCTGACCGGCGGCTGCGATCGGGAAGCGGCCGGGCTGATAGCCGGGATTGACATAGGTAATGTCGGCGATGCCGTCGCGCGCCATATCGTAATGGTCGAATGCCTTGCCGAGTTGCTCGGAGGGAAACACCGACATCTTGATGGTGCCGCCCGAGGCTTTCTCGATATCGGCGGCCCAAGCCTGCGTGGCCGGCACCAGCGGATGCGCCGGCGGCACCCATAGCGACACTTTCATGTTGACGGTCTTGTCCTGCGCGAACGCAGGCGCCACACTGGCGGCCAACAGCAACGCCAAGAATGCTCTTCTCATCGGCATCGTCTCCCTCGCAACATCAGGGTTTAAATGGCCCTTTGCGGATATTGTTATATGATATAATTATCATTGCAAGTACGCGTGGCGGCATCCACAGCGGCTGCTGTTCGAACCTATAATAGCCAGGGGAGCAAGTATTGCGGACAAAAGTAGCAATCATAGGCGCGGGGCCGGCGGGATTGCTGCTGGGACAACTGCTTCACACTTACGGAATCGACAACGTCATTCTGGAACGCCAGACGCCGGACTATGTGCTGGGCCGCATCCGCGCCGGTCTGCTTGAAGAAGGAACGGTGGCCCTGCTCGATGAAGTGGGCGCCGGTGGGCGCGCGCATCGCGAGGGGCTGGTCCATCATGGCGTGGAGCTTGCCTTTGGTGGTGTACGCCATCGCATCGACATGCACGCCGCCACCGGCAAGACGGTGATGATCTACGGCCAGACCGAAGTGACGCTCGATCTGATGAACACGCGCAAGGCGGCCGGTCTCACCACAATCTATGAAGCCGCCGACGTCAAGCCGCATGACTTCGGCACCGATCGACCCCGCGTTTCCTATATCAAGGATGGCGTCAGCCACGAGATCGCCTGCGACTTTATCGCCGGTTGTGATGGATTTCACGGCGTCAGCCGCGCCAGCGTGAAGCCTTCGGCCATCGAGACGTTCGAACGGGTCTATCCGTTCGGCTGGCTCGGGATTTTGTCGGAGACGCCGCCGGTCTCGCACGAATTGATCTACACCAACCACGCCAGGGGATTTGCGCTTTGCACGATGCGCTCGATGCACCGCAGCCGCTATTACGTGCAATGCCCGCTCGACGATCACATCGATCAATGGCCGGACGAAAAATTCTGGGATGAATTGAAGCGGCGGCTGGACCAAGAGGCGGTCGATCATCTGATCACCGGACCATCGATCGAAAAGAGCATCGCGCCGCTGCGCAGTTTCGTCGCCGAGCCGATGCGGTTCGGGCGGATGTTTCTGGCCGGCGACGCCGCGCATATCGTGCCGCCAACCGGCGCCAAGGGGCTCAACCTCGCCGCCAGCGACGTGCATTATCTCTCGCAGGCGTTGCGGGAATATTACGACGAGAAGTCCTCCGCCGGCATCGATGGCTATTCCGCAAAGGCACTGGCGCGGGTCTGGAAGGCGGTACGCTTCTCATGGTGGATGACCTCGATGCTGCACAAATTCCCCGATCAGGGAGAATTCGGCGCGCGCATCCAGCTTGCCGAGTTGAATTATCTCGTCGGCTCGAAAGCGGCGACGGCTTCGATGTCGGAAAATTATGTCGGCTTGCCGTATTAGCCGCTCGGCATCTCGATACACACAGCCGTCATTGTGAGGAGCGTGAGCGACGAAGCTCGTTTCAAACAGACGTCAAAATCCCGTTTTAAACTTTGTATACGGTGCATTTCCCGCCGGGATCGCGTTCAATGTCGGCACCACCAATGTTTTGGTACCCCCCATGACCGCTGCTGATGTCCCCCACGGTTTCGAACGCCAGTCCCGGCGTAGTCCGCTCACCGATCCGTGGGAGCCGATCTATTCGAAGCAAACGCCTGACGCGATCATCCTGGGGCTTCGGCTGGCTGCAGCGCATACCAACGCGCGCGGATTTGCGCATGGCGGGTTGATCGCAGCGTTGACCGATAAAGCCATGGGGCACAGCTGCGGTCACAAAATGCGTGGCGCCTATTCGCTGGTGACCGTCAGCATGTCGATTGATTTCATCAGCAGCGCCCAGATCGGGCAATGGCTCACGGTCGAGACCGACGTGATCAAGACCGGCAGCACGCTTTGCTTCGCACAATGCTTCGTCACCGCCGATGGCGCCGTGATCGCGCGCGCCAACGCGACTTTCCGCGTGGTGCCGAAGAAGGAGTAGGTACTCCGCAATCTTTGCGACACACCAATCGCTGAACCGTCATGTCCGGGCTTGTCCCGGCCATGACGACAGTTTAGTTAGTGGCTGCCACTTATCCTGTCCCGCCAAAATGCCAACTGCTGATCTCGGTTACGAGATCGATGAAAGCGCGCACCTTCGCCGACAACAGCCGCGAGGTCGGATAGACGATATGGATCGGCAGCGGCGGCGGCTCGAACTGCGCCAGCACCACCCTGAGCCGTCCGCCCTTGATCGCCTCCGCGGCCTGATAGGCCAGCACCCGCGTCAGACCGCCGCCCTGCTCGGCATACTGGATCGCGGCGTCGGCGCTGTTGGTGGTGAACCGCGGCGTGCAGGCCACGCGGATCTCACGGCCCTCCTCGACAAAGTGCCACTCCGGCGAGGCAGCCATGGCGCCGAACTGAATCGTCTGGTGCGATGCGATTGCGTCCGGTGTCTTCGGCTCACCGCCTTGTCTAAGATAATCGTTTGAGGCGACCACGATCCGCCGCATCTCGCCGACATGGCGCGCCACCAGGCTGGAATCGGCAAGGTGGCCAATTCTGATGGCGAGATCGACGCCGTCTTCCACCAGATTGATCATGCGATCCGATAGCCGCAACTCGCCTGATACCTCGGGATAGCGTGTCAGGTACGCCGACAGGACGGGGCTGACGTGGAGGCGCCCGAATCCGATCGGCGCCGAGACCACCAGCCGTCCGCTCGGCCGCGTGCGCTCGTCCTGCGCCGTTCCGTCGGCTTCCTCGACGTCGGCGAGAATCCGTCTGACACGCTCCAGATAGCGCGCGCCGACATCGGTCAGCGTCACCGACCGTGTAGTCCGCTGCAACAGGCGCGCGCCAAGACGATCCTCCAGCGCCGCAATCAGCCGTGTCACCCCCGAGGGCGATAGCCCGAGTTTGCGGGCTGCCGGCGCAAAACCCTGAAGGTCGGCCACCGCGACAAAGGCCTGCATGGCGTCGATACGATCCATGGCATTATTTCATATGTTGCAACGATGAAGTGTCAATCCGCCGGATTGCTCAAATTCTGAAACTGGCCATCTTAAGGGGCAGAAACGGGCGGTTTTGCGCCCGGTCGAGTTGTCCAGGAGGTGACTCGATGTCAGACATCTATACCTATTCCAGCGACGTAGCCTTCACCCCGGCAGTAAAGTCCATTCAAGCGCGCAAGGGATCACGTGACGCCTATGCGGGCGTCGAACAGAACGGCGGCTGGCGAACCGAGGTCGACGAAAACCTCGCGGCGTTTCTGGCGGACACGAATAGTATGTATCTCGCTACCGCCAGCGCGGACGGTCAGCCCTATATCCAGCACCGTGGGGGGCCGAAGGGCTTCATTAGGATTCTGGACAAGAACACGCTGGCGTTCGCCGATTACAGCGGCAACCGGCAATACATCACCCAGGGCAATCTCTCCGAAAACCCCAAGGCGCATATTTTCGTGATGGACTACGCGCATCGCCGACGTGTGAAAATCTGGGGCGAAGCGTGCGTAGTGGACGACGATCCGGCACTGCTGCAATCGCTGATGCCGCCAGGTTACAGGGCACGGCCCGAACAGGTCATCCTGTTCAAGATCGCCGCATGGGACACCAACTGCCCGCAGCACATCCCGCAAAAATTCGACGCTGCCGATGTAGCGACGGCGTTAGCCTCGCGCGATGCACGCATCGCGGAACTCGAGGCGGAGCTGGCCACGCTGAAGGGCCAGTCCGCCTCGGCGAATTGAGACTCAGGCAGCCTGTCGCAATGGCGTCCAGACGAATTCCGGATAGTACTGAAGCATCATCCGGTCGACATAGGCCGTAAGATTCTGGAATTGTTCGGTCCGCTCCCGCAGCTGCGATACGAAGAACGGGGTCAGGATCCCGGCCAGCGCTCCGAACGCAGTGGCATCGGTGCCGCATGGCGTGTCACCCCATAAATACGGCCTGTCCCCAAGCTGGACCGACAGCGCAAACAGCGAGCGGACTGCGAGGTCGATGTCCTCGTCCGGGGCGTGGCGGCCGAGGCCGCTCAGCAGGTAGTTCTCGGCGACACGGAATTGCGCGTCTTCGCGGAGTTTTTCACGGAGATGCTCGGGCGCTCCATCGAAGAAATGCGTCGGCCCTTTCGCAAAGTTTTCAGGTTCGACCCAGCGCGCTCCGACCAGCGCCCAATAGACGTGGTGTTCGATCATTCGTTCGAACGCCCAGGCCTGCGCGCGCTGCTGCAAATTGAGGGGCGCGTCGAAATCGAAGCCGTATTTGCCTTCAAGGTGCGCGCGAATAAAGGTGGAATCGGCAATACGCTCTGCCTCGTCGACGATATAAGGCAGTTGCCCCTTGGGAGAGGCCGGTGGCATCGACTTCTCCTTGCGATAGGCGAGACCGGCCATCTTCAGCTGGACTTCGGTCTTGGTCACAAAGGGGCTGATTTCCGGCAGTCCAAAACCTGTGCCAAAGCCGTAGAGGGTAATCATATTGGGCTCCTGATCTACTGGAACGACACCCGATGCTTACCTGCCCCCTGCTGCCACCATGCTGTCAGCATCGGTCATATCAGCTGCAAAACGGGCCCCCTGCCAGGCGCGGCGCAAGACGCTCCGGGCCCACAGGCCAAATTGCCTTTGCCCAAAGGCCCCTGCGACGCGGAGTGAGTGCAAGACCAGCGCAACGATGGCCCAGCGGATGTCCTCGGAGCCGCAGTTGAATGAAATCAGACGCGCCAATACAAAGGCCTGGACGCGCCAGAGCGGTCCGAAGCTTTCCCGGACGGCAAAGATGTGAAGAATTGCCATGGACAAATTCCCTTCGGTTGAAGTGTTGTCCCGGTATAGCCGCCACCTGCTGCCAACATGCTGTCAGCATCGAGAAGGCCACCATGAAAAAAGAGGCCTGCCATGAGACGCGCCGACCGGCTGTTCCAGATCATTCAGGTGCTCCGCCGCACCCGAAAGCCGTTGACTGCGGACGCAATCGCGGCCGAGTTGGAGACTTCGAAGCGGACGATCTATCGCGATATCGCGACCCTGATCGGACAGCGGGTGCCGATCCGCGGTGAGGCCGGCATGGGCTATATTCTGGAGAAGGGATTTGACCTGCCGCCGCTGATGCTCACGCCCGATGAAATCGAAGCGGCCGTGCTTGGCGCGCAATGGGTGGCCAGCCATGTGGATCCGGCCTTGTCGCGCGCTGCTCACGATCTCATTGCGAAAATCGCCGACACCGTTCCCGAGAGGCTAAGACCTTTTGTGCTTGAACCCGCCAGCCGCGCCCGCCCGCACTGGCGCAGGGAGCCTGACCGCATCGACATGGCGCGAACGCGTGCACAGATTCACGAAGCAAAGAAGATCGCGCTGCGCTATCGCGACGAACACGGCCGTGACAGCGAACGCACCATCTGGCCGATCGCCATCGGCTATCTCGAAGCCGTGCGGCTCCTGGCGGCATGGTGCGAGCTGCGCAGGGATTTTCGCAGTTTTCGAACCGACCGTGTCGTCGACGCCGTGTATCTCGACGAAAAATATCCGGAGCGGCGCGACATATTGAGAGCGAAATGGCGAAGGAGCCTGGTCTGGGAGGAGCCGGGCGACACCTGATACGCTTTATCTGCGCGGCCAACTGGCCGGTGCCTCCATTTCGCGCTAAGCGAAGGTATGGAGAAAAGCTATTCAGTCATCGAAAGCCCCTGCCAGGCCTGCGGCGCGTGCTGTGCATATTCGTCGAACTGGCCGCGCTTCACCACCGAAGACGATGCGGCGCTCGATTTGATTCCGGAAAAGCTCGTCAACGAGAAACTGTCGGGAATGCGCTGCGATGGCGAACGATGTTCGGCGCTGTCAGGCAAGATCGGCGTGGCGACCGCGTGCAGTATCTATGCGGTGCGGCCTGAAGTCTGCCGGACCTGCATGCCCGGCGATCCCGAATGTGCCATGGCGCGGAAACGGCACGGCCTGCCGGCGCTGACGTGATTCAGATGTCGTCCCGGCGAACGCCGGTATCCCCAGCGTGAGCGCAATTGCGCTCATCGCGGCGCCGTTTCGGCACTAAGGCAGATGCCTTCCGTAACAATTAACGCCAGGGGTTACGGATCCCGGCATTCGCCGGGACGACGCCAAAAGCAATGCGTGATCACTCACGCCGTTACGGCTTGGGCGAAATCTTCATCGAACTCATCCTCGATCGGCGAGAACGTGCTGAGCGGCTTGGTCGAGAGCGTGATCGGCTTGCGGTTGCCGTAGGACGATGACGGCGTGGAACGCGTTGCCGGTTCGCGGGACAGCGCATACAGGGTAGAGCCAACGCGTCCGCCCAACTGGATCAGGTCGCGTTCGCTGCAGCTTGCCGCGATCGAAAGCGCCAGCGAGTACAGATGGCTTCTGCGATAGCAGAACAGCGCCAGCATGGCCCGGACCTCGGACGAAACGCTCGCCACCAGTTGGGGCAGGCCATGTCCGTTGGCGCGGTACATTTCACCGAGCAATTCCTCCCGAACCGGGCAGAAATCGTTCTCGAAGGCTTCGCGGCTTGAAAACATCTGTATATCTCCCAGTCCGCAGGATGCAGTGCAATTCTCTAACGAAAGGTTAACCACGGCCCCCAGTAGTCACACGGGGTGCTTGATAGACGCCAACGAATCGGAACGGCGCGTTATCCAATCGAATCAGATCGAATTTGCCTTGATCCAGTCGGCCACAGCCCGCCCGATGGCCGGCCCGGAATCTTCCTGGATGAAGTGCGAGCCTGATACGGTCACCTCGGTCTGGTTTTTCCAGCTTCGGCAAAAATCCCTGACAGCACCGATCAGAATCGCGCCGGGCTCAGCGTTGACGAACAGCTTCGGGATGTCGTTCTCGGCCATCCATTTCGAGTAATCGGCTGCTATCTGCACCACGTCGGCGGGTTCGCCCGCGATCGGAATCTGCCGCGGCCAGGTCAGCGTCGGCCAGCGGTGCTCGGCTTTCGGATAAGGCCGGCGATATTCCGTCATCTCGGCCTCGGTCAGTTTCCTTAAAACCGAACCCGGCAGTACCCGCTCGACGAACATGTTGCGGTCGAGGATCATCGCCTCGCCCTTGTCGGAGCGGAACCCCTGGAAGATCGGTGTTGCCGCCGCGCTCCATTCGTCCCAGGAGGCGACGGGACGCACGATGCCTTCCATGTAGGCGATGCCGCGGATCCGATCGCGGTGACGGTTGGCCCAGTCGAAACCGAGCGCCGAGCCCCAGTCGTGCACCACAAGCACGATGGGTTCGGTGGTCCCTAGGACCGCATCGATGAAGGCTCCGAGATATTTGCGGTGGGTCGTGAAGCGGTAGGTGTCGGTATCGGGATTTGGCAATTTGGCGGAATCACCCATGCCGATCAGGTCCGGGACAATCAGCCGGCCATATCCCTCCAGTTCGGGAATGACATCGCGCCAGAGATAGGACGAGGTTGGATTGCCGTGCAGAAACAGCACCGGCGCGCCCTCCCCGCGTTCGTGATACGCCATGCGGGCGTCAAGCACATCGACGGTCTTTTTCGCGAGCGGTTGTTCTGTCATTTTGATTTCCTGTCTCACCGATCAGGAAACATGATGTGCGAACGGCTTAAGCGCAATGACGGAACCGCATAGTTTCCAAGCCGGCCGAATCAACCATTCGCCGCCATGAAGATCGACAGGCCAAATCCAGTGAGATGATGCAGCGCCTGATCGACCCCGATCAGCGTCCAGAACCATGGATGCTCCAGCGTCACATCAAAGGTGGAGGCGCAAAGCCCCTTGGCGCGATCGACCGTGATGTGAATCGCGAAATCGATAATGGCGATGAACCAGAATCGCGGCGCGATCATCAGGATCAGCGCCATCGCCACCGCAAGGTGCACAAGACAGTGTGCCAACAGCGGCAGCGCCCATCCGGTCTTCTGGTCCTTGCCGAGCGCCATCCAGGAAGTTTGCAGAACGAAATCGGCGATGACGTGCTTGAAGGTGAGGACGAGCATCCATCCGACCAGCGCACCTACCGGAACCGAGGATGACATGGCAGGAAACAACAAAGCTGACGCCCTTCGCTGGAAACTGATTTGGAACGGCACGACGAGATGGCGTCAGCGCAATATCTTCTCAAACCCGAGCAATTCGACCCGCGCCGGTCATTTATGACACCTCCCGAACCAGATTGCACCCACGGGGAACTCGAAAAAAACGAAGTGTGACCTAACTGCGATACGCCCCCTGCGCGTGGCGTCTGGTAAGGTTACCTGAGCGCCCAATTTGCAATCCGCCGGGAGCCGGATATCATCCATACCAGGAAAATTATCGTTCTTTTTTAGATATTTACAATCTCGTTTGGGCGCTCGGCGCCGTTATAGCGGCAAGGCGCCTGGGTACGGGTATGAGCCATGAGCGCTGAAATCCCAACGCCACAAACGGAAACGCCGGCCGCGCGTTCGCGGGTTCTCAACAGCAATCGCAGGCAGATGCTGCTCTTTGCCGCACTGACCTTGATCCTGACCATAGCGACGGTGTGGGGCGGCCGGATCTGGCTGCGGAATTCCGAAACGCTGATCTTCGCCGTCGGCGACGCCAACGGTCCCGAGGCCCGTTTTGCCACCAAGCTCGCCGCCGTCCTCAAGAACAACGGCTCGCGGTTGCGCCTCAAGATCGCGCCCAACGCGGATAATGCCAAGGCGCTGACAGAATTCGATCATAGGCAGGCCGATCTTGCGGTGCTGCGCGCCGACGCAAAAGTCCCGCCCAGCGCCCGCGCGCTTGCCATCCTGGAGCACGACGTGTTGCTGCTGATCGGTCCGGGCGGCAAAAAGATCAAGTCGCTCGCCGAACTGAAGAAAAAGAAGATTGCCGTTTTGGGTGGCGGAGAAAATAGTGCCGCGTTCGTCCGCGATCTCCTCGAAATCTCCGATAACTCCGACGCCGGTGCGCGGATCCAGGTGGCACCGCCCAATTCGACGCTCGATAAACTGTTCGCATCAGGCGGTTATGGCGCTGTCATCGCCATCGCGCACGCGTCCACGATCGTGAAGGACAAGAGCTATGAACAATATGCCAATCACGGCGGATTCACCCTGAATACGATCGATGAGTCGAAGGCGCTCGCGCGAAGACATCCAGGGATTTCGGAGGAAACGCTGGCGACGGGCATGCTGTCCTCGGCGCCCGTGATCCCCGATGACGATCTCGATACGATCGGGCTGCAATGGTTTCTGGTCTCGCAGTCCAGGATGTCATCGAGTACTGCAGGAGACCTCGCGCGCGCGATCTACGAAAACAAGGCCGAACTTGCGCTGGAGGACGGCTTCGCCTCGAAGATCGAACCGGCCGATACCGACAAGGACGCCTTCATCGTCGCGCATCAGGGCGCCGCCGAATATATCAACGACGACACCAAGTCGTTCATGGACCGTTACAGCGATCTTTTGTATCTGGGCGCCGGCGCGCTCAGCATCATCGGTTCGATATTTGTCGCGCTCTACACCAAGGTGACCAGGATAGCGCCGGAAAAGGCCAGCGAACTGGCGACGGCTATTCTCGACATCGGCGAGCGGATCGAACATGCTTCCTCATTGGACGCGCTCGACGCACTGCAGGACGAGCTCGAAGCCATCCTTCGCGGCGCGGTGATCGGGCTGCGCGACGGCACCATCAGCAGCGACGGGCTGGACACTTTCAAGCTCGGATATGAACTCGTGCGCGACGAGATCGGCATGCGGCGAGAGAGCCTGAAGCGGCACGCCGGCCACGATGACCATGTGGTGATCGTCAAGACAGCGCAAAGCGCTTGATCGGGATTTATCTTGCGTCGTCCCCGCGAACGCGGAGACCCCAGCGTCAGCGCAAGTGCGCTCATCGCAGCGCCGTATCTTCTTGTCTTTTGAAACCGCTGACGTCGCAACCGCCGACAATCACCGTGTCGCCGGGTATTATGGATCCCCCGCATTCGCGGGGACGACGCACTTTTCGGCTGTGCCGAGCGCCCGCGCCCTGATCTCCGAGATTACGCGCTTGAGCGCCGCTCGCCGCGGATCGGGCATCGCCGCAGCGCGCGCTTCGGCCACGGCGCCGGCAAGATCGTCCAACGGCAACACACCGTCGAAGGTCGGCTTGGCAAGACCATCGATGATCGCGTGCCAGTCGGCAAGGCCCTGGCGATAGACGTCGCCGTAACCCCTTATCATCGTCGCCGTCTGCACGATCGCAGATGCGGCTTTTGGCTGCTTGGTCAGGCTGCGGTCGATCATGTGCAGCCAGCGTTCGACCCAGACCCGTTCCTTGGCATAGCGCACCGAGAACAGGCGCCAGCGCCGCAACGATGCCTCGATCTTCAAACGGCGAATCCCCCACCGACTTGTGCCGCTGAAGCTGATCGAGACCGGCTTGTGCGTCCACCCCACCCATTCGAGCGCATCAAGCACCGGTTCGGCGACCGGCGCGGGAAGCGCGCCGATCAATTCATCGAGCCGGAATTTCCTGCTGTCATCGGTCGGCTGAACGCGCGGAGCATCGGTCTCCGTCGCATATTCGGCGAGCTTCAATTGTGCGATCCGGATCGGATCCTCATAGCTCATGCGCAGCGCCATCAGCCGCGCGATTTCGCCAAACATCGCGGCATCGACACCCCGCCGGCCGACGAACCGCCGCAGCCGGTCCACATAAAGCCTCGCGTAGCTGGAGCCCTGGTACTCGATCAGGCAGTGGATGCCCTCGCTGACGATCGGCGTAGCGCCATCGGGCAACCCCTCAGGCAGGAATGGCGGCGTGTCGTCGTCGTCGTCGCCGATGATATCGGCGAGCAGGTAGCGCAGTGAAGATAGAACACCTGCCACTATGGCGGTCCTTTAAGCCGGCCCGGGTACAACGGAGGCTGGCGTCGTGTGCTGCGCCAGCCGTTGCTCCAGCGTCCCGATGTTCTGAAACAGCCGGGCACTGGCGAGACGAAGAAAGTAAAAGCCGAAGGCCGGATTTTGCACGTATAATTCCTCGACCTTGGTGTAGCTGACGCTCAGGATGACACCAGCTTCGACGCACTCCAGCGTCTGGGTTCGCACGTTCGACGGCGATAGCATGCCGAGTTCGCCGACGATGGCGCCCACCGGCAACTCGATACCCGATTCGACCAGCTTGAAGCGGCCGCTGACGATGTAGAGCATTTCCTCGGCCTTCTCGTCCTTGTAGAACAGGATCTCGCCGGCCGTGCATTTGCGTTCAGTCATAAAGGGCTTCAGCCAGTCCATCGACAAGTCGCTGTTAACGGACCTTTTTACGTCGCGCACCAGTTGCAGCATCTGGTGCAGCCGATAGGAATTGAGCACCAGCAGGACGCAGTGCAGGAGGCCGGTCGGATAATTATGGCTCGGAATCGAAGACGCGATCAGCACGATATTGGTGAGAATGCCGAAAACCCGCAAAGGGATCATCGTCCGCATCGTGGTGGTCGCAACGACGAAAACTGAAGCAAACAGAGTGCCTGCAGTGCCGGCGTGTTCTGCGAGATGTGAGGTGTCCATCGGGAGCCAACCAACTTTTAAGGAATGAAAGGGTTCGCGGGGTCGTCCCAGCGCGCACCCGTCATCATAATAACCGCGGGAGTTTATGATATACGGGGAAATAGCGACGTTTTGTCAGGGATTCCCGCCCATCCCGGCCAAAATTCCATTTCCGGCCGCTCACCCCCGGGACACTTTCGCATCGCCGTGAGAGCGCCGCACCATCACGTCCGGGATACGTTGCATCGCACCTCGAAAGCCATATTCCCGCCGTGCGATAACTCTGTTTTCCAGCCGTCGTTGACGGCCTCTCTCGGCCCGGGCACTTTGTGGGCCCGGTCACGCCCAGCACGGCCGTATCGGGCTTTCTTTCACTAGCAGACGCCTTCCGATGTCCAAGCCGCTTGTTTCCACCGGTCTGACGGAATTCGTGGCCGCAACGGCCGGCCGCAACATGACCAAAGCGGCCTATGTCGCGGTTGCGACCGGCGTCCTCATGATGGTTCTTCTCAGCGTCGATCCCGCCTATGAGGCGGCGCATAGCTGGGTCGATGCGCTGCTGTGGGCCTGCCTGGCTTTCTTCGTGTTCGAATGGGCGGTCGGGCTTCGCCACGCCTTTCAGGCGCAACGCGGATTGGCTTACGCGCTATCCTTCCGGGGGCTGGTGGATGCCGTCGCAGCCGTCGCAGTGCCGCTTGCCCTTATCCTTGGCGCGAATTCCAAAACCGCGTGGCTCTTGGGCGTGCTGTGGCTGCTGAAGGTGGTTCCTGGAATTCCCGGACTGCGGCAGTTGCGCCGGGTGCTGGTGCAGGAATCCGGGCCGCTGTTGAGCGTGCTGGTGATTTTCCTGATGGTGCTGTTTTTGGCCTCGGTGGCGGTTTATTATCTGGAGCGCGACGTGCAGCCGGCCACCTTCGGCAACATTCCCGCGGCCTTGTGGTGGGCAGTCGCGACGCTGACGACGACGGGATATGGCGACGTGGTGCCGATCACGCCGCTCGGCCGTCTGGTCGCCGCTTTTGTGATGATCTGCGGGCTCGGCGTGTTCGGCCTCTGGACCGGTATTCTCGCCACCGGGTTTGCCGCGGAAACTCGCCGTGACAATTTCCTCAAGACCTGGGAATCGGTGAGCAAGGTGCCGTTCTTTGCAGCCCTCGGCCCGTCGGCGATCGCCGACGTGACGCACATGCTGCGCACCATGGACCTGCCGGCGCGCACCATGATCATCAAAAAGGGCAAGGCCGGCGACAGCATGTACTTCATCGCCGCTGGTGAGGTCGAGGTCGATTTGCCTGGCAAGAAGGTGAGGCTCGGCGAAGGCGCGTTCTTCGGCGAGATGGCGCTGCTCGGCAATAATATGCGCTCCGCCAATGTCACCACCACGCGGGTGTCGCGGCTGCTGGTGCTGGATCTGGTTGACTTCCGCCTGCTGATGGCGCGGCATCCCGATCTTGCCGAGACCATCGACGCCGAGGCAAACCGGCGCGCACTGGAGAACAAGTAATGCAAAACCACGTGTCAGGCGACCCCGAGGCGGCGAGCACCCCGCTGTTCGAACTCGACGGCGCGCGCGCCACCATCCGCCTCAACCGGCCGAGGCATCTGAACCGGCTGCAGCCCGAAGATCTCGATGCGTTATTGAAACTGTTCGATCGGATCGAGGCCGATTCCACCATCAGGACGCTGGTGCTGACCGGGACCGGCCGCGCCTTCTCGGCCGGATACGATCTCGGCTCGATTGCCGAGCGTGCGGCCAACGCCCGGGAACAGACCGCCGGATCGGCATTCGAAGTCGTCGTCAACCGGCT
>JAQGKC010000208.1 GCA_028290305.1 Bradyrhizobium sp.
ATCTCGAAATCGCAGACGACGAACCTGGCCGTGGTTGCGCCGGGCATCGCCGAAGCGTTGCTCGCGACCGCGATCGGTCTGGTCGCGGCGATCCCGGCGGTCATTATCTACAATCACTTCGCGCGCGTGACGAAGGGGTACCTCGAATTGGTCAGCCGGGCATCAGGTGCCGCAGGACGATTGCTGTCACGCGATCTCGATCGTACCCATGTTAGTTCTCTTGTTAGTTCTCTTGGCAGCACGCATTCGCGTGCAGCGGAGTAGACGATGGCCATCTCGATCGGAAACACTGATCTCGACGACGACGATTTCGCGGAGACGCATGAGATCAACGTCACGCCCTTCATCGACGTCATCCTTGTTCTTCTCATCATCTTCATGGTGGCGGCGCCGCTATCGACCGTCGATCTTCCGATCGATCTGCCGTCGTTGACCGCGACCCCGCAGAAGAAGCCGGACAAGCCGACCTATGTCAGCATCAAGCCGGACCTCGCAGTGGCGATCGGAGAAAATCCGGTCAAGCGGGTCGATCTGGTTCGTTCGCTCGATGCGATGGCAGACGCGAACAAGGATCGCTTTATCTTTCTGCGCGCCGACCGCTCGGTGCCCTATGGCGAGATGATGGACGTGCTGGAAATCCTGCGCGCCGGCGGCTACTCGAAGATCAAGCTGGTCGCGCTCGAAGGCGTCCCGGATA
Organism: Bradyrhizobium sp.; assembly: GCA_028290305.1. Next base: position 698 of record JAQGKC010000208.1, read on the forward strand.
GCGCCCAGGTGCTGCCAGCGTCCGAAAATCCCAAACCTTGAATCCCTAGAGCCTTGAGCGGCGGCGATATCGAGATGTCCGACCTCGACACTGAACAGAAATCTTCCCGGCGGCTGTGGGTTCTCGCGGCAGCGGCCGCGCTTGCGCTTCATATCGGTGGCGCCGCGTTGGCGGTCGCGCATCTGCGGACCGATGACCCCGACGACTCCCTCGGTGCACCCGCGATCGAAGTCGGACTGGAGATGGAATCGCCGCATCTTGAGGCCACCGATCTGCCACCGGGTCCGGACACCGAAGCTTCCGTCGCTTCGCCGGCGCTCGCTGAACAAAAGGCCGAGCTCAAGGAGACCGAGCTGCCGAAGGACGTTCCCACCGAAACCGAGGATCCCGATCGGGTGGTGACGCCCAACGATTCCCACAAACCCAAGGAAGACGATCCGAAAGTCGCCACGGTGCAGACCTCCGCTTCGCAGGAATCGGTCGCCGCCGAGGCAACCGCGACGCCCAGCAACGAGGCTATTCAGGAAGGGCCGCGCTCGGTCGCTCCCGCGCAGGGCACGGGGGAAAGCGCGCAACGCATGCGCGCGACCTGGCAAAAGGAGCTGATCGCTCACCTCGACAAGCACAAGCGTTATCCAGCGGAGCGTTCGCAAAAGACCGCCGAAATCCTTATCAGCTTCGCGCTGGACCGGATGGGTCACGTTCTCTCGACCAGCATCGTCAAGGGATCGGGCGACGCCGCGTTCGACCAGGCGGCGCTCGCGATGGTGCGAAGATCCGATCCGGTGCCTCAGCCTCCGCCGCTTGTCGCCGATGAGGGATTGAATTTCACCTTACCCGTTATCTTCCGGGTCAAGGGGCGGAGCTAAGGCCCGATTACGCAGTCTCGAAATATGCCCGGCGATCGCTCGCCGGGCAGCCTCATAACACGATAGCCTTCGATCAGCTTTTCTTCACCATCGGGCAAACGCTCTTCTCGAGCGGAAGCCAGGCCTCGTCAGCCGGGATGGTGGCGACGAGCTTGTAGTAATCCCACGGATATTTCGACTCCGAAGGCTTCTTCACCTCGAACAGATAGGCCGGGTGAATTTTGCGACCGTCGGCGCGGATCGAGCCGTGGCCGAACAGCGGATCGTCGGTCGGAATTTCCTTCATCTTGGCGATCACCTTGACGCCGTCATGCGGATTGCCACCGAGCGCCTCCAGCGCCTTGAAGTAGTGGGTCAGCGATGAATAGACGCCCGCCTGAACCATGGTCGGCGGGTTCTTTTTGAACCGCTCGTTGAAGCGTTTGCTGAAGGCACGGGTCTGGTCGTTCATGTCCCAGTAGAAGGTCTCGGTGAAGTTCAGCCCCTGCGCGATATTGAGTCCAAGCGCGTTGACGTCGGTGATGAACATCAGCATGCCCGCGAGCTTCTGCCCGCCGGCGACGATGCCGAACTCCGCCGCCTGCTTGATCGCGTTCGTGGTGTCGCCGCCGGCATTGGCAAGGCCGACGATCTTCGCCTTCGAGTTTTGCGCCTGCAGCAGGAACGAAGAGAAGTCCGCATTGTTGAGCGGATGCTTGACGCCGCCGAGTATCCTGCCGCCATTGGCGGTGATGACCGCACTGGTATCGCGCTCAAGCGCCTGTCCGAACGCGTAGTCCGCGGTCAGGAAGAACCAGGTATCGCCACCCGACTTGACCAGCGCCTTCCCGGTGCCGTTGGCGAGCATGTAGGTGTCGTAGACCCAATGCACCGTGTTCGGCGAACATTGCGAACCCGTGAGATCGGACGACGCCGAACCGGAGTTCAAGTTGACGACGTTCCTTTCCTTCGCAACGTTGGCAACGGCGAGGCCGACGCCGGAGCTCGCTAGGTCGACAAACACATCGACCTTCTCGACATCGATCCACTGCTTGGCAATGTTGGCGCCGACATCAGGCTTGTTCTGATGATCCGCCGAGATCAGATCGATCTTCCATCCCTTGGCCAGCAGTCCGGAATCCTCGATCGCCATTTGCGCGGCGACGGTCGAGCCCAGACCGCCGATATCCTGATAGAGACCCGACTGATCGCCGAGACTTCCGACCTTGACGACTTTGTCGAGCTTGTCCTGCGCCAGCGCGCTCCCGGCAAACACCAGACCCGTAGTCAGTACCAAGGCTGCAATTGATCGTTTCATTTCCCCTCCAAATATTTGTTTTTGAGCTGAACTCAGAATTTTTTTGCGATCATTATGCCGCGCAATTCATCTCTCGCATAGCCGCTGCGACGAATTGGTCCGCGCCCGATCGAATATTCCACCTTGCGACGAATTCGCCAGGCGCGTCTCCGGCGCTTGATATTCGGTGGGCTTATCTGATTGCCGCGATCTGCGTATGCCGCTGGACCGGCTGTGGGCAGGTTGAAACCGCTATCGGCAGATAGCTGGTTTCCGGGAGTTTGCCTTACTCGATGACCTCATCGGCGCGAGCCAGCATCGCGGGCGGAATCGTGAGCCCGAGCACTTTCGCGGTTTTGAGATTGATCTTCAGATCGAATTGGGTCGGCAACTGAACCGGCAGATCGCCTGGGTGGCTTCCCCTGAGAATTTTGTCGACATACATGGCAGCTTGCCGGAATTGATCAGAAGAACGGCCTGAATAGGCTAGCAACCCACCATCACCAGTGAAGCTCTCTATCGGCGACACCGCCGGACAGCGCATGGCTAGCGCCAGTTCGGCGACGCGCTTGCTTGGAAGACTGGGCTGCACGAGGATCGCATCGGTCCCTTCGCGGCTGATACGCGACAGCGACGATTCGAGTTCATCCGGCGCCTGGATCATCACCGGGTTCAACTCGAAAGCCGTTTTGGAACAGGCGATCTGGATTTGTCCGAGGAAGGGCTTCGTGAAGGAATCGGTCGCGTTGCACAATGCGACCAGCTTTTTTGCGGAGGGCAACAACTCGCGGATAAGCTCGACGCTTTTTCCGGCTAACTCGGCCGTTACACCAGCCATGCCAGTGACGTTCCCGCCGGGCCGAGCCAGGCTGGCAACGAGGCCGGTCGCGACCGGATCCCCGGCGCCGGCCATAACGATCGGAATTTGCGAGGTCGCCTGCCTGGCGGCGCGGACCGCCGGCGTGAGCCAGGCGACGATGACATCCACCTGGCTTTCGACCAGGCCTGTCGCAAGGTCAGCAAGGGCTTCTGTTCTGTTTTCCGCAGATCGAACCTCGATCCGGACGTTCTGGCCCTCGTTGTACCCCAGTCGGCTCATCTCCTCTTTAAAGACATTGAGGAAGGGAGCGGGGTCGCGATTACCTGTAACGAGGACGCCGACAACTGGGACGCGCGGCTGGGAACTGGCTGAACGCGCCCACAAGGGAGCGCTGGCAAGCGCCGCCATGAACTCACGCCGTCTCATTGAGCCTCGTCCAGATTTATACGGCTTCGCCCGATCCTACCACGCGATCTGGAGTCTTTATGAAGGAACTTTTGTGACGCGGGCGAGGGGTGGTGGTCACGTCACTACAGGAAATATCGAAACCCGACATATACGACGACCAGGCAAGCGAATATCAGGGCAACGGGAAGCTTGGGCTTTGTTTCCGGACCGCTCTTGGTTTTGGGGCGTGGGGCTGGCGGGCGTTTGAACGCCGTGACGTTATCCGTCACCGCGTTGCTCGAATGGGCTTTGACGTCGGGCGGAGTGCCATTTCCGCCCATTTCGGTGTAGTAACTCCTGTACATGAGATTGATGGTCGCCTCGGTTGCCGCGGATTCCGTTATCTCGTTGAGAAGCGCCTTATAGCTGGCGAGGAAGGTCTGAGCTTCGGCGGGAAGGGCGGAGGCGCCATTCAGTTTGGCCATCATCTTCCAGGTCGCAAAATCGGCGCGGGCCTTGGTGTCGGCTCGTCGCGCGATCATCATGTCCGCAGCTTTGATCAAGATGGCCTCAGCTCTTTTCGGCGGGTCGTTAGGATTGGACTACACGTTGCCGGTTACCACGAGAAGTAGCCGGATCACATAGCCGGTCACCGTTCGCAGTATCGCCGAAATAACATCAAGATTTAGACCGACCTGAGTGCCGACCATCGGCAGGACAATCAGAATTCCGATGAGGATCAGCATCCCATAAGGTTCCAGCCGAGAAAGCGGGATGGCCAACGCGTTGGGCAGCAACCCGACCGCGACCCGCCCGCCGTCCAGTGGAGGGATCGGAAGCATGTTGAAGACGGCCAGAACGACGTTGATGACAAGCGCATTTTTGAGGTTGTCGGCCACCCATTGCGCCGTGGTCGGGGGCAGGAAGTCCACGAGATGAAATACCGCGGCGGCGAACAAAGCGAGGGCGATATTCGTGGCGGGCCCGGCCAGCGCCACCCAAACCATGTCGATCCTGGGACTGCGCAAGGCGCGGAAATTCACCGGCACCGGTTTGGCATAGCCGAACAGAAACGGTGAGTGCGACAGCAGCAGGATCGCCGGCAATAACAGGGTGCCGAAGGGATCGATGTGCTTGAGTGGGTTGAAGCTGACGCGGCCCCGTTCCCAGGCGGTGTTGTCACCGAAATGATGCGCCACGAAGCCGTGGGCGGCCTCATGAAACGTGATAGCGATGATGAGCGGCAGTACCCAAACCGATACGGCATAGATTGTGCTGTTTAGAGGCAAGTGGGGCGTCCCGTCCGGTTCAACTGGTGGGCGACGCTACCACGCTACCGCATCACTGGGGAACCGCTTCCGGATATTGCGGCAAGCCATCTTCGAGCTTCACCCAGTCCATTTTTTCCGTGACCCAGATGTGGTCGGTCGGCACAAATGCGTTGCGGTCATCGAAGGCGGCAAGCGCCACGCCCGCCACCGTCCCGTCCCTTCGCCACGAAAACAGCCGCGTGCCGCAGCTTTTGCAGAAAACCCGGTCCATCGCCTCAGATGAGGCATAACGCGCGGTATCGCCTTGAACCGTGAGGGCGTTTTGGTCGAACAGCGCGCGGGCATAGAACGGCGATCCCATCGCCCTCTGGCAATTGCGGCAGTGGCAGATGCGGACGTTGATCGGCTCGCCCTCTGCCTCGAACCGGACCGCGCCGCACAGGCATCCGCCTTCCCTGATCATGACGTCTCCGTTGCCAGCAGATCTTTGGGATATTCTAGTAAGTCGCGCGGCCGCCGGAAATATCGAACACCGCGCCGGTCGAGAACGCGCAATCTTCCGACGCCAGCCACGCCACCATCGCCGCCAGTTCTTCCACTAGGACGAAGCGCCCTTTCGGAATCTTCGAAAGCATGAAATCGATGTGCTGCTGCGTCATCTGGTCGAAGATCGCGGTTTTGGCGGCGGCGGGGGTCACTGCGTTGACGGCGATTTCGTAGCCAGCGAGTTCCTTGCCCAGCGACTTCGTCAGGGCGATAAGGCCGGCCTTGGAAGCCGAGTAATGCGCCGCGTTGGGGTTGCCTTCCTTGCCGGCGATCGAGGCGATGTTGACGATGCGGCCATAGTTCTGCTTGACCATCGATGGCACGATCGCCTTGCAGCAGATGAAAGGCCCGTCGAGATTGATGCGCAACACCTTGCGCCACTCGTCGAGGTCGGTTTCCCATACCGTCTTGTTGATTCCGGCGATGCCGGCATTGTTGACGAGAATGTCGATCTTGCCGAGCGCCTTGAGCGTGGCGTCCCTGGTCTTTTCAACCGCGGCAAGATCGGACACGTCGACCTTGAACGCCGTGACGCCGGCGCCGATTTCCTTGGCGGTTTTCTCGGCAAACGGCTGGTCGTGATCCCAGATCGCGACCTTCGCGCCGGAGGCAACGAAGCGCTCGGTGATCGCACGCCCAAAACCCTGCGCGCCGCCGGTGACGACAGCGCAGCGGCCGTTCAAATCGATCTTATTCATGGTGAAGTCCCTACAAGCTGTTTCGGAATGATCTCACGTTCGTCATTCCGGGGCGCGCGAAGCGCGAACCCGGAATCTCGACATTTCCGGGTTCGCTCGTTTCACTCGCGCCCCGGAATGACGTTATCAAAGCGTCCAGCCGCCATCGATGATATGCGCGACGCCGGTCGTGAACGAGCTCTCATCACTGGCGAGATAGACCGCGAGCGAAGCGATCTCGTCCGCGGTGCCGAGCCGTCCCATCGGCTGCCGGCTCACGAACATCTCGCGGCCCTCCGGACCGGCCGCGGCGGCGCGGTTCAGCATCGACGGCGTCTCGATGGTGCCGGGGCAGATGCAGTTGCAGCGGATACCCTTGGTGATGAAATCGGTCGCGACCGCGCGGGTCAGCGCTGCGACGGCGGCCTTGGTCGCCCCGTAGACGTAGCGGTTGGGCGCGGCCTTGAACACGCCGGCGGCAGACGAGATGTTCACGATCGAGCCGTGGCCGGATTCCAGCATGCCCGGCAAAAACGAGCGGATGGTCCGGTGCATCGATTTGACGTTGAGGTCGAACGAAAAATCCCACTCATCGTCGGAACATTCCAGCACCGTGCCATGATGCACGAAGCCTGCCGCGTTGAGCAGAATATCGATCTTGCCGACGCGTTTGGCCATCGCAGCGACGGCGGCGCTGTCGCGCACGTCAAGCCGCGCCACTTCCGACACACCATCCTTGCCGAGCAGCGCGAGGCCCTTTTCGTCGATGTCGGTTGCAAAAACCGTAGCGCCTTCGCGCGCAAAGGCAACCGCGCAGGCGCGACCGATTCCCACTGCGCCCGCAGTTACGAACGCGCGTTTGCCCTTCAGGCGATTAGACATAGATCCTCCCGATATCCCTGAGTTTCCTGAGTTGTTTCGTCATGGCCGGGCTCGTCCCGGCCATCCACGTCTTCTTTGCGTCGCCTCCTAAAGTAAGACGTGGATGCCCGGCACAAGGCCGGGCATGACGGAACTGTTAGTGGCTCGCAGGCAAATACCCTCAATGATTATCACGCGCCACGCCGACGCGGCCGGCGATGTCGTGATAGCGCGTTGCAAGCTCCATGCAGGCGCCGGTAGCCTGCTGGCCGACGGTCGAACGATAGAGCTCCTGCCACGGCGTCTGGTTGGCCGGATAGGGGAAGCCGCCCTTGGCCTTGAGTTCGGCACGACGCCGCTTCAACTCCTCATCCGATATCAGGATATTCGCGCTGCCTTTGTTGAGGTCGATGCGAACTCTGTCGCCGGTCTTGAGAATCGCAAGCCCGCCATCGGCGGCGGCTTCCGGCGTTGCGTTAAGGATCGAAGGCGAGCCCGATGTGCCGGACTGGCGGCCATCGCCGATGCAGGGCAGGGCCAGGATGCCGCGCTTGATGAGGGCTGCGGGCGGCTGCATGTTCACGACCTCGGCGCCGCCGGGATAGCCGATCGGACCGGTGCCGCGCACGAACAGGATGCAGTGCTCGTCGATGTCGAGCGAGGGATCGTCGATCCGGTGGTGATAGTCTTCCGGACCTTCGAACACGA
>JAQGKC010000219.1 GCA_028290305.1 Bradyrhizobium sp.
GGCGCCGGCGAGCCGAGGCTGCCGGAATTGCTCTCGAAGATGTCTCGCGTCGATCTGGTAGTGGTTGAAGGATTCAAAAAGGAGCCGCTTCGCAAGATCGAGGTGCATCGCCTCGCCAACGGCAAGGCGATGCTGTTCCCGGACGATCCCGATATCGTCGGCATTGCGACCGACGCAACCCTGGAAACCGCGCTGCCGGTCGCCCGTCTCGATGACATCCCGGCCATCGCCGCTATGATGCGGGCGTCCGCGATATCTGTCGAAGACGTGCTGGCGCGAAGCGTGCCCGAAAGCTGAGAGGCAACATGGCACAATTGTCCGACGATTGTTTTGCCGTTGGCGGGCCGATGATGTCGGTCGATGAGGCCGTCGCAATTATCGCCGCGCGGGTGACGGCGGTGCAGGACATCGAGACCGTTTCGCTCACCGAGATCGACGGGCGTATTCTGGCAAGCGACATTTCCGCTCCGTTGCCGCTGCCGCCATTCACCAATTCCGCCGTCGATGGCTATGCGGTGCGGAGCGGCGATCTTCCGGTTCGAGAGGAAAAGGCGTTTTCGGTGACGGGACGTGTTCAAGCCGGCGCGTCGGCAGGCGAAGCGATCCGGCCGGGCCACGCCGTGCGGATTTTTACCGGCGCGCCGATGCCGGAAGGTGCCGATACGGTGTTCATGCAGGAGGACGTGCGCACCGGTGAGGACGGCAAGGTCGTTCTGCCGGCCGGCCTGAAACCTGGCGCCAATGTGCGCCCCGCAGGCGAGGACGTTGCTGCCGGTTTTCCCGCACTCGCAGCAGGCCGCCGCCTGCGGCCGCAGGATGTCGCACTCGCGGCCGCGTTCGGCCTGACGCATATCGAGGTGCGCAGGCGGATCCGCGTCGCGGTGTTTTCGACCGGCAACGAACTGGTGTCGCCGGGAGCGCCGCGCGCCGCCGCGCAATTGTTCGATTCCAACCGCTTCATGCTGATGGCGATGCTTCGTCGATTAGGCTGCGAGGTCAGCGATCTCGGTATTCTCAGAGACGATCGCGCAACGCTGGCACGTGCCTTGAAGAACGTGGCTGATACCCACGACCTTATTCTCACCACCGGCGGGGTTTCGACCGGCGAAGAGGACCACGTCAAGGCAGGCGTCGAGAGCGTCGGTACGCTTGTGCTGTGGCGGATGGCGATCAAGCCCGGGCGTCCCGTCGCGATGGGAATTATCGGCGGCACGCCGTTCATCGGATTGCCGGGAAATCCGGTGGCGAGTTTCGTCACCTTTGTCCATGTGGTGCGGCCCACAGTGCTGGCGCTGTCGGGCGCCGCACAACAGCATCTGGTTCCGATGCCCGTCCGCGCCGCTTTCACCTACAAAAAGAAAATCGCACGCCGGGAATATGTCCGGGTCAACCTGCGCAGGGGTGAGAATGGCGTGCTCGAAGCGGCCAAATTTCCACGTGAGGGCGCGGGACTGCTGTCGTCGCTGGTCGACACCGACGGCCTGGTCGAACTCGGCGAAGAGGTGACGCAGGTCGGACCTGGCCAGATTGTTGGGTTTCTCAGCTATGCAAGCCTGATCTGACGGTCGTCGGTTCCGGCGATGGCCGTTGACGAGGCCAGCCCCGTTCGCCATCTTCCCCGCATGGCCACGACAAAACTCGATCTTGCCGGACTCAAATGTCCTTTGCCGGCTTTGAAAACACGTAAGGCGTTGAAGGGGCTGACGCCGGGTGATTTTTTGGAAGTGCATTGCACCGATCCGCTGTCGGTGATCGACATCCCCAATCTGATCCGGGAAACCGGCGACAGAGTCGAGATCACCGAACGCGGGGAACAGCGGATCGTGTTCCTGATCGAAAAGGCCGCGGGCCTTGCTGCGGCCACGCCATTATAGCTCGGCATGGTTGCTAAGTCCGGGAACCGCGACTTTTTGCCTATCGACACAGACCCGACCTTCTGTCCCAATTCGCCTTCTCCGCAGGGGTGCGGAGGTGGAATCGCGCCTGGGACGGGCGTGGTTTTCAAATCAAGACCTGCTCCTGCAGCGGGCATAATATGTTGCATCGGGTGTTAGAATTCTCGAATGCGCTTAGCGATCCTGGCGCATGTCGAAAATTGCTGCGGAGCAGCAAGGGGAGCTGCTACGCTGTAAAGGGCTGAGGACGGGATCGTGGACGGCAGAAATGCCCGGCAAGGGCGGCTGTAGGGGAGGTTTCAATGACGACGATTAGCAGCGCCAGGACTATGTCCGGCGCGGGGGCGGGTATCCTCGATCGCGAGCACACTATTGCAAGGGCCGGTTTCAATCGCTGGCTGGTGCCGCCGGCAGCACTCTGCATCCATCTTTGTATAGGTATGGCCTATGGCTTCAGCGTGTTCTGGCTGCCGCTGTCGCGTGCGATCGGCCTGACGGCCCCGAAGGCCTGTCCGGACATGACGCTCATGCAGGAGTTGTTCACCACCACCTGCGACTGGAAAGTGGCCAGCCTTGGGTGGATGTTCACGCTGTTCTTCGTGCTGCTTGGCGTTTCGGCCGCGATCTGGGGCGGCTGGCTCGAACGCGTCGGCCCTCGCAAGGCCGGCGTCGTTGCGGCGCTATGCTGGGCTGGCGGCCTGTTGATCGGCGCATTCGGTGTTTACGTTCATCAGCTCTGGATCATGTGGCTTGGCGCCGGCGTGATTGGCGGCGTCGGTCTCGGTCTCGGTTACATTTCCCCGGTTTCGACGCTGATTAAATGGTTCCCCGACCATCGCGGCATGGCGACCGGTTTTGCCATCGCAGGTTTCGGCGGTGGCGCCATGATCGGCGCGCCGCTGGCGAATATCCTGATTAACTACTTCAAGACTCCCACGTCGGTCGGGGTCTGGGAGACCTTCGCCACCATGGGCGTGATCTATTTCGTCTTTATGATGATCGGCGCGTTTGCTTATCGGGTCTCACCGGCTGGCTGGCAGCCTGAAGGCTGGACCGCCCCGGCAAAAGCCAATGCGATGATCTCGACCAAAAACGTTCATCTCGATAACGCGCACAAGACACCACAGTTCTGGCTGATCTGGTGGGTGCTCTGCCTGAACGTTTCGGCGGGCATCGGCGTGATCGGCATGGCGTCCCCGATGTTGCAGGAGATCTTCGCGGGTAAACTGATCGGGTTGCCTGCCGTCGGCTTCAACGCGCTGACCGGTGAGCAGAAGGCAACGATCGCTGCGATCGCGGCAGGCTTTGCCGGCTTGCTGTCGCTGTTCAACATTGGTGGCCGGGTGTTCTGGGCGTCGCTGTCGGATTATATCGGCCGCAAGAACACTTATTACTGCTTCTTCCTGCTCGGCATTGCGTTTTACGCGCTCGCGCCGACTTTCGCAGCCATGGGCTCGAAGCTGCTCTTCGTTCTCGGCTTCGGCATCATCCTGTCGATGTATGGCGGCGGCTTCGCGACGGTGCCGGCCTATCTCGCCGACATGTTCGGCACGCAGTTCGTCGGTGCCATTCACGGGCGGCTACTGACGGCGTGGTCGACCGCCGGCATCATCGGTCCTGTCGTGGTGAACTACATCCGCGAGTTTCAGCTCGCGGCCGGCGTTCCGCGCGACCAGCTCTACAACACCACCATGTACATTCTGTGCGCCATGCTGATCGCCGGTCTGATCTGCAACTATCTGATCAAACCGGTCGATCCGAAGTGGCACATGAGCGCGGAAGAAGTCGCGAAGCTGCAGGCGGCGACCGCGAAGAGCTCGGCCTCGACGCCGTCGGGTTCGTTCGGGATCGGCAAGGGCGGCTTCGACGTCAAGGCCGTGCTGTTCTGGATCTTCGTCGGCGTCCCGCTCGCCTGGGGCGTGTGGAAGACATTGGAAAGTGCGGTCAAGATCTTCTGAGCGTCGGCTGCGTGCTCGCGGGACGGTAAAAAATCTTATCGTCCCGCTGCGCTTTTCGTCTTTTCCGTTCAATCCAACGCCAAGATCAAAGGGAATTTCCCATGCTTCGCACCAGTGTTTGCCTCGCCGCCATGCTTGTTGTCTCTGGCGCGCTTTTCACCGCCTCGGCCCAGACGACGGCTCCGACCCCGGAACCGAAGCCGTCGAGGATGAAACTGACCGTCGAACGCCTCAAGGAGATGCGCGCGAAGTGGGTTCAGAACAGACCCAAGATGAAGGCCTGCCGCAAAGAGGTCAGGTCGAAGGGGCTGACCGGCGACGATCGTTGGTTCTACATGGAAGGCTGCATGACCAAAACCTGACGCGGCTTTGTTCGTTAAATGGACTGCTTGGCTCGTGGGGGCGCGACAGTGCAGAGCTGTCGGGCCCCTCAAATCATTGTAAACTTGGCATTTTCTTGTTGGCATCTGGCATACCAAGCCTTAGAGTCGATCTAAAGTAAACGGGATTGAAGTTCGATGAGTCACGATGTGCAGCAGGTCCGCTCGTTCGAGCATCCCGGCGAGGGCCGCCGGCGGGCCAAATCGACTCCCAAGGGTCGCCAGATCGATCCGACGGCCGCGCAGGAGATCGAAGTCCTGCTCGGCGACCGGCCGCGGCGGCGCGACTTGCTGATCGAGCATCTGCACCTGATCCAGGACAAATATCACCAGATTTCCGCGGCCCACCTCGCAGCCCTTGCTGACGCGATGAAGCTGGCGTTTGCGGAAGTGTTCGAGAGCGCGACCTTCTATGCGCATTTCGACGTGGTGAAGGAGGGCGAGCCTGATATCGCGCCACTGACCATTCGGGTCTGCGACTCCCTGACCTGCGCGATGCTGGGCGCCGAAAAATTGCTGCATGACTTGCAGACCAGCGCCGGCCCGGGCATTCGGGTGGTGCGCGCGCCCTGTGTCGGGCGCTGCGATACCGCGCCGGCGGCCGAGGTCGGCCATCACTTTGTCGATCACGCCAGTGTTGCGAGCGTGCTTGCGGCGGTGAAGAGCGGCGATACCCACGCTCATCTGCCCGGCTATGTCGATTATGACGCCTATGTCGCCGGCGGTGGCTATGTGCTGCTGAAGCGACTGCGCTCCGGCGAGTTGGCGAAGGAAGATCTGCTGAAGGCGCTCGACGACGCGTCCCTGCGTGGTCTTGGTGGTGCGGGTTTTCCGACGGGACGAAAGTGGCGCGCGGTGCTCGGCGAGCCCGGGCCGCGGCTGATGGCGGTTAACGGCGACGAGGGCGAGCCCGGAACGTTCAAGGATCGCTATTATCTCGAGACCGACCCGCATCGCTTTCTCGAGGGCATGCTGATCGGCGCGCATGTGGTGGAAGCACCCGATATCTACATCTACATCCGCGACGAATATCCGGCCTCACGCGAAATTCTCGAACGCGAGATCGCCAAATTGCCGCCGGGCGGACCGGTGCTGCACATGCGGCGTGGCGCCGGCGCCTATATCTGCGGCGAGGAATCCTCGCTCCTGGAAAGCATCGAAGGCAAACGCGGCTTGCCGCGGCACAAGCCGCCATATCCGTTCCAGGTCGGGCTGTTCGGATTGCCGACGCTGATCAACAACATCGAGACGCTGTGGTGGGTGCGCGACATCGTTGAAAAAGGCGCGGAATGGTGGAAGAGCCAAGGCCGCAACGACCGTCACGGCCTGCGCAGCTATTCGGTCTCGGGACGGGTAAAAAATCCCGGCATGAAGCTGGCGCCGGCGGGCATCACTGTGCGCGAGTTGATCGACGAGTTCTGCGGCGGCATGGCCGATGGACATATCTTCCACGCTTATCTGCCGGGCGGCGCCTCCGGCGGCATTCTGCCAGCAGCGATGGACGATATTCCGCTCGACTTCGGCACCTTGGAAAAATACGGCTGCTTCATCGGCTCCGCCGCGGTCATCATCCTGTCCGAGCGGGACAGCGTGAAGGGTGCGGCGCTGAACCTGATGCGTTTCTTCGAAGACGAAAGCTGCGGCCAGTGCACGCCCTGCCGCGTCGGCACCCAGAAGGCCGCGCTGCTGATGGAAAGACCGGTCTGGAACCGCGAATTGCTCGACGAATTGAGTCAGGCGATGCGGGATGCCTCGATCTGCGGTCTCGGCCAGGCGGCCTCGAATCCGCTGACCACAGTCATTAAATATTTTCCGGAAGAATTCGTGCCATGAGCATCGCGTGTTCCTATCGCAAAACCGGTACCCACTTTTGCAGAACACGCGCTAGAGAGGCCGCGGAATGACAAAAATCCAGTTCGAACTCGATGGCAAGCAGGTCGAGGCCGTCAACGGCGAGACCATCTGGCAGGTGGCAAAACGTCAGGGCCGCGAAATTCCGCATCTTTGCTATTCGCCGGAACCGGATTATCGGCCCGACGGCAATTGCCGTGCCTGCATGGTCGAGATCGAGGGCGAACGCGTGCTCGCGGCCTCCTGCAAGCGCACGCCCAGCGTCGGCATGAAAGTGAAATCGGAAAGCGCCCGCGCGGTCGCGGCGCAGAAAATGGTGATGGAGCTTCTGGTCGCCGACCAACCGGCACGCGAAACCTCGCACGATCCCGATTCGAAATTCTGGCACTGGGCCGAAAAGGTCGAAGTGACCGAAAGTCGTTTTCCGGCAGCCGAGCGCTGGCAAGGCGACGCCAGCCATCCCGCCATGCGCGTCAATCTCGACGCCTGCATCCAGTGCGGCCTGTGCGTGCGCGCCTGCCGGGAGGTGCAGGTCAACGACGTGATCGGCATGGCCTATCGCAACCACGATTCCAAGATCGTGTTCGACTTCGACGATCCGATGGGTGAATCGACCTGCGTTGCCTGCGGCGAGTGCGTGCAGGCCTGCCCGACCGGCGCGCTGATGCCGGCCGTGATGCTGGACGAGAACCAGACCCGCGTCACCTACCCGGACAAGAAGGTGGACTCGCTGTGCCCGTTCTGCGGCGTCGGCTGTCAGGTCACTTATCAGGTCAAGGACGAGAAGGTCATCTACGCCGAGGGCCGCGACGGGCCCGCCAATCACAACCGGCTCTGCGTCAAGGGCCGCTTCGGATTCGACTACATCCATCATCCGCATCGCCTGACCAAGCCGCTGGTGCGGCTGCCGAATGCGAAAAAGGATTCCAACGACCAGGTCGATCCCGCGAATCCCTTCACGCATTTCCGTGAAGCCTCCTGGGAAGAAGCGCTCGACATCGCCGCCAAGGGCCTCGTCAAGATCCGTGATGAAAAGGGCGTAAAAGCGCTCGCCGGCTTTGGCTCGGCCAAGGGCTCCAACGAAGAAGCGTATCTGTTTCAGAAACTGGTGCGCACCGGCTTCGGCTCCAACAATGTCGATCACTGCACGCGGCTGTGCCATGCCTCGTCGGTCGCGGCTTTGATGGAAGGCCTGAACTCGGGCGCGGTGTCGGCGCCGTTTTCGGCGGCGATGGACGCCGAAGTCATCATCGTGATTGGCGCCAATCCGACGATCAACCATCCGGTGGCCGCGACCTTCATCAAGAACGCGGCCAAGCGCGGCGCCAAGCTGATCGTGATGGATCCGCGCGGGCAAGCGCTCTCGCGCCACGCTCACCTGCATTTACAATTCAAGCCCGGCAGCGATGTCGCGATGCTGAACGCGATGCTCAATACCATCATCACCGAGGGGCTGACCGACCAGCAATATATCGCCGGCTATACCGAGGGCTTCGACGATCTTGCGGAGCGCATTAAGGAGTTCACGCCCGAAAAGATGGAGCCGATCTGCGGCATTCCGGCGGAGACGTTGCGCGAGGTGGCGCGGATGTACGCGCGTTCGCGCGCCTCCATCATCTTCTGGGGCATGGGCATCAGCCAGCACGTGCACGGCACCGACAATGCACGCTGCCTGATCGCGCTGGCACTGACGACGGGACAGATCGGTCGTCCCGGCACCGGGCTGCATCCGCTGCGCGGCCAGAACAACGTCCAGGGCGCTTCCGACGCCGGCCTGATCCCGATGTTCCTGCCGGATTACCAGCCGGTCGGGCGCACCGACCTGCGCGAACCATTCGAGAAACTCTGGCATCAGGACCTTGATCCGGTTCGCGGCCTGACCGTGGTCGAGATCATCCACGCCGTCCATCGCGGCGAGATCGCCGGCATGTTCATCGAGGGCGAGAATCCCGCGATGTCGGATCCCGACGTGCAGCACGCCCGCGAGGCGCTGGCCATGCTCGATCATCTGGTGGTGCAGGATCTGTTCGTCACCGAGACCGCGTTCCACGCCGACGTGATCCTGCCAGCCTCGGCCTTCGCCGAAAAGGTCGGCACCTTTACTAACACCGACCGCCGCGTGCAGCTGGCGCGCGAGGTGATCAA
>JAQGKC010000228.1 GCA_028290305.1 Bradyrhizobium sp.
CCCGGCGCTTTCCCTGCGCCGGGCAGGAACGCCGCCCTATTTCACGACCTCGGCGCCGACCTTGCAGATTGCGGCATCCTGATCGCCGGTGCCGCCGCTACAGCCGACCGCGCCGATCAGCTTGCCGCCTTCGACCAAGGGAAATCCACCGGGGCTCGCGACCAGGGTGGGATCGAGCGTGGCGGGATAGGAATGGCCGGTTTCGAACGCGTTATAGAACGCACGAGACTCGCGGCGAAAGCGCGCCGCGGTGCGGGCCTTGCCCACCGAAATCGGGCCGGAGGCGATCTGTGCGCCCTCCATCCGCGAGAAGTGCACAAGTTCGCCGTTGGTGTCGACCACCGCGATGTTCATCTTCCAGTTTCGCCTTTTGGCTTCGGCCTCCGCTGCGGCCATCACCTGCTTGGCGCGCTCAAGCCCGATCGACACGCCATAGGGAATATCGAACGGCATCGCGTCCGGCGTCCCGCCCGCAGAGGGTGGCGCCGGCGGCGTTGCCGGCGCTGGCGTTTGCGCAAAGGTTGGCGAATTCATAGCAGCAACGGCGCAAGCCGCCAGTATCGTTGAAACGACGGAACGCATAGTAATCCTCCCGGTTGAAGTTTGTCGTGGGTTGTAAGCTTGTCGATAGCGCAACCCCAGCGGTCAGCGAATATTCCTGAAAAATAGAGACGGTAGCGAACCAGCGTCCCTATTCGACCTTGATCCCGGCGTCCTGGATCACCTTGCGCCAGCGCTCTTCCTCGCCGCGCAGATATCGATCGAGTTCTTCGGGAGGCTTCGCGACTGTGACCAGGCCCTCGTTCACACCCAGCTTCTTGAAGGCCTCGGATTGAACCGCCGTCGCGGCGGATTTGTTGAGGCGGCCGATGATATCGGTCGGAGTTTTGGCCGGCACGAACAGGCCGTACCAGCTCTCCGCGGCGTAGCCGGGAACGCCGGCCTCCGCGACGGTCGGCAAATCCGGAAAGGCCGGCGAACGTTCCGCCGAGGTCACGGCGAGCGCACGCAACTGTCCCGCAGCGATCAACGAAGCGGCGCTTGCAACCGTTGTGAACATTACCTGGATCTGTCCGCCGATCAGGTCGGTGATGGCAGGTGCGGCGCCCTTATAGGGCACCGTCATCAGATTGACCTTCGACATGTCCTTGAACAGTTCGCCGGCAAGATGCGCCGACGTGCCGGTGCCGAACGTCCCATAGGACAGTTTGTCGGGATCGGCCTTGGCCGCCGCGATCAGATCGGCAATCGATTTGATCGGGGATTTGGGATTGACCACGACGACATTGAAGGAGCGCGCGACCAGCGCGACCGGCGCAAAATCCCTGTGCGGATCGTAAGGCAGCTTCGCATTGAGGCTTGGATTGACCGCATGCGAGAATGTGCCCATCAGCAGCGTGTAGCCGTCCGGTTCGCTGACCGCGACGGCCTGGGTGCCGATGATGGTCCCGGCCCCCGGCTTGTTCTCGATGACAACCGTGACGCCCAGATCCTTGGCCATCTCCTGCGCGAGGGTGCGCGCAATCACATCGGTCCCACCGCCGGGCGGAAACGGCACGACGATCTTGACGATCCTGTCCGGATATGCGGCCCAAGCCTCGCCGATCGAAAACGCAGACAGCAGTGCTGCTGCAAGCGCGAACAGCAAGGAGGTCGCTTTGACATTTGTCCGACGCGTCATTTCATAACCTGAAACATGCGAGTTCTTGTCCTTGCAGGCTATGCGCCTGATGCAGACCTGGCGGGTGCAGAAGCTGATCTTGAAACCCTGACATTGAAGCCGCGGTCGTAAGGCGCCGCAAGCACGGCATCACCTCTCCCGATGGGAGAGGGAGCGCGCGCTTCCGTTGTCGCTACGCAAAATCCATCGCGCGATGTCAGCGGATCGCTCTCTAAATCATCCGAGCCACGACAGGGATTTTTCGCAACAGCACGGTGAGCCCCCAGCTCAGCGAGAGCGTGCCGGCGAAGACGATGGCAAACTTGACGCCTGCGGGAAGCGCGTAACCATAAACGGCGTATTGCAGCCAGATGATGAAGATGTAGTGCAGGAGGTAGATGCCGTAGGCCGAAGGCTGCAGCGCATCGAACAGACGCCACCTTCCCCCGGTGAAGCGCAGGAAAAACGCTGGCACCGTGAACGCCATCGCGGCGCTGAACATCGCAAATGCAAGGCTGTAGCCCACTCTCCATGTCAGCGGCGGCGAATCGAAATCCGCCACCCAATTGTGATGGATATAGACGAGAGCGAGGATCGCGCCATAGAACGCAAGCGCAAAGGCGAGCCAGACTGGCCAGCGCTTCACCACTTCGCCGTTCTCCGCCAGCAGGCCGGCTTTGAGACTGATCGCCCCGACGCCGACGCCGGCGAAAAAGTACGCCGTGTAAAGCAAGATACGGCTGGTCTGGATCGGCAGCGGGAAGCGGCCCAGTTCCAGCCAGCTTGCGTCTCCGAACGCCAGGCGCATCGGCAGATAGACCACAATCGAGACAATCAGAAATACAACGAAGGCCAGCATCGGCCGGTTGCGCGCGGAAAAGATGATCCAGCCGAGCGCCTGGATGGCACGCGGCGCAACTGACCAGAGCGCGGCAGCCACAGCGTCAAGCGCCAGCAGCACCCACAGAAACCACGCCGGGCCTGAAGGCCATGGCCCGACCGTGAGCGTGTGCCACCAGAAATGCAGGAAGTTGAAATCCGTCGTTCCCGGCAGGTGGTAACGCAGGAATGTCGGATAATAGGCGATCGGCATCAATACGAAGACCGACACCAGATACGGCACGCCAAGCCGCCATGCGCGGTCGCGCAGGAAGATCGCCGACCCTTTGCGCGCCAAACTGTTCCGGACGAACAATCCGGAGATTAAAAACATGCAGGCCATGAAAAAACTGTCATTAAACAGCACGATCAGGTCAAAGCCGAGCCAGCGCATCCGGTCGCCATTGCCGAAATAAGTGTAATTGACGACGGAGTGGTGCAGCAGCACCAGCAATATGATGAACGTCCGCGCGCGGTCGAGCGCTGCGATGCGCGCCGACGCCATCGTGGCCTGATCGCTTCCGTCCGTTTTCCGCAGCATCGATCCCATTCCACGCAAAGAGCCGGTCAGCCGGTCGGTTGGATCATTTCTCGAACGCGTCGTAAATGATCTTCTTCAGCGTCACCTGAACGTGCAGGCGCCCGGACGGCGAGTCCTCCATGAGAACGAAGAACATATCCTGGGCGCGATCGACCACGAGGTAGACACCGGTGGCGCCGTCCCATTTGATCTCGCCGAGCGCACCGGGGGGTGGCGGTACCGCATTGCCGGGGTCGGTGCGGACGCCAAAACCGTAGCCAAATCCGAAACCATCGCCGGGGTAATAAAAATAATTGCGGGCAACGCCCGACCCCGGCCCGATATGGTCAGTTGTCATTGCGGCGAATGTCGCGGGGTTCAGATAGGTTTTGCCATCCAAGGTCCCGCCATTCAGCAGCATCTGCCCGTAGCGTGCGAAGTCAGCGATGGTCGAGACCATACCGCCGCCGCCGGATTCCCATCGCGTGACATCAAGCGAGTTTCGCTCGATACGGCGGTCCTTGGTCAGCGGCTGGGCATAGCGCGCCCGCTCGGCCGGATCGGTCAGGAAGAATTTCGTGGTGGTCATGCCGAGCGGATCGAGCAGGTTGGTCTTTTCGAACTGATAAAGCGATTGGCCGGATGCGACCTCGATCACACGACCCAGTACATCGATTGAATGCCCGTAATCCCACAGCGTGCGCGGCTGCTCGGCCAGCGGCAGCTTCGCCAGCCGTTCGACAAATTCGGCATTGTCGAAATCGCCGAGATAGATGCCGTCATAGGCGGCCTTGACCAGCCCCTCACCGTAGAAGCCATAGGTGAAGCCGGACGTGTGCAGCAGCAAATCCTCGATGTTGATGGGCCGGCGCAACGGCACCAGGTCGAGCACCGGCCGGCCGGCATCATCTTTTCTCTCGACGCCGACCTTCATGCCGGCAAAGGATGGAATGTATTTGCTGACGGGATCATCGAGCGCGATCTCGCCCCGATCGATCAGCATCATGGCTGCCACGCTGGTAATGGTCTTGGTGACCGAATGGATCGGAAAGATAGCGTCCACCGTCATCGGCGTTCCCGCCTCGACATCGCGCTTGCCGAAGCATTTGAAATATACCGGCTTGCCGTAGCGCTGGATCAGAACGATGGCGCCTGGAATTCTACCCGCGGCGATTTCGCCATTGATGAAATCCTCAATGGGCGAAAGCTTTTCGATCGACAGCACCGCTCCCGGCGGCGGCCCAATCTTGATATTGGCAGCGGGCAAGGGAGTTGCGACTACCATTGACGCGACCACCACGGCAAAGCGCGTGGCACGGGGCCGGAATGACGCCGACTTGCGCAAAAACATATTCACCTGACCAGATCCGTTGGACGGACTGACGTTATTGCATTGCCGCAGGCTGATCCAGATGGGGCATGGCGGTCTGGGACAATCGTATCAGGCATATGGATCGATCAGCTTCTGATGCTCCGCGCTGTGATGCGCAAGTAGATCGATGAAGCTGCGGACCTTCGTCGACAGGTGATGACGGTGCGGATAAACCGCGTTCATCGATAATTCCACCGGCCGGTAGTCGGGCAACAGGCGAACCAGACGGCCCTGTTCGAGATCGTCGGCGATCAAAAATCCCGCCGCCAGACTAATGCCGATCCCCTGCAGAGCGGCCGTCCGTAGTGTCTCCCCGCTATTGGAGATCAGGTTGCCGGAGACCCGCACCGATGCCGGCGAGCCTTTCCGGTCGACGAAATGCCAGTCATCTCCATACGTATAAAGCACGTGACGAACGCAATTATGGTCTGCGAGTTCAGACAATTGCCGCAAAGGTCCGTGCTTCTCGAGGTAAGCAGGCGAACAGCACAACACGTGCCGCCAGGTCGCAAGAGCGCGGACGACCAAACTGGAATCGGGCGGCGGTGTGAGCCGGATCGCAACGTCAAATCCCTCATCGATCAGGTCGATGGTTCGCTCGCCCATGCTCAGATCGACCTTGACGTCGGGGTAGGATGCGAGAAATCCGGCGACCACGGGAGCGATAAACGGCACGATATGCGTGGCGGTGTAGATGCGCAGCGTACCGCGCGGCGTCGATTGCAGAGCCCCGGCGATGTCGTCGGCCTGTTCGATATCCGCAAGTATATGCGTGCAGCGATCGTAATAGGCCTTGCCGACTTCGGTGAGGCTGACCTTGCGTGTCGTACGATTGAGAAGCCGCGCGCCGAGGCGGTCCTCGAGTGCCTGGATGTGGTTGCTCACCATGGTCGTCGACATGTTGAGACGGCGGCCGGCCGCTGAAAACCCGCCGCTGTCCACCACCCGTACGAACGCCGTCAGGCTGGTTAGCCGATCCATCGGCGCCTCCGATTATCCGCTCTCACTGGATAATGCTTCCAGTTTTTTCGGGATTATCACATCGCGCGCGATATTGCATCTTCCGAAGTGCGTCGCAGCGCCCCTCCTGGAGGGGCGTTACTTATTTTAGGGAGTGTCATGACAAATCTTTCTTATGTGGCTGATTTACCTGCGAAAACCGGCTTTAGCCCGTCCCGGCAGGCGATCAGGCGCACTGGCTTGGCGCTGGTGCTGCTGCTCGGCGTCGCCGCGGCGACGGACTTCGGCTACGGCTACGGCTACCTTACCACGGGCCGCTATCTCGAATCGACCGACGACGCCTATGTCAAAGCCGACTCGACGATCGTCTCGCCGAAAGTGTCTGGATATCTGGCGGAGGTTCTGGTCGGCGACAACCAGCCGGTGAAAGCCGGCCAGTTGCTGGCCCGGATCGACGATCGCGATTTCAGGACCGCGCTCGATCAGGCACGCGCCGACGTCGCGGCGTCTGAAGCCGCGGTGCGCAACCTCGATGCGCAGATCGTCCTGCAGCAGCCGGTCATCGAACAGGAGACTGCCGATGTCGCTGCCGCGGAGGCAAACCTGAAATTCGCGCAGGAAGAACAGTCCCGCTACGACGGATTGATGAAGTCTGGCTCCGGCACCATCCAGCGCGCCCAGCAGACCGACGCGGCGTTGCGTGAAAAGATCGCGCAGTTGCAACATGGCAAATCCGGTCTGCTCGCGGCCGAAAGGAAGGTCGATGTTCTCACCACCGAACGTGCCAAAGCCGTGGCGCAACTGGCTCATGCGCGGGCCGTCGAACAGCAGATGGCGCTGAATCTGTCCTACACAGGAATCACTGCACCTGTAGATGGCACCGTCGGCGCGCGTTCGCTCAGGGTCGGTCAATTCGTGCAGGCCGGCACGCAACTGATGGCGGTCGTCCCGCTCGATGCGGTCTATGTCGTCGCCAATTTCAAGGAAACCCAGCTCACCCATGTGCGCAACGGCCAGCCGGTCGAAATCCGCATCGACAGTTTCCACGGCACCAGGCTCGAGGGGCATGTCGACAGCCTGTCTCCGGCGAGCGGCCTGGAATTCGCGCTGCTGCCGCCGGATAACGCGACCGGCAATTTCACCAAGATCGTGCAGCGCGTTCCTGTGAAGATCATGCTCGACGATCACAGCCTGACCGGCCTGCTTCGTCCGGGCATGTCGGCCGAGCCGACCATCGACACCAAGGCAACCGTACTCGCCGAGCAAGAAGCGAAGAGCAGGCTTGCATCTGATGCCGCCTCGGCGCGGCCGGATGGCGGTTGAGGCTTGGGTTTTCCGGCGGGGCTGCATCGAACCCTGCTGGATCATCCTTCCTTTTTTGCCGGACGAATTTGTCCGCTCAATGCATTTGACCACTGCCGTCAAGAGAAAACACCCATGACTGCGCTCCGGACCACCATCGACGCCGTCGCATCCGCTGACATCAGCGGCGATCGTCCCCAAACAAGAACGGCACCGGACAAGGCGGCTCCGGCGGTCTCGCCGAAGACGTGGCTAGCGGTGTTCGGCGCCACGCTCGGCGCCTTCATGGCGGTGCTCAACATCCAGATCGTCAACGCGTCGCTCGCGGACATTCAGGGCGCAATCGGCGCCGGCATCGACGACGGCGGATGGATTTCGACCTCTTACCTGATCGCCGAGATCATCGTGATTCCCTTGAGCGGTTGGCTCGCGCAAGTGTTCTCCATCCGGGTCTATCTGCTCACGAACGCTACCCTGTTTCTTGCATTTTCCGCCGCCTGTGCTCTCGCGCAGGATCTGCCGCAGATGATTGCGCTGCGCGCGTTGCAGGGATTTGCCGGCGGCGTGCTGATCCCGATGGCCTTTACGCTAATCATCACGCTGCTGCCGAAGGCAAAGCAACCCGTGGGTCTCGCGCTATTCGCGCTGTCCGCGACCTTTGCGCCGGCGATCGGTCCGACCATCGGCGGTTATCTCACCGAAAACTGGGGCTGGCAGTACATCTTCTACGTCAATCTCGCGCCGGGCGCCCTGATGATCGGGATGCTGTGGTTTTCGCTGGAAAGTAAGCCAATGAAACTGATGCTGCTGCGCGAAGGCGACTGGCCGGGCGTCATCACCATGGCGATCGGCTTGGGCGCGCTGCAGACCGTGCTCGAGGAAGGCAACAAGGATGACTGGTTCGGATCGGCGTTCATCGTCCGGCTGTCGATCGTCGCCATTGTCGCGCTGGCGCTGTTCCTGTGGATCGAACTGACCAGCAAGAAGCCGCTGCTGAATTTGAGGCTGTTGGCGCGCCGCAATTTCGGTTTCGGCATGCTCGCCAATTTCCTGCTTGGCATTGCCTTGTACGGATCGGTTTTCATCCTGCCGCTCTATCTGTCGCGCATCCAGGGTTATAACGCCGAGCAGATCGGCATGGTGCTGGCCTGGACCGGATTGCCGCAACTGGTTTTGATCCCGCTGGTGCCGCGGCTGATGAGGCGTTTCGACCCGCGCCTCGTGATCGGCGTCGGCTTCGCATTGTTCGCCGCCAGCAACTTCATGAACATCGCCATGACCAAGGATTACGGCTCCGACCAGTTGTTTTGGCCGAACGTGGTTCGCGCCGTCGGCCAGGCGCTGGCGTTCGCGCCGCTCTCCGCCGTCGCGACCGCCGGCATCGAAGCCGAAAATGCCGGATCGGCGTCAGGGCTTTTCAACATGATGCGGAATCTCGGCGGCGCGGTCGGTATCGCCTTGCTGCAGACGTTCCTGGCGAAACGCGAACAATATCATTCCAACGTGCTGATGCAGTCTGTCTCTCTGCTCGAACAGGCAACCCGCGCGCGGATCGAACAGCTCACGCAATATTTCATCAACCGCGGCGTTCTCGATCCCGCGGATGCATCGCATCGCGCCGTGGTAGCCATCGGCCAGATCGTGCAAAAACAGGCTTTCATTTTGGCCTTCAGCGATACCTTCTATCTCCTGGGAGCCGCGCTGATCGTTGCACTCATGGCAGCCTTGCTGCTCAAAAAGCCCGGTCATCTTGAAACCGGCGGTGCACACTAAAATATTCCCCAACCGCAACGCAAAGGAGATGGCGATGAAACCCCGATTGAACCCCTATCAGGTAGCGCCCGATACCATCAAAGCGCTCGGCGCGCTTGAAACCCAGGTCCAGGCCAGTGGCCTCGAGCGGTCACTGATTGAGTTGGTCAAGACCCGGGCGTCGCAGATCAACGGTTGCGCCTTCTGCATCAACATGCATACCGAGGACGCGCGCAAGCACGGCGAAAGCGAACAGCGCCTGTATCTTCTCAATGCATGGCGAGAATCGCCTGTTTATACCGACCGCGAACGCGCCGCGCTGGCGTGGACCGAAGCGGTCACGCTGATCTCCGAAACCCACGCCCCCGATGACGTCTATGACGAGGTTCGCGCCCAGTTCTCCGAAGCGGAGACGGTCAACCTGACCATGCTGATTGCGACCATCAACGCGTGGAATAGGGTAGCGATCAGCTTCCGTTCGGTTCCACCGGTGAAAGCCAAGGCCGCCGTCGCGTAGTCACTTCGCGGTGGCGCGGGCGAAATCCACATAGATCTCGCGCAACCGGATCGTCATCGGACCGGGCTTGCCGTCGGCGACGATTTTGCCATCGATGGAGACAACCGCCTGCACGAACAGGCTGGCGCTGGTGATGAAGGCTTCCTTCGCCGCTAGCGCCTCCTCGATCGTAAACGGCCGTTCCTCGACGCGGAGTTGACGTTCCTCGGCGAGCGCGACCACCGCCTTGCGGGTGCAGCCCGGCAGAATCGTGCTGGAATTCTGTCGCGTCACCAGGACGTCGTCCTGCGTCAGGATGAAGGCCGACGACGATCCGCCTTCGGTCACCTTGCCATCCTCGATCATCCAGGCCTCACCGGCGCCCGCTTCTGCCGCGGCCTGCTTGGCCAGCACCTGCGCCAGCAGCGCGACGCTCTTGATGTCGCGCCGGGCCCATCGAATGTCGGGCACGGTGATCACAGCGATGCCGATTTTCGCCGATGGCGCATTGACGATGTCCTTGACCGACGTGAACATCACCAGCGTCGGCTTGACGCCCTTTGGAAACGCAAAATCGCGCCCGATGTCGGCGCCGCGCGTCACCTCCAGATAGACCATGCCGTTGACGAGATTGTTGCGCGCGATCAGTTCTTTCTGGATCTCTTGAATGCGGTCAATCGTCTCCGGCAAGGCCAGCGCGATCTCGCCGACCGAGCGCTCTAGTCGCGCCAGATGCGAAGCATTATCGATCAGCTTGCCGTCCAGCACTGCAGCAACCTCGTAAATGCCGTCGGCGAACAAAAAGCCGCGGTCGAGCACCGAGACCTTGGCGTCAGCAAGCGGCACAAACGACCCGTTGACGTAAGCGATCTGATCCAAGCGAGTTCTCCTGTTGCGGCGGGAAGCAGTTAAGCGGCAGTATATAGGAAATCGTTAAAGCTTGATCGACGAATTGGAAATGGTGTTCGCTAGCGTCATTCCGGGGCGCATCGAAGATGCGAACCCGGAATCTCGAGATTCCGGGTTCGATGCTTCGCATCGCCCCGGAATGACCTCAGTTCCTAATGCGAAAGAATCTTTGACAGGAATTTTTGCGCGCGGTCGCTGCGAGGGCTGCCGAAGAAATCGGTCTTGAGCGCGTCTTCGACGATTTCACCCTTGTCCATGAAGATGACCCGGTTCGCGACCTTGCTGGCGAAGCCCATTTCGTGAGTCACTACCATCATGGTCATGCCCTCGCGGGCGAGGTCGACCATCACATCAAGCACCTCGCTGATCATTTCGGGATCGAGCGCCGAGGTCGGCTCATCGAACAGCATGGCGATCGGGTCCATCGCCAGCGCCCGCGCGATCGCGACCCGCTGCTGCTGGCCGCCGGACAATTCGGCGGGGTATTTGCGTGCGTGCTCCTTGAGGCCGACCCGGTCGAGCAGCTTTGAGCCCTTCGCCATCGCCTCATCGTGTGACCGTCCCAGCACCTTTTCCTGTGCCAGGCAAAGGTTCTCGATGATCCGTAAGTGTGGGAACAGTTCAAAATGCTGGAACACCATGCCGACGCGGGCGCGCAGCTTCGGCAGATCGGTCTTGGGATCGTTGACCTTGATGCCGTCGAGGATGATTTCCCCGCTTTGGAACGGCTCCAGCGCGTTGACGCATTTGATCAGCGTCGATTTTCCCGAACCCGACGGACCGCACACCACCACCACCTCGCCCTTGGCGACGCTGGTGGTGCAATCCTTCAGCGCCTGGAAGCTCGGCCCGTACCATTTATCGACATGGCTGATCTCGATCATGAAGCTCTCGCTACCGGACAATGGCGATGTTCGTCTGAAGGCGCCTGACGCCGAATGATGCGGCACAGGAAATCGCAAAATAAACCACGGCCGCGAACAGGTACATTTCGACCAGCCGACCGTCGCGTTGCGCGACCTTGCTCGCCGCACCCAGGAAGTCGGGGATCGACAACACATAGACCAGCGAAGTGTCCTGGAACAGCACGATGGTTTGCGTCAGCAGCACCGGGAGCATGTTCCGGAACGCCTGCGGCAACACGACGTAGCGCATGGTCTGGCCATAGGTCAGGCCGAGCGCCTGCGCCGCGGCGGGCTGTCCCTTCGAGATCGACTGGATGCCCGCGCGCATGATTTCGGAAAAATACGCAGCCTCGAACATGATGAAGGTGACGAGCGAAGACGTGAACGCGCCGACGTGAATCGGCCGCGACGACCCGGTCAGCCACTGCCCGAGATAGGGCACCAGGAAATAGAACCAGAAGATCACCAGCACCAGCGGCAGCGACCGTATCAGGTCGACATAGAGGCCGGCGATGAAGCCAAGCAAGCGGAGGCTCGACAGCCGCATCAATGCAATCAGTGTGCCGAAGATCAGCCCGCCCAATGCAGCGAGACCCGTCAGCGTCAGCGTGAACGTCATGCCGTCAAAAAACAGATACCCAAGCGAGCGGCGGATCACATCGAAGTCGAAGTTAGCGAACATGAGCGCGGCTCACTTCCCCGAGATGTAGCCGGGGACCGCCAATCCGCGCTCAAGAAAGCGCATGGCGATGACGACGACGATATTGATCAGCAGATACAGCACCGTCGCGGCCGTGAAAGCCTCAAACACCTGGAAAGAAAATTCCTGCATCGACCGCGCCTCGCCGGTCAGTTCGATCAGGCCGATCGTGATCGCAACCGAGGTATTCTTGATGGTGTTGAGAAATTCCGATGTCAGCGGCGGCATGATGATGCGAAACGCCATCGGCAGCAGCACATAGCGATAGGTCTGCGCGGTCGTCAGTCCGAGCGCGGTCGCCGCCAGTCTCTGTCCGCGCGGCAGTGATCCGATACCTGCCTTCAATTGTTCGGCGACACGTGCCGACATGAACAAGCCGATCCCGATCGCCGCCGTATAGAACGGCGCATTCGGAATCTGCTTCAACCAAAGTCCCCACGAATGCGGCAGGATTTCCGGCAAGACAAAGAACCACAAAAATAGCTGCACTAGCAGCGGCATGTTGCGGAAGAATTCGACGTAGGAAAAACCTACCCACGACGCCGTCTGTGACGGCAGCGTGCGCAGCACGCCGACGACCGATCCGAACGCAAGCGCAATGAGCCAGGCGCAGATTGCGGTCTCGATCGTCAGAACCAGTCCCGACAGCAACATGTCGAGATAGGTGCCGGTCCCGTTGGGGGCCGGCTCCCAGAAGATGCGCCAGTTCCAGTGATAGTTCACAGGCCGTTCCGTACGCTAGGGCTGCGCCGCCATAGATCGAGCCTGCGCCATCGATGCCAGTTCATGCAATGGCCGGGCCACGACAAGAGCGAGGAGATCGACCTCACATCGCTTTGTAAGAATCGGGATCGGGGGAATCGGAAGGATGGGCGAATTCGTTCTTGAGCTCCGGGCCCAAGGGCACATTCAGGTTGAGGCCCTTGGGTGGAATCTTCTGCTGGAACCACGTCTCGTACAGCTTGGCGCCGTCGGCGCTTTGGTAGAGCGCTGCGGTAGCGCCATCGACCACCTTCTTGAAGGCCGGATCGTCCCTGCGCAGCATGATGCCGTAAGGTTCGGGCTTCGAGAAGGCATCCGTGGAGATGACATAGGCACCCGGATCCTTCGATCCTGCAACGAGGCTCGCCAGCAGAATGTCGTCCATCACGAAGGCGACCGCGCGATCGGTCTCGACCATTAGAAACGCTTCGGCGTGATCCTTGGCCGGGATGATGTTGACGCCGAGGTTGCGGGCGGCATTGGCTTCCGTGAGCTGCTTGATATTGGTGGTGCCGGAAGTCGAAACCACCGACTTGCCCTTGAGATCGTCGATCGAGTTGATCTTGCTGGACTTCTTTGAGACGAAACGGCTCGCGGTGAGAAAATGGGTGTTGGTGAAGGAAATCTGCTTCTGGCGCTCGGCATTGTTGGTGGTCGATCCGCATTCGAGATCGATGGTGCCATTAGCCAGCAAGGGAATGCGGGTCGATGACGTCACGGGATTGAGCTTGACCTCGAGCCTGTCGAGCTTGAGTTCTTTCTTCACGGCATCGACGATCTTGTAACAGATATCCATCGCGAAGCCGATCGGCTTCTGGTTGTCATCCAGATAGGAGAACGGGATCGACGAGTCACGAAAGCCAAGGGTGATCGCGCCGGTCTCCTTGATGTTCTTCAGCGTTCCCGTGAGCTCCTCGGCATTGGCCTGCCCTGTGCAGAACGCAGCAGCGAGCACAAGGCCCATCATACGCAGGTGTTTCATTGGTGTTCTCCACGTTTGGAATGATTTATGTGAGGCCTGGATAATTTGGACTGAAATAGAGGGCGCCCGTTCAACCTCCATACGACCCTTAAATGGCGCGGATGACAAGGGAAGCGCCGGACGTTTTGACATCAGCCGTACTATTTACCTCGAGGCATTGATTCCGCTGGCGGCCATGCCAGCCGGGATGTGTCGGTCGCTTGATGCGGTCCGATCGGAATGCCATTGTCGCGGCCGGTAGACGGCACGTGCAGTGCCGCTTCAAGGCTTTTCGATCATGAAAAAAGAAATCCGGCTCAACGCCTTCGCCATGAACTGCGTCGCGCATCAATCGCCGGGACTATGGACCCATCCGCGCGACCGTACGGCCGAATATAACCGGCTGCCGTACTGGATCGATCTGGCGCGAACGCTGGAGCGCGGGAGGTTCGACGGCCTTTTTCTGGCAGATGTGCTCGGCGTCTACGACGT
The DNA here is from genome assembly GCA_028290305.1 of Bradyrhizobium sp. The sequence goes on from JAQGKC010000228.1 coordinate 13,671, forward strand.
ATTCGGCGGCAGTCCGGATGCGGCGCTGCGAAACGCCACGCAGACACCTGCGAACGATCCGCTGCTGCTGATCCCGGCGATGGCCACTGTGACCGAAAACCTCGGCTTCGGCGTAACCTCTAACTTGTCCTACGAACCGCCCTATACTTTCGCGCGGCGCATGTCGACGCTCGATCATCTAACCGAAGGGCGGATCGGCTGGAACGTGGTGACGGGCTATCTCGACAGCGCGGCCCGCGGCGCCGGCAAGGACAAGCAGACCGCGCATGACGACCGCTACGATATCGCCGACGAATATATGGAGGTGGTCTACAAGCTCTGGGAAGGAAGCTGGGAGGACGACGCAGCGCTGCGCGATCGCGCGCGCGGCATCTTCGCAGATCCGGCAAAAGTGCATCGTATCCGGCATGAGGGAAAGAATTATCGCGTCGATGCCATTCACCTGAGCGAACCGTCGCCGCAGCGCACGCCCGTGCTGTATCAGGCCGGCACCTCGCCGCGCGGTCGGCAGTTCGCAGCCCAACACGCCGAGTGTGTGTTCATGTCGGGACCTTCGGCCAAAATCATCGCGCCGCGCGTCACGGCGATTCGCGCACTCGCCGCGGAAGCCGGCCGCAATCCCGCTGAAATCCTGATGTTCAGCATGATGACCATTATTCTGGGCCGCACCGAAGCCGAGGCATCAGCCAAATACACCGACTATGTCAGACACATCAGCGCCGAGGGCGCATTGACCTTGATGTCCGGCTGGACCGGCGTCGATTTCTCGACCTACGACCTCGACCAGCAAGTTCGCCATGTCCAGAACGACGCCGGCCGTACCGCGATGGACAACATCACTCGCGCCGATCCGGATCGGGTCTGGACCGTGCGCGAGGTCGCCGAGCATGTCGGCATTGGCGGCATCGGACCGGTCATGGTCGGCACGCCCGAGAAAGTCGCCGACGACATCGAAGCCTGGTTCGAGCAAACCGGCGTCGATGGATTAAATGTCCCCTTTGCGGTTTCGCCCGGGGATTTCGAGGATATCACCGATATGCTGGTGCCGGAGCTGGTCCGGCGCGGGCGTTATAAGCAAGCCTACCAAAAGGGAACGCTGCGCGAAAAACTGTTCGGCGCCGGCCGGGCGCGGCTCAGCTCGCCGCATCCGGCCGTACAGTACCGAACGCATATGACGGCTAGAGCCGAGTAGGTTGCGATTCTTCTCGTCATTGCGAGGGGCCAACGGGTCCCGCCTCCGGCGGGCCCGACGATAAACTCCGCGACGAAGCAATCCAGGTAGCCGCCGCACCCATTCGCTGGATTGCGTCGCTTACGCTCGCGATGACGTTTCCCTAAACAGTGCCGTCCACGACAACTTCGATCAGTTTCGCGCCGGGCCGGTTGAAGGCCGACGACAGCGCGGACTTCAATTCCCTGGGATCGGTGATCTTCATGGACTCCAGGCCAAGCGATTTCGCAAGGCCAGTGAAATCCACCGGCGGATCGACGAAATCCATGCCGACGTAGTGATCGTCGCCGTGAAACGCCAGCAGCCGCTGCTTGATGATGCGATAGCCGCCATTGTTGACGATCACGACCGTCAGCGGCAGCTTATGATGCGCGGCGGTCCATAGCGCCTGGATCGAATACATCGCGCTGCCGTCGCCGGTGAAACATACCACCGGCCGGTCGGGATTCGCGATGCTGACGCCGACCGAGGCCGGCAGTCCCCAGCCGATGCCCCCCGAAGCAAGCGCGTGATAGCCATAGCGATCGCGATGCGGGCGCAATGCGGTCATCTGTCGCGAGGACGTCAGCCCTTCATCGACAAGGATGGCGTTCTCAGGCATCGCCTCGACCACCTGCAGCGCCAGCCAATCCGGATCGATCGGCGAGCGATCTTTGACTTTGGATATCTCCTCTACCAGCGCCGCGCGCCGCGCGGTCCAGTTCTTTGACGCCAGCGCGGCTATGCCCTGTTTGGCGCGTGTCTCGAGCGCAGAGCCACCTGCAGCTTTCAATGCCGGGATCAGAGCACGGAGGGTTTCCTTCACGTCAGCTTTCAGTGCGATCTCGGCGCCGTAATTCTTGGCAAGATCCCAGTCGACCAGGCCGACCTGAACGATCGACAGCCCATCGGGCAGCGGATCGACCTCGCTATAAACCGACATGCGCAAGGGATCGGCACCGAGCACGATCATCAGATCGTACGGCGACAGCACGTCGCGGACCTGTTTCTGCAGACGCGACAGCGCGCCCATAAAGCATGGGCTTTCCGACAGGAATTGTGCGCCGTAGGGCGTCGAGCACTGATAGGCGGGAGCGCCCAGCGTCGTCGCCAGCGAAGCGGCTTCCTGCAGCGCATTGCTTTTTACAATTTCATCGCCGGTGATGATGACCGGATTCTGCGCTTTGAGAATGCGCTGCGCCAGCGCTTGCAACGCTTCGTCGGAAGGTCTCACACGCGCGTCGACGCGGGTCGAGCGGCCGAGTTCGATACCGGCTTCGGCATTGAGAATATCGCCCGGCAGCGAGATGAACACCGGTCCGGTCGGCGGCGTGGTGGCGATCTTGGCGGCGCGGCGCACGATCCGCGGCAAATCTTCCAGTCGAGTCACTTCGACCGCCCATTTCACCAATGGCTCGGCCATCTGCACCAGCGGCCCATACAGTACCGGCTCCATCAGGCCATGACCCTGCTCCTGCTGGCCAGCAGTCAGGATCATCGGCGTGCCCGTGAATTTGGCATTGAAGAGCGAACCCATCGCATTGCCGAGTCCGGGCGCGACATGGACATTGCAGGCGACGAGACGGCCGGAGGCGCGGCTGTAGCCGTCGGCGATGGCGACGACCAGGCTTTCCTGCATCGCCATCACATAAGTGAGATCGGGATAATCCTTCAGGGCGTGCATGATCGGCAGTTCGGTGGTGCCGGGATTGCCGAACAGATGCGTAATGCCCTCGTCCTTGAGCAATGCAAGGAATGCCGAGCGCCCGGTAATGCGATTCTTCATATGTCTCCTCCTGCCCGCGGCCATTGCCGCTGGGGGTCGGGACATATGACCGATCTCGAACGCTGAGATCAATGGACGGCAATCATGGCTGCCCTGCGCTGACGGGAGCGAGCGCCCGCGCTAAAGTGTTGTCAGGAACAAGAACAGATAAAACAGGGAGGGTCTTTTGGCGCGCGCACGCTTCTTACGGACCGCAAGCATTTTGCTGGTGATGGGCCATGCGTCCCCTTCCCATGCCATTCCCCGAGACCGGTTTTTCTGGCTTTCCCAGATCAACAGGGCGTCCGCAGTGATGGTCGTCGAACGCGGGATCGTTCCCAAGGCGCTTGGGGCAAGGATTTTTGACGCCATCAATCGCGTGGACGCCGCCGCCGATCAGCCGGGCGCGGCGCGATCGGGCGATTACTTGAAGGTGGAGCAGGATCTGATGGCGGTCGGCGGCCCCGACATCAGCCGGCTTCATTCGGGCCGAAGCCGGCAGGATATCGGGGCGACCACGCAACGTCTTATAACGCGCGACGATTTTCTTACCGTGTTCGAGAAGCTGAACGGCATGCGCGATGCGATCCTCGCGCTCGCCGCCCAAGCACCGGACGCCATCATTCCCGCCTACACCTGGGGCGTGCAGGCGCAGCCGATCACGCTCGGGCATTATTTGTCGGGCTATGCCGCGGCCTTCGACCGCGAAGCAACGCGCATGAGAGAGGCGTATGTTCGGCTCAATCAGTCGCCACTGGGCGCAGCGGCATTGGGAACGTCGAGTTTCCCGGTCGACCGGCCACGGCTTGCGGAGTTGCTCGGCTTCGATGCGCCGGTCGAAAATTCCTATGACGCCAATCAGATCTCGCCGATCGACGGCGGCGCCGAGCTCGCGGGGTTGGCGACATCAGGCGCGCTCACGCTGGGAGCGTTGATCGCCGACGTGACCGCGCAATACGCCCAAACCGAGCCCTGGATTCTCCTGACGGAAGGCGAACAGACCGGCGTCAGCAGCATCATGCCGCAAAAGCGCAATCCCAGCGGGCTGGTGCGGCTGCGCGCGGAAGCAAGTACCCTGATCGGCGAGTCCGGGACGTTTTCCCTGATCGCACATAATGTCGAGCCGGGGATGAGCGACTACAAGGATTTCGGCAACCCGAAGGAATATCCCGATGTCCTGTTGCGCGACATGGCCGCATTGTTCGCCCATGCCGACGCCGTGGTGCGGACGATGATATTCAGGCCCGATCGCGCGCTCGATGAAGTCAACAACGACTATTCCACCACGACGGAGCTGGCCGATACGCTGCAGCGCGAAGCCGACGTGCCGTTTCGCACCGGCCATCATTTCGCGTCGGAACTGGTGAATTACGGCCGCGGCCACCACATGCGGGCCAGCGAGATTCCATATCCCGAAGCACAAAGGATTTATGCGGAAGCGGCTGCGGCCGTCAAGGTCGATGCCAAGCTGCCGCTGTCGGAAGAACAATTTCGCCGTTCCCTGACGGCCGAGAACATGGTGACCGCGAGCAAGGGACTTGGCGGACCGCAGCCTTCCGAGGTGGCGCGGATGCTGTCAGAAGCCAAAGATCACCTCGGCGCCGATCGGGCATGGCTCGATGCGACGCGCGCCAAACTCGCGGCCGCTACGCAGCGGCTCGATCAGGCTTTCACACATCTGCACGACTGAGCTTGAATGGATCGTTTTCGTCGCCACGCTTTTTCGTTTTCGAGCGCTGCCAGACCACGCCGGGAAAGCCCTTCAGCGGCACCAGCGGTTCGCCGGTGTAGGCCCACTCCTGCAGCTCCTCGATGGCGATATGATAGAGCGGTTGCCGGCCGGTCCGGCCGGCAAAAAGCGCGCGCGGGATGTTCACCATGTGCGGCGAACGCGTGCGTTCGTAAAACAACGGCGTGCCGCAATGTTTGCAAAAGCTCCGCACGGTTTTCGTCAGTTTATCTTCGAAGCGCGTAATGCCGGTCTTGCCCTTTGTGATCCGAAAGCGCTTGCGCCAGCTTCCGACATAGGTGGCATAGGCGGCGCCGTGCGCGCGCCGGCTCGCGGGCGAATGATCATGCCAGGCCCAGCGCGCGGGCGTGTCGATCTCGAAGCAGACCTGGCCGCACAGGCATTGGCCCGCAGCGGGCTTGCCGATGGCAACCGCTTTTGGCTTTGTTGTCGTCACAGGCGCCCTCCGTGCTTCTTGCCATCACGAGCTTCGTAGCCTGGATGGGGCGAAGCGAAATCCGGAAGCGATCGTCATGCCGGCCCCGGATTCGCTTCGCTTATCCGGGCTACGGCTGCCTAGGCCTGCTGCAATTCGTCATGAACAGGATAATCGGTATATCCGGTCTCCTCGCCACCGTAGAAGGTCGCCCGGTTGTAGGGCGTCAGCGGATATCCATGCTGGAGGCGGCGCGGCAGATCCGGATTGGAAATAAAGATGCGGCCGAACGCGATCGCGTCGGCGCGGCCGGCGGCAATGGCTGCGTCGGCGGTCTCGCCCGTAAACCCGCCGGCCGCAATCAGAACCCCGTTCCAGATCGGCCGAAACAGCACCATCGCCGAAGGCACGTTCTGATGGTTGACCTCGGCACGCCCCGCCCCGCTTGAGCGCGGCTCGATAAAATGCAGATAGGCCAGGCCAAGCGGATCGAGCGACTTGATGACATGGGTGTAAAGCGGCATCGGATCGGCTTCGCCGCTGTCATTGGCGACGCCGTAGGGTGACAACCGCACGCCGACGCGGTCGGCGCCCCAGACCTCGATCACGGCACGGGCGATCTCCATCAGGAATCGGGTACGGTTTTCGATCGATCCGCCATATTGGTCGGTACGCAGATTGGTGCGCGACTGCAGGAATTGTTCGATCAGATATCCGTTGGCGCCGTGGATTTCGACGCCATCGAATCCGGCCTTGAGCGCATTGCGCGCGCCTTTCCGAAAGGCGTCGACCACACCGGCGATCTCATTGGTTTCAAGCGCGCGCGGCGTCTCATAGGGCGCGGGCTTTCCGTCGGCCGTCATTGTCTTCAGCTCCGCCGAGATCGGCACGGCGGAAGACGACACCGGCAATGCGCCACCCGGCTGGAACGAGGAATGCGAAACCCGCCCGACGTGCCAGAGCTGCAGGAAGATCAACCCGCCCTTGGCGTGAACGGCATCGACGACCTCGCGCCACCCGTTGATCTGCTGCTCCGAATAGACGCCCGGCGTGCCCGGGCTTCCGTGTCCCGTCGCCATCACGGGAGAGGCTTCCGCGATGATCAGACCGCCTGATGTCGCCCGCTGCCGGTAATATTCGACGTTCAGCGGCCGCGGCGCCAAGCTCGGCTTCTCCGCCCGCATCCGCGTCAAGGGCGCCATGACGAGGCGGTGATTGAGCCGGTAAGGACCGATCTGCAGCGCAGAAAACAGTGAAGGGTAATTCATGTCTGCCCCGGAAATTATCTGTTGATCTGGATATGTAACCGGTTCGCCTTGTTCGCAAAAGGCTTCAATGGCAATCTGGCGCCCCGGACCGGTAGGGCAAGCTTTCAATGTCAAAATCCAGCGCCAGGACGCTTCCATCCCTGAGTGTTCGTATCGACCTCGACACGGAGGGTCGCATTGGGCCGGGCAAAATCCAGTTGCTTGAAAATATCCATGCCCGCGGCTCGATTTCGGCCGCCGGGCGCGCGATGGACATGTCCTACAAGCGGGCGTGGGATCTGGTGGACGAGATCAATCGCATCTGCCGGCATCCCGCGGTCGAACGGCAAACCGGCGGGAAAAACGGCGGCGGCGCCATCTTGACGCCGTTCGGCACCTCTCTGGTCGCGCGTTACCGCAAGATCGAACGCGACGCGGCGAGCGCGGTCCGCAAGGACCTTAGGGCGTTGCGGGCAGACATCGGACGGCCGAAGAAAAATTGAGCCCTGACAACAAAGGGAGTGGCAGCCGGAACCGCCACTCCCAAACAAACTCGACGCTCAGGCTGTCTTGATCCAGACCGCTTTGACGTTGAGGTATTCTTCCAGATGCTGCTTGCCTGACTCGCGGCCATAGCCGCTCATCTTGTAGCCGCCGAACGGTACCGCCGGGTCCATCGCCTGATAACAATTAACCCAGACCGAGCCGGCGCGAAGCGCCTTGGCAACGCGATGTGCCTTGCTGACATCCTTGGTCCATACACCACTGCCCAATCCGAAAGTCGTCGCATTGGCGCGCTGGATCAGTTCGTCACTGTCCTTGAAGGAGATCGCCGAAATCACCGGACCGAAAATCTCCTCCTGCGCGATCCGCATGTTGTCCTGAACGTTGGCGAATACGGTCGGCGGCACGAAGTAGCCTTTCGACAATGCCCCTTCGGTCAGCCTGGCGCCACCGGCCAGCGCCTTGGCACCTTCCTTCTGGCCGATCGCGAGGTAACCGGACACACGCTCCAATTGCTGTTCCGACACCAGCGGCCCGATTTGCGTGTTCGGGTCGAGACCGTTGCCGACCTGCAACTTCTTGCCGTATTCGGCAACGCGGCCGACAAATTCGTCATACACCTGATGCTCGACGAACAGCCGGGTGCCTGCGCTGCAGATCTGGCCGGAATTGGCAAACACCGCCATCGCCGCGCCCGGCACCGCCTGATCGAGGTCGGCGTCGGCGAACACGATGTCGGGCGACTTGCCGCCCAATTCGAGCGACACGCGCTTCAGATTGCCCGCGGATGCCCTGACGATGGATTGTCCGGTCATGTGCGAGCCGGTGAAGGCGACCTTGTCGACGCCGGGATGCGAGGCAAGCGCAGCACCCGCGGTCTCGCCATATCCCGGCACCACATTGACGACGCCGGGCGGGATGCCGGCTTCCATCGCGAGTTCGGCGAGCCGCAGCGAAGTCAGCGGCGCCTCCTCGGCCGGCTTCAGGATCACCGTGCAGCCGGTGGCGATGGCAGGACCGATCTTCCACACGCTGGCGCCTAGGGGGCCATTCCAAGGAATGATCGCGCCGACGACCCCGACCGGTTCTTTCAGCGTGTAAGAGAATATCTCGCCCGGCAGCGAGTTCTCGATGGTCTCGCCGTGCAGCGCGGTCGCCTGCCCTGCGTAATATCGGAGCATGCCGAGCACGCGCAGCTTGTTGCCGCGGGTACGGCTGATCGGCGCGCCCATATCGAGCGTGTCGAGTTGCGAAAGCTCCTCGAAATTCTTCTCGACGAGATCGGCGAGCTTGAGCAGCAGGTTTTGCCGCTCGAACGGCTTGACCTTGCTCCATGGTCCTTCGAAGGCGCGGCGCGCCGCGGCAACCGCGCGGTTGATGTCTTCCGCGTCGCCTTCGGCAACGGTCGCGAGCAATTCGCCGGTGGCGGGGTTGTGCGTCTCGAAGCGCTTGCCGGAAGCGGCGTCGACCCATTTGCCGTCGATCAGCATCTTCTTGTAGGAACCATCCGCATACGGATGACGGGTTACCGGAATCGCCTGCGTCACAGCCATGTCTGCACTCCCTTGACGTCGATCAATCATTAAGGACCGTTATATTCTGAAATCTACAACGACTGCGCGGAACCGTAAAGCGGACCCTGCAGCCGGCGAGACAGCGCGAATGAAGACCTCCCATGCCGTTTCGTCATGGTAGATACGCCACATTGGCTTGGTAAATAACGGCCATATCGTAGCCAAATTTGATCGTTCAGCAGGATAATTCTTGCATGTCGGGAGAACTCACTTGCCTCACGCAGCCATGACCCCAAACAACGTCGCCGTCATTACGGGTGGCGCGTCCGGAATCGGCCTTGCAGCCGCGGTGCGGTTCGCCCGCCTGGGCATGAAGGTTTGTATCGCCGATCTCGGCACCAATCGTCTCACGGAAGCAGAATCCAAATTGTCATCGGCCGCGCCGGGCGGCGGCGCCAATATCATGGTCATGGCCGCTGACGTCAGCCGGACTGAAGATGTGTCGGGACTAGAACTCGCCGTGCGAAAGCGGTTCGGCGGCACCGATATTTTGATGAACAACGCCGGCATCCAGCCGGGCAGCCAGATGTTCGGGCCGCTTGAGAACTGGCAGCGCGTTCTCGGCGTGAACCTCTGGGGCGTGATTCACGGGTCGCAGGTCTTTGCGCCCGGCATGATCGAGCGTGGACGCCCGGGCCTCATCATCAATACCGGCTCCAAGCAAGGCATCACGACGCCTCCCGGCGACCCCGCCTATAATGTTTCGAAGGCGGGCGTGAAAGCCTTCACCGAGGCGCTGCAACACGAGTTGCGAAACACGGCAGGCAGCCGTCTGAGCGCGCATCTTCTGATTCCGGGCTTCGTCTTTACCGGCCTTACCGCGAAAGGCCGTACCGAAAAACCTGCCGCCGCCTGGACGCCGGAGCAGACCGTCGATTTCATGATCGAACGCATAGACGCTGGAGATTTTTACATCCTGTGTCCGGATAACGATGTGCCAAGACACATGGACGAGCGGCGCATCCTTTGGGCTGCGGGCGATGTCGTCGAAAACCGGCCCGCGCTCTCGCGATGGCATCCGGATTTTGCCGAGGCCTTTGCGGCTTTTGTGAAGGATAAATAGCGGAAGCCGGTTGCGTGAATTTCGTTGCGAAGGCCGGTGCCCGCCGCGACTCCAGGAATGGTTCTGGAGCCGGGCGGGTCGGTTGCGAAGCTAATTACTTGCGCGCTGCGCAGGCGTACATGTTGATTTCCATGCCAACCGGCACTTCAACGATCGTCGGTGCTTTCCAGGCCATTTTGGACATCTCCAAGTTTACGGCGCGAACGCCGCACAAATGCAAAGTTACGTCCACCGCTCGAATAGCGCAAGCGTGCGTTGCGGCATCACTCTTTCACCATTCGCGCCGGTGTAGAACCGGACCATGGCTGGCTGCCAAACTCCCTCTCCCATTAAAAACGCGAATTAATTGTGGGCAGCGCTCCACAAATTCGGGCGAGGATGCGCGGCATATTGCCGTCATCACCTTCCCTATATAACGGCTGCCATTTGACAATGGTCGGAACCGGCGCATTGATAGCGATATTCCTCCGACAGCGGGTGATCGCCCGTTAGAATTGGGGGCATTCCAGGGAGGCATCACGATGAAGCTTCATTTAAAAGCAACTGTCGCATTGTTGACGCTGGCCGCTTGGCCGGCTGCGGCGCAGCCGGCGCCGCCCGCGCCGAACGCACTCGATACATTGGGTGCGATGCATCAGACCGGCAGTACGGCGGATTGGCCCGAAGTCCCGCAGACCGGCCCGAAAGCCGATCAAGTCAAACAGAACCTCACCAAGATCAAGATGCCGGCTGGCTTCCACATCTCGCTCTACGCGCTGGTGCCGGACGCCCGCCACATCGCAGTCGGCCCACAGGGCGTCGCGACATTTGTGGGTACGCGCAAGTCGAAAGTCTGGGTGGTGACCGACCGCTCCCGCGGCGGCGTGGGCGACGAGGTGAAGGAGTTCGCGCCGACCTTGCCGAAGAAGATACCCAACGGCGTGTGCTTCTCGAAGGACGGTTTCCTCTACATCGCGGAACAGAATCGCGTGCTGGAATACGCCGCCGCCGAGTTCTTCTATGAAAGTCCCGATGTCGTCGCGGGCGCCATCGTCCCCGAGGGTGAGCTGATCCCGAAATCCGAGGAGAGCTACAATCACACCGCGCGGGTCTGCAGGGTCGGGCTGGACAACAAACTCTATATTCAACTGGGCCAACCCTACAACGTGCCGGCAAAGGACAAGTTCGACCTTTATCGCAAGGTCGGCATGGGCGGGATTATCCGCATGGATCGCGACGGCAAGAATCGCGAAGTCTACGCCGTGGGACTCCGCAATCCGGTCGGCATGGATTTCAACCCGAAGGACAAGTCACTCTGGACCAACGACAACCAGGTCGACGGCATGGGCGACGAACAGCCCCCGGGTGAAATGGATCGCATCGCCAATGCGGGCCAGGATTTCGGCTTTCCCTGGTATGGCGGCGGTCATACCCGCACCGTGGAATACAAGAACGACGCCCCGCCGGCCAATGTGGTATTTCCTGAGGTGGAACAGGCCGCCCACGCGGCAGATCTCGGTATGATATTCTACACGGGTTCGATGTTCCCGAAGAAATATCAGGGCGCAATCTTCTCGACGCAGCATGGCTCCTGGAATCGGACCACGCCGGTCGGCGCCAGGCTGCTGGTGACCTTCCTCAAGGAAGATGGCCACGTCGCGGGAAAATCCGAACCGTTCGCTGAAGGGTGGAACGACAACGGCTATTATCTGGGCCGTCCCGTCGATGTGGCGCAATTGGCCGATGGCTCACTGCTGGTCTCGGACGATCTCGTCGGCGCGCTCTATCGCATCTGGTACGACGGCAAGTAACGCCTTGATCTCGATTGATGGCCTCCTGAAACGGGGGCCATCATACTTTCCACGATGCAAGGTTCGGTGAGGGTTCAAGGTGATTTCTGCGCATCCCAAGGCGGCGCTGCCGGTCGTCTATTTGTTCATGTCGGTTTGTCTTCTCGTAGCCAGTAGCAGCGTGTGCGGTGCCGGCGACGTAAAAGCCGGTCGTACCAAGGCGCTGATGTGCCAGGCGTGTCACGGCCTCGACGGTCTATCAAAGGTTCCGGACGCGCCGAACATCGCCGGCCAGACCGAGCCCTACATCGTCGCACAGCTACAAGCGTTCAAAACCGGTGTTCGAAAAAACGATGCGATGTCGGTGGTCGCCCCGTCGCTGTCGGACCAGGATATCGAGGATCTTGCGGCCTATTTTTCGGCCATCGAGATCAACGTCGTAAAAATTCCGGGCCAATAGGTGATATCCGGACCCGGGCAGACGGCGCTACGGCGCGGCCGGCAACGCGACCGGGATAGAGCCGAACGCCTTCAGGCTCGCCTGCCCCTGCGGCGACAGCAAGTACATGGCAAAATCGGCTGCGCCCGGGGATGCCTTGCGCGAAACCGTTAGTCCGTATTCGGGACCAACCGAGAGCTCAGACGGCAGTTCGACCAACTTGTAGTTCAACGACGCTTTGACGATTTCGCGCGCCCCCGAGCAATAATAGATAAATAAATCGATCTGATGGTCATCGAGCGCGACCAGCAGCCGGGGACGTCCGTTGACAGGCGTTGTGGTCGTAGCGCTGCCGAACAGTTGCTGGGCTTTTTCGGATAGGGTTTTGAATGTGCCGGGCCGCTGCGCGTCGATCCGGTGAAACATCTCCCAGGTATAATCGCCGGCCGGATCGGAAACCGGCGTCGATGTTCCGATTTTAGTGTCCGGCTTGAGCAGCGTCTCGATCAAATTTCCGCTGTCGAGCGCGGTTCCGGCGTCGGTGACAATACACAAGGCGTTGCGCGCGAACAGCACGCTGGGGCCGGAGACGCCGGCCTCGGTCAAGGCTTGCGCATGCGGCAATGCGGCTGAGGCGAAGATATCGAACGCCGCGCCATTTTGCAGCCGCTCGCGCAGCACACCGGACGGGCCCCACACTGGAGTAAAGCTGCTGCCGTATTGTTTGGTGTAGTCGGCAAATATCGTCGTGAATGCGCCCTTCAGGCTTCCGGCCGCCATCACCCGGATTTCAGCCGCGGACGCGGACGACGAAGCCAATGCAATCATGACGGCCACCAGGCAGCACGCATTGAAGACATTCCATTTGATCGTCATTCCGGGGCGCGCCAAATGGCGCATCGCGGAATGACAACGAATGAGATTTGACCCTGCATCACGGTAAACTGCAAGCTCGGCTAATGCGCACGCGGCACTGTTTTCGGCGCTCGCTGCGCTACCAGCGCCTCCCCGAGTTCGCTTTGCTGCGCGCGGGGGATGGAGAAGCAGACGCTGAAGCCATCGACGGTCCGCAGCGTGACCATGCCTTGCGTCGGATCGGACGACTGCTCGACCACCCATGACGCCAGCGGATACGCATAGCGCAGGCTTTGATCACCAAAGCGTGTCTGCAGGGCCTTGTCGATCAGCCCCGGCAGCGTCATCGCCAGCGCGCCGACCTGATTCAGGGACAGCCGGATAGTGGCCGGCTTGCCGGTGGAATCGACGAAACCGAGCGAAATAGCGCCGCCATCGGCCGCGACCTCGCATGTGGTGAGGGCTTGTGTGTCGATTTCCATGGCGGGCTCCCGCGGCGCTATCGTTATATATGCAAAGATATATCGCTTCGGACGATGGCGTCCAGCCCGGTTTTGGACCGGCTGACGCATGGCTGGCGGTAGTCCGCCGGCTAAATCCGTGATATCCCATTGGATATAGCGAGGCCCCCAAAGGGGCCCGTTGACAAGGGGAGAGCAAAGCCTATGAGCGATTTCAACCTTCTCATCGACGGGAAAATGGTTCCCGGCGACCAAACCATGCCCGTCCTCAATCCCGCGACCGAGGAAGTGCTGGTGCAATGCCCACGCGCTTCCAAGAAGCAGCTCAATGCCGCCGTCGCTGCGGCCAAGGCGGCTTTTCCGGCTTGGGCAGCGACCCCGATCGAAGAGCGCCGCAGGCTCGTAACCCAGATGGCCGAAATTATCGAAGCCAACACCAACGAATTGGCGCGCCTCTTGACCAGCGAGCAAGGCAAGCCACTTGCCGACGCCACCGGTGAAGTCATGGGCATGGCCGGCTTCTTCCGCTATCTCGCCTCGCTCGACCTGCCGATGAAGGTGATCGAGGACAGCGGCGACCGCCGCGTCGAGGCGCATCGCCGCCCACTCGGCGTTATCGGCGCCATCATCCCCTGGAATTATCCGCTGCTGATCCTCAGCTTCAAATTGCCGTCCGCGCTGCTGGCCGGCAATACGCTGGTCGTGAAGCCCGCGCCGACCACCCCGCTGTCGACGCTGAGATTTGCCGAACTGGTCAAGGACGTCCTCCCCAAGGGCGTGTTGAACGTCATTACCGACGCCAACGATCTCGGCGACGTGATGACGAAACATCCTGATATCCGCAAGATATCGTTCACCGGCTCGACCGCGACCGGTCAGAAGGTGATGGCGAACGCCGCCGCCACGTTGAAGCGGATTACGCTGGAACTGGGCGGCAACGATGCCAGCATCGTGCTCGACGACGTCGATCCGAAGAAGGTCGCGCCCGGCATCTTCGAAGGCGCGTTCCAGAACTCGGGACAAGTCTGCCTCGCCATCAAGCGGCTCTATGTGCACGAATCCGTCTATGACGAGATCTGCAACGAACTGGTGGCCATCGCCAGGAACACGGTGGTGGACGACGGATCGAAGCAGGGCACCAAGCTCGGGCCGCTACAGAACAAGATGCAGTACGAGAAGGTGAAGGGTTTCCTCGAGGACGCCCGCAAGAACGGCAACATCATTGCCGGCGGCGCGGCGATGGACCGCCCCGGCTATTTCATCGAGCCGACCATCGTGCGCGACATCAAGGAGGGCTCCAGGCTGGTCGACGAGGAGCAGTTCGGGCCGGTACTGCCGGTGATTAAATATTCCGACAATGACGACGTGATCCGCCGCACCAACGCCACCAACTACGGTCTCGGCGCCTCGGTCTGGTCGTCGGATACGGCACGCGCTCACAAGGTCGCGAGCCGCATCGAGGCCGGAACGGTATGGATCAACAAACACCTCGACATGGCGCCGCACATTCCGTTCGGCGGAGCCAAGCAATCCGGCATCGGCACCGAATTCGCAGAGGAAGGTCTCGCCGAGTTCACGCAGTTGCAGATCATCAACGAAGCACGAAGCTGATCGAAACAATTTGCGCGCGGCGGCTACGCGCCGCAATCACACCTCTTGTCGAAAGTGAATCTTGCCGTCTCACGTCTCACTTCCGGTTTCAGAATTCAGGAGATTGCGCTGCGCGCGGAACGCCGAACCCGCATGCGGCGGCATCCAAAAAAGATTCGGCGTCGTCCGGCCAGCGCCGGACAATCCGGGAGAGCGTCCATGTATCACGAAGCGATCGAGAAGGTCTCCAAGCAGGTTCTCATCCGAGAGCGATACGACAATTTCATCGGAGGCAAATGGGTAGCCCCGACAGAGGGCCGTTACTTCGATAATCCGAGTCCCGTCACGGGCAAGAAACTTTGCTCGGTTCCGCGCTCCACCGCAGCCGACATCGAACTGGCGCTCGACGCCGCCCATAAGGCCAGAGATGCCTGGGGCAAGACCTCGGTGGCCGAGCGTTCGCGCATCCTGAACAAGATCGCGGACAAGCTTGAGGCCAATCTGGATCTGCTCGCGCTGGTCGAGACGCTCGACAATGGCAAGCCGATCCGCGAGACGACGTATGCCGACATGCCTCTCGTCGTCGACCACTGGCGTTATTTCGCCGGCGTCGTGCGAGCCCAGGAAGGCGGCATCTCGGAGATCGATCACGAGACGGTCGCCTATCACTATCACGAGCCGCTCGGCGTCGTCGGCCAGATCATTCCCTGGAATTTCCCGATCCTGATGGCAACATGGAAACTGGCGCCGGCGCTTGCCGCGGGCAATTGCGTCGTGCTCAAACCCGCCGAGCAGACGCCACTTGGCATCCTCGTCGTGATGGAGCTGATCGCAGACATCTTGCCGCCTGGCGTTGTCAACGTCGTCAACGGCTTCGGGGTCGAGGCCGGCAAGCCGCTGGCGCAGAACAAGCGGATTGCGAAGATCGCCTTCACCGGCGAGACCACGACGGGGCGGCTGATCATGCAATACGCCTCCGACAACATCATTCCGGTCACGCTTGAACTCGGCGGCAAATCGCCGAACATCTTCTTCGCCGACGTGGCCGACGCGGACGATGACTTCTTCGACAAGGCGCTTGAAGGCTTCGCCATGTTTGCCCTCAATCAGGGCGAGGTCTGTACTTGTCCCAGCCGCGCGCTGATACAGGAGTCGGTCTATGACCGGTTCGTGGAACGCGCCGTCGCCCGGACCAGGAAGATCAAGCAGGGTCACCCGCTCGACGCCACCACCATGATCGGCGCCCAGGCCTCAAACGACCAGCTTGAGAAAATTCTGTCCTATTTCGATATCGGCAAGCAGGAAGGCGCGAAGGTCCTGACCGGCGGCAAACGCGCGCAACTCGGCGGCGAGATCGCCGAAGGCTATTACGTCGAGCCGACGATCTTCGAAGGCAACAACAAGATGCGCGTGTTTCAGGAGGAAATCTTCGGCCCGGTGGTATCGGTGACGAAATTTAGGGATGACGACGAGGCGCTCGCCATCGCCAATGACACGCTTTACGGACTTGGCGCGGGTGTCTGGACCCGTAATGGCAGCCGCGCCTACAAGTTCGGACGCGCCATCCAGGCCGGCAGGGTATGGACCAACTGCTATCACGCATATCCGGCGCACGCCGCTTTCGGCGGTTACAAGGCGTCCGGCATCGGCCGCGAGAACCACAAGATGATGCTCGACCATTACCAGAACACCAAGAACGTTCTGGTTAGCTATGGCACCAAGGCGCTTGGCTTCTTCTAGTATCAGCAGATCGCAGGCGCGGGAGACTTCCGCGCCTGCGATCCTTCGATAGGCAAAGGATCCGATGTGATGGTCGAGCGGGTCGAAATCACCGACAAGGCAGCTGACGTGGTGGCGCGGCTCAGGAGCCAACACGGCGCGTTGATGTTCCACCAGTCTGGCGGCTGCTGCGATGGGTCATCGCCGATGTGCTACCCCTTGGGCGATTTCCGCGTGGGACCGCAGGACGTACTGCTGGGTGAGATTGCCGGCTGCCAGTTCTACATTGGCGCCGCGCAATTCGAATATTGGCGGCATACGCAGCTCATCATCGACGTCGTGCCCGGACGCGGCTCGGGGTTTTCCGTGGAAGCACCGGAGGGGGTCCGATTTCTCCCCCGTAGCCGCGTCTTTACGGATGAAGAAGTCACAGAGCTCGGAGCGGCCGGACCGCCGTCGCGTGCAGCCTGATTAAGCGGAATGTGATCGGCCAAACCTATCCTGCTGCCCAGAGGTGTGAGATGATGGCAATATCAACGAGATTTCCCTATGTTTGACTCCCAATGCGACCTTGCAGCTTTGGTTTACGATCAGGATCAGGATCCCGACGAAATCCTGCGTGAATTTGCCTCCGACCTCAACACCCGCGGATATCGCGCGGTTGGACTGGTGCAGCTCGGCCATCACTGCGTCGATGGACCGAAACTATCGGCCATGCTGGTCCATACCGGCGAAGAGCTGCAACTGTTCCAGAATCTCGGGGCTTGTGCGACGGGCTGCAGGCTGGATGTCGGCCAGCTTTTGGACGCAGGGTCCCAAGTGGCCAGCGCCATAGATCAGGGCGCCGATCTCGTGATCGTCAATCGCTTCGGACGTCAGGAGCGCGAGGGCAAAGGACTTTCATATCTGGTGGAGCGCGCGTTGAGCGCTGATATCCCTGTGGTGATCGCCGTACCCAGCCACCGGTTCGCGGACTGGATCAAATTTGCCGACGGCATGAGCGTCAAGCTCCGCTGCGATCGTGAGGCGTTGGACGCGTGGTGGAGCGCCGTTTCCGCCCGCAACGCTGGCGTCGTCAGGCAGGATCACCAAACCGTCTGCGAAGTTCTCAAGTAAGCAGTCGGGCGGGCCGCTTTTCAAAGCGTCTCCTGCTTGTGTCCACATTCCTTGCAGGCAAATTTCACGCGGGTCGCGCCTTTTTCCGCGGAGATGCGATTTGGCGCGCCGCATTTCCCGCAGGTTGCCTCAATGCGGGTATTGCCCTGTTTAATGACGATGGCCTTGCGCTCCATCGTTTCGCGGATCAGGCGCTCGGCCTCTTCACGCATCGACTGCTTCGACATTCGCCTGCACCTGTCATGAGAAACGTCACCGAAGCAGCCTTATAACACCGACACTGCATTTTCTTGCGACCGGACGGAAAAAAATTCGCCCTTGAAATCGCTCGCGCAATCCGAAACCGGCTCAGCAGCCGCGGCAAATATTGTTGATCTTGCGATCAACTGCGGCGTCCTCCGCACTGATCTCCTCGATCTTGTTGGATGAGGAACTCTCCTGCGGAACGTCACTTGCGCGCGGTTGACGGTGGCCGACCGGCGCATTGCCGATCGATCCCATTGCCGGCGTCATTGATAAGGACAGGGTTTGACCTGCGGGTCCAGCCGGCCATCTTGCGCTTTCCGTGGTCTGCGCCATCGCGCCCGGACCTCGGAGCATAGCCAGCAACGTTACCGTCGTGATCAAGTTTCGCATGATTAAGTCTCCCGAGATTAGCGCGCGTCGTTATTCCCAGCGCGGGCCGACGCCAGATGGAAAAGTCGGCATGTGCGGCGGGGGCCTGCATCTCTTGTAGACCCTGCTGCAGCGGTCCGACGTCATGACCATGCAGAGGCCGCACTACAGGCGAATGTCTGAGCCGCGCGATAAGCCTACGATCGTAATATGGCACCCCGATTGGCGCTGATCGGATGATGCCGGCGTCCAATTTCCGGTTCACGAAGAAACATCGCGGATGTGGCCGGCGATGAGGCGTCGCAAAAAATGCATAGGCCGCATCGCCCGTTCTCACGTCAAATTCGGATTCGTCTTTTGTAGATGCAATCGCTTTTGTTACGAGCTTCCTGATGAAGTTACATCTGCAACAATGCGCTCGTTTGGCTGGCGCCTCGCGCGAAACTCGCTAACTGAATTTAAATTTAATCAGGCGTGGCTCGCGGAGAGTTGAGTAACGGACTCGTCGCGGGCCACTAGCGATTTTTCAAAACGATTGCCACCTGAAAAGGGCGTCGTGGCTGGGAGCGATATCTCTGACGGAGAATATGGTTATGTTGCGCAAGACGGTTATCGCGTTATTGGCAGTTGCGTCTGTTGGCCTGGCTTCGCCAACAATGGCGTTGGCTCGTGGAGGCGGTGGCGGTGGCGGTGGCGGTGGTGGCCACGGCGGCGGCGGCTTTGGTGGTGGCGGCTTTGGTGGTGGCGGTGGCGGCCACGGCGGCGGCGGCTTTGGTGGTGGCGGTTTCCACGGAGGCGGCTTTGGCGGTGGCGGCTTCCATGGCGGCGGCTTCGGCGGTGGTGGCTTCCATGGTGGCGGCTTCGGCGGATTCCATGGCGGCGCGATGGCTGGCGGATTCCGTGATGGTGGTTTCCGTGGCGGTGGATTTCATGATCGCGGATTCCATGATCGCGACTTCGGGCGCCGCTTCGGATTCGGCGGCGGCTTCTACCCGTATGACTATTATGACGACTACGCCTACGATTCTCCGTATGGGTATGGCGATTACCCGTACGCCTACAACGATACGTATTACGACAACGGCAGTTGCTATGTGGTTCAGCGGCGCGTGCACACCACGCATGGCTGGCGCCGGCAACCCGTTCAGGTGTGCGGTTGATGAATTGACGATCGCCCGTCGACCTCAGCGCTCTCTCGCGCTGAGGTCGACGGCGCCGTCATATCGCCGATTTGAGCGCGGCCACCACCCGCGCGCGGTCCGTAACCCGGCTCAAGTCTCCACAATGACGTAGCTGTCCTCGATGTGAACCGGGAAAGTCTCGGCCACATATGGGCCTTTCGCCAACGTCTCGCCATCCTCGACGACGACCGGATAGGTCCTGACCTTGACGCGCTTCGGATCGAACCAGGATTGCCCGTTGCGCATGTCGAATTCCCATCCGTGCCAGGGACAACGAAGCAATTCGCCGACGCGCGAACGCTGATAGACGCCGGGCGACGGCGAGGTCAGCCGGGCCACGCACGCCGCCTTGTCGAGCGGCGCGCCTTCGTGCGGACAGCGATTGAGCAGCGCGAAGAACTCGCCGTTGACATGAAACACGACGATGTCGCGGCCATCCACGCCGACCACCTTGTTACCGCCGGGCGGAATGTCTGTGGTGCGGGCGACAATGTGACGGGTCATGCGATCAAAGCTTGTAAAGCGCGCGGGCGTTGCCGTTGAAGATTTTGGCGCGCTCGGCTTCCGTCAGTGGCGTCTTGAAGGCGAAGCGCGGATCGTCGAAATCCCAATGCGGATAATCCGACGAGAACAGCAGGCGGTCGGCGCCGACCCAGTCGATCAGCGACCGCAGGTGTTTTGCCTCGTCCGGCTCATCGATCGGCTGGGTGGTGAACCAGAAATGCTCGCGCACATATTCGGACGGACGCCGCTTGAGATGCGGCACCTCGCTGCGAAAACGCTCGAAATGCTGGTCCATCCGCCACATCGCCGAGGGGATCCAGCCGAAGCCGCCTTCGATGAACACGATTTTCAGGCGCGGGAAACGCTCGGGCACGCCTTCGATCACGAAACTCGTCAGCGTCGCCGCCATGGTATGCGCGTTGGACTGGTGCTCCTCGGCATAATAGGACGGCCAGCCGCCGCCGGTCGGCGCGTGACCGCCATAACCGCCGACATGAATCCCAAGCGGCAGGCCGAGCTCCTCGGCACGGGCGTAGATCGGCCAATAGCGACGGCGGCCGAGCGGCTCGTTGGCGCGCGGCGAAACATTGATCTGGACATATTGGCCGACTTTGGCGCAGCGCTCGATCTCGGCAATCGCAGCTTCCGTGTCGTCCTGTCCGACCAGGATCGACGCTTTCAGCCGCGGCTCCCGGCTGGTCCAGTTCGCGAGCTGCCACTCGTTGATGGCGCGCTGGATCGCGGCGCCGAAATCGAGATTCTGCTGCGAGAAAATAAAGAGATCGAGCACCTGCAGGATACCGAACTCGACATCGAGCGGATCGAGGTGCTGCTTGCGCATGAACGCGAGATCGGATCCGGGCGGTCCGCCGGTCGGCGGCCAGGCATCGCGGCGCGCGATCAAAGGCGAGGACCGCGGATACGGCGTGGTGCCAATATAGGGCGTGCGCAGATGATCGCCGTAGGTTTTGAGATGCTCCTGCCAGCGCTTCGACAGGAACGGGTTGAGGTCGGCGCGCGAATGCAGGCTGGGATGCACGTCGCAGTCGATGATCCGCAGCCGGCTTCTGGCGGAAGCTTCCTGCTCTAACACAGGGCGGTCGATGACGTCGCTCATGCGATCTTCCTTCGGATCAGGTTTATGCGGCGAGGCTGAGCCGCGGAAAGGTTTCAAGCGGGTTTTCGTTACACATCCGCGAGACCAGGCTGGCCGGCAGATGCGGCGGGATCGCGTCGTCGCCGTCGAATTGCCAGTGTGGATAATCGGATGCTAACAGGAACATCTTGTCGGAGCCGATCATGTCTATGATATCGGCGACGCCGGCGGCGTCCGGCGGACTGTCGAACGGCTGGGTGGTAAAGCGCATATGGTCGCGGATGATCGCCGCCGGCTCGCGGTCGATCCAGGGCACCTCGACGCGCACCCCGCGCCAGGTCTTGTTGGCGCGCCACATGAACGCCGGCAGCCAGCTCACGCCGGATTCCATCAGCACCACCTTGAGCGCGGGGAATTTCACGAATACGCCTTCGTAGATCAGGCTGAGGATCTGGGCCTGAAACGCCTGCGCCTCGGCGAGATAGTATTCGTAGCGGTAGGACGCCCAGCCGGTCGAGCTCGGCGCTGAGCGATACTGGCTGCCGGCGTGAATCGCGATCGGCAATTTGTGTTTCTCGGCCGCCTGCCACACCGGCCAAAAATGCCGTCGCCCCAACAGAGTCTCGCCCTGCGCCAGCGCCAGCACCGAAACGAACCTGTTATCGCCGGCGCGGCGCTCGATTTCCTCGATCGCCAAATCAGGCGCCTGCAGCGGGAGCACGATCGAGGCGCGCAGCCTGGGGTCGCGCGCTAGCCATTCCGCCGCGATCCAGTCGTTGATCGCCTTGCAGAACGCGGCAGCCATGTAGGGATCGTACACCGCCTGCGCGCCGTACAGCACGTTGCAGATGGCGTGCGATGCGCCGAGCTGATCGAACGCCCCGCGCTGCACCATCGAAAGGTCGCTGCCCGGCTTGCCCTTGGCCGGCCGCCAGTCGGCGCGACCGGACAGCGGCATATCCGGCGGATAGCTGGTGAGATCGAGACCATCGATCGCCCGGCTCACCACCTGCTCTTTCCAGTGATCGTCGAGATAAGGCAGCAGCGTGGTGCGTGTTCCGCCCACCGCGGGATGGATGTCGCAATCGATCCGCGTGGCCGCCATGAACGCTCCTCGGATGTCGTTCCCTAGATATCGTTTTTGGCGGTCATTTCCTGCCGCGCCCTAAATGTGCCCCCGTCGGCTCCCCAGTGCAAGGGGCCGAGCATACGTAACGACCTCGAGGAAGGTATGATGCGTTGGAGAGTCTTCTGAAAACGCAATTCTATTCTGGTCTTCATTCCGGGGCCGCACCGACGGGTGGGCCGCCTGGCCGGCGCAGAAACGTGATCGAAGCGAACGCTCCGATCCAGGAGCCAGCCGCAGCGAAGGCGACATAAACCCAGTTTTCCGTGTAACTGATCACTGCGTAGGAAGAGAGCAAATACCAGACGCTGCTCCAGCTCGCCGCCGGCACCCGCCTTCGGGCCACAACGGCGGACGTGAACATCACGTAGACCGCGTCGGTCGCGGCTGTTGCGATCACCACGGCTGTGGCAGTTAGCGGATCGATCGACACCATTTGACTCCCCCTCTGTCTGATTTTTGCAACGGCTTCGATTTTGTACCCGACGATTTCGCCTTCCGAGCAGGCGCAGAGTTGGCGCCAGGATGACATGCCTACCGGAAGGTCTATTCGATGACCTCGTCGGCGAGCGCCAGCAACGAAGGCGGGACTTCCAGCTTCATCGATTTCGCCGTCTTCAAGTTGAGCACAAACAGATAGCGTGTCGGCTGCTCGAACGGCAGCTCACCGGGGTTCGCGCCTTTGAAAATGCGATCAACCATTGACGCCGCCCGATCGAACGACTGGTTCAGGTCCGGCCCATATGACATCAAACCCCCGTCACGAGCGAGCGCGTCATATTCGTAAATCGCCGGTATACCCCGCCGGTTTGTATAATCGAACACGCGTTTTGCGTTAACATTCGTGAGCAAGTCGGACACCATCAGGAGCGCGTCCGGCGGCTCCCGATCCATCACCGTGAATGCGTCGTCGAAATCATCGGGCTTGTGCACGCTCACCGGTTCGATGGTGATTCCCATTTCAGCCGCGGCCTCGACGGAGGCGTCGTAGCGCAATGTCATCCCCAAATCGTCTTTGTTCCAGATGATGGCAACGCGACGGATGTTCGGCGCTAACTGCTTGAGCAATCCGAGACGCTTGGTGGTCAGCGTGCTCGCCACATCAGAGATGCCGGTGATGGTGCCTCCGGGTCGATCCAGATGGCCAACGAGGCCGGTCGCTATTGGATCACTCGCGCCATAAGCGACAACGGTCGGGATGCCGGACTGCTTTGCCGCGAGCGCCGTGGGATATCCGATAGTGACGACAACATCGACCTTTCTCGCTCTCAAGTCCCCCAGCAACTGCGAAAGTCCGGAGAACTCTGCCAACCTCCCGCGAGGACCTTCAATGATCAGGTTTTGGTCGACGATGTACCCGTGCTTCTCAAGCGCGGCCAGCAAGAGCTTCGCATCGGGAGACATATCGGAAGTCGGCAGCCCCGGGCTTAAAACCGCCAAGCGATAAACGTTCTTCGGAGTTTGGCCGAACGCCATACCGGGCGCAATAACGGCGCCGCCGAGCAACGCGATAAACTGGCGTCTTTTCACAGCAACTCCGTCTCGCATCATAGCGAACAGGGCGTTTGCTTGTTCGGTCACTATCGAATGAACCTTTGACACAGCGCGGCAAGCGAGACGTGCCGCTCGACGATGCGGCGGCGTCCATGACGAATAGCGACCAGCAGACCGTGAAGCATGAAGCCTCACTGCAGACGCTATCGGCAGAAACCCGCTTGCCCATGCCGGCGGCCTTCAATCACCTTTAATTGATATGAAGTTTACCTTTGTAGTTTTCCTTCATATCTGCTAGGTTGAGACATGAGCAAACGGAAGGTGGAATTCAACGCCATCAGCGCCTCGGCCTTGGCGGCGGAACTGCATGCGTTGAGCGGCAAACTCAAGCGACGCCTGCGCGAGCAGGCTTCGGCGGGAGATCTGACGCCCTCGCAAACATCGGTGCTTGGGCATCTGGACCGGGATGGGCCTACGACGGTCACCGCCCTCGCCCGGATGGAGGGTGTCCGCCCGCAATCGATGGGAGCCACGATCGCCGTGCTCGAAGCCGCGGGACTGGTCAAAGGATCGCCAGATTCGAAAGACGGGCGGCAGACAATACTGTCTCTGACGCCCGCCTGCCGGGAATTGATCAGAAGCGGCCGCGCGGCGCGACACGATTGGTTGTTTCGCGCCATTCAAGCGAAGCTCACGCCGCAGGAACAGGAGCAACTCGCTGCTTCGATGAGCCTTCTCAATCGCCTCGTCGACACCTGACAAACCGGTCCAATCGCGTCTGCGGTGCGGCCAGCACATGATTCCGAACAATGGAGAGTAACGATATGACGATCAGTATGCTCGATGCGAAACCCGCTCTGCTCGTCGTGGACTTGCAGAAGGGCATTGTCGGCATGCCGACAGCGCATCCGATGGCCGATGTCGTGAACAATGCCGTCAAACTGACGAACGCCTTTCGCAGCCACGACCTGCCGGTCGTCCTCATCAATGTCGACGCCGGGGCGCCGGGCCGTGCGGAGCAATCACCTCGTGTCCGTGAGTTTCCCGCAGGTTGGACCGATTTCATCCCTGAACTCAACCGGCAGCCAAGCGACCACATCGTCACGAAGCGGACGTGGGGCGCCTTCACGAACACCGACCTCGAGAAATATCTTAGAGGGCTCGGCGTCACGCAGGTGGTTGTCACCGGCGTGGCCACCACCGCCGGCGTCGAATCCACCGCGCGCCATGCCCATGAGCTTGGATTCAACGTCGCGCTCGCCATCGACGCCATGACGGACATGAGCGCCGACGCTCATCACAACAGCCTTACGCGGATCTTTCCGAGGATGGGCGAGGCCGGCACCACGCAGCAGATCATCGATCTTCTTGCAGCGACATCGCGCTGCGAAAAAGGGAGCGCCTGAACATGGAATGGATTCATTATCTGGCTTATTTCGGCGGCGGCATGTTCCTCATCAACGCCATCCCGCATTTGGTCAACGGCGTCTCGGGGCGACCCTTCCAAAGCCCGTTCGCCACACCGTCCGGCGAAGGGCTCTCGTCATCGACCGTGAACGTTCTCTGGGGCGCCTTCAACCTCGCCGTGGGATACATGCTGGTCTGCCACGTCGGCAATTTCGATTTGCGCTCCACCGATGACGCGATCGCGCTGGGATTAGGCGCTCTTGTGCTGGGCGTCGTCATGGCCCGCATGTTCGGCCGATTTCATGGCGGCAACTCCCCCGTTCAGGGGTGAGCGGTCAATTGAAGGGCACATTCCGTTCGCTTGAAAGTTTCAATTACCGGATCTGGGCCGCGGGCGCGCTGGTGTCCAACGTAGGTTCGTGGATGCAGCGCACCGCGCAGGACTGGATCGTCCTCACCGAACTGACGCACCGGAATGCGACCGCCGTTGGAATCGTGATGGGACTGCAGTTCGGCCCACAGGTCCTGCTGCTGCCTCTCACCGGCTTCGCCGCGGACCATCTCGACCGGCGAAAGGTTCTACTCTGCACGCAGGCCGCGATGGGGCTATTGGCGCTCGGTCTTGGACTGCTGGTCGTGACCGGCCTCGTCCGGTTGTGGCACGTGTATGTCTTCGCGTTTCTTTTGGGATGTGCAGCCGCGTTCGATTCGCCAGCGCGGCATGTCTTCGTCTCCGAACTCGTCGAGGAGCGTCATCTCCCGAATGCGGTAGCCCTCAATTCGACGTCGTTCAATGCCGCTCGAATGATTGGCCCGGCCATCGCCGGCGCTCTGATCGCCGACGTCGGCTCAGGATGGGTATTCCTGATCAACGCCGTCTCCTTCGGCGCAGTATTATGCTCCCTCGGCCTTCTGCGCCCCCACAAGTTCCAGCCAAACAACCGCGCCATCCGTGCCCGAGGCAGCTTCGTTGAAGGCTTCCGCTACGTTTCGCGGCGGCCGGATCTCAAAGCCATCCTGTTCATGCTGTTCCTGGTCGGCACGTTCGGATTGAACTTCCCGATCTTCATCTCGACCATGTCCGTCACCGTCTTCCATGCCGGCGCGAGCCAGTACGGATTGCTGACGTCGATGATGGCGGCTGGATCAGTTCTGGGTGCACTGATGGCCGCGGCAAGAGCGAAACCGGGTATTCCGGTCCTGCTAGCCGGCGCCGCGATCTTCGGTATCGGCTGCGCGGTGGCGGCGGTCATGCCCAGCTACCTGCTGTTCGGTATCGTTCTCGTCGTCATCGGCATGGCCGCGCAGACTTTTACGACATCGACCAATAGCCTCGTGCAAACTTCGACCGAGCCCGGCATGCGAGGGCGCGTGATCGCGATCCTGCTCGCGATCGCATTGGGAGGAACGCCGGTCGGCGCACCGATCGTTGGTTGGATTGCCGACGCGTTCGGTCCGCGTTGGGCACTCGGCGTCGGAGCGGCGTCCGGCCTGCTCGCCGCGGCGGTCGCCATCGTCTATCTCGCGAGGCTGAGGCGTCCCGACGCCGGCGCAGCATCAGTTTGAAAGCGGCTATGGCGCGGCAAGGCGGGAAGACCGGCGCGTCGACCACGCCGGTCTGTTGAGCGTCAGGCTGCCTTGCTGCCTTTCAGGCGGTCCAACACAGGCAGCAATTCCGACGGATCGGGACGCTGCGTGTAATCGGGATTCACCTCGGAGTAAGCGATGATGCCGTCGGCGCCGAGCACATAGCGAGCGGGCATCGGCAGCACCCAAGAGGGATCGTCATTGAATGAGGGCAGATCGTTCCTGAAGCTCTTGTAGAGTTCGACCAGGTAATCCTGCAGCGCAAAGCGGATGCCGAAGGCATCAGCCACTTCACTCCTGGCATCGCTCAGGATCGGAAAGCTGAGCTTGTTGTCGCGCTGCGATTTGCGGCTGTTCGGTGCCGTCTGCGGCGAGATCGCAACCAGACTGGCGCCTCGGGCCGTAATTTCGGGCAGCGCGGCCTGCAATGCCTGCAGTTCGAGATTGCAGTACGGGCACCAGACGCCGCGGTAGAACGAAACGACAAGCGGACCCTTGGCGAGTAGCTCACGCGACGACACCGGCTTGCCGTCGGAATCATTGAGGGTGAATACCGGCGCCGTATCTCCAGCCTTTTTGGCGCGCTGCGCCTGGGCGCTGTCGATCAGCTCGGCAGTGGCACGATGCATCGTGTCCAGCGCCTCCTTGGTCGGCTTGAGGGGAAAGCGGCCGGATTCGAAATCGGCCTTGAGGGCGTCGAGGCGGTCTTGCAGGGCCATGGGATGTCTCCATTGGTTGGTTGGCCCGCAAAATCTGGTTCATTTGCCGTAATAGGGGTATACAGCATTTATGGACATCATTTATCAAGATTTCAAATGAGTGACCGATTGCAGGAATTGACGGTTTTTGTGCGCGCGGCGGAGAGCGGCAGCTTTTCCCGCGCCGCCCGCGAGCTCGGTCTGTCGCAGCCATCGGTTTCGCGCATCATCGGCGAACTGGAAGCGCGGCTCGGCATAACGCTTCTTCTGCGCACGACGCGCCGCATCACGGTAACGGATGCCGGGGCGTTGTTCCTCGATCGCGCCCGCGAGATCCTGGCCGATATCGAAGACGCCGAGGACGCCGCGCGCGGTGTCGATTCCCTGCGCGGCATCATCCGCCTCGCATTGCCGGTGATTTATGGAACCCGCGAGATCATTCCGCGCCTGCCGAAGTTTCTCGCCGCCCATCCTCTATTGCGCGTCGAGATGGCGGTTTCCGATGCGCGACAGGATCTGGTCGCGGAAGGCGCCGATGTCGCCATTCGCCTCGGCGAGTTGAACGATTCCGTATTCGGTGCCCGCAAGCTGGAGACGCTGGCGAGAATGCTGGTGGCGTCGCCGGCCTATCTGAAAGCGCGTGGCATCCCGAAAACGCCGGCCGATCTCGCATCACACGATTGCATCTTCGGGCCGGGCAATTTCGGTCGCGACAGTTGGTCGTTCACCCGTAACGGCACTGAGGTGTCGGTCGATGTGCGCGGCCGAATCCATACCGATTCAGGACCCGGCGCTTTTGCAAGCGTGATGGCGGGGCTGGGTATCGCCAATGCATCGACGGTCATGTTCAAGGCCGAAATCAAGGCGGGCACGTTGGTCCCGCTACTTCGCAACTACAAGCTTGAGCCGGTGGACGTGCATGCGGTTTTTCCCGGTGGTCCGCGACCCTCGACCAAGGTCCGCGCCCTCGTCGATTTCCTGGTTCAAGAACTCAAATAGACCGATCGCGTCCGAGTTTTGAAGCGTCCTCAATCGCGATGGCTGAAAGCGGCGACAAAATCCTCCGACACCACATATTCGAGCGCCTTGCGCAGCGCAGCTGACTTGGCAACGCCAAACGCCGCCTCGAATCCATCCTGGGCGCGTTTCCAAAGCGGCTCCGACTCCGCAAGTTTTGCGCGTCCAGCGGCGGTCAAAGCGACGAGGCGGTTGCGACGATCGTCCGGATCGATCCTGATTTCGACGAGCCCATCGCGCTCCAGCGGCTTCAGATTATGCGTCAGCGCCCCGCGGTCCATCACCAGGGCCTCGGCCAGTTCGCCGATCGGCGGCGTTCCGGTCCGGGCGATGTGATTCAGGATCGCCCGCTGAGTGGTCCGCAATCCGCAGGGCTCCAATGCCGAATCGTAAAGCTGCGATACCCGCCGCGTCGCCTTGCGTAAGGCCGTGCAATTACAAGGGGACTTCTGCTTCCTGCTCCCGATCGCCATCTTTCACCGCTCCGAAATCAGTCTTGACTGTTCCTTGCATATGCACATATAGCATAATTTCTTGCATATGCAAGTGATCGAGCGAGAACGCCTTGAAAAAGCGATTTCGCGGAAAATGGAGAGACCGATGCCCCTGGTACGTATCGACCTTCAAAAGGGAAAAGACGCGGCTTACCGGCGAAAGGCGGGACAGATCGTCTATGAGGCGATGGTCGCCAGTACCGGCGTTCCCAAGAACGACCACTTCCTGATTATCGGCGAGCACGCCGCCGACAATTTCATCTTCGATCCCGACTATCTCGGCATCCATCGCACCAACGATCTAATCATGGTGCAGATATTTTTTAATGAGGGGCGCTCTGTCGCGCAGAAGCAGGCGCTTTATAAGGCGATTGCCGAAGGATTATCCGCCTCGCTTCAGGTCCGCCCGGAAGATGTCTTCATCACCCTGGTCGAGGTGAAAAAGGAAAACTGGTCGTTCGGCAACGGCGTTGCGCAGTACGCAGCCTGATTTTCTGCTGGAACAGCAACATGCACGCCGTCGTTGATCCGCCGAAATCCTGGCTCGCAGCGTATCGCCCGATGCTGGTCTTGCTCTGCGTATCGGCGCCCTCTTTCATGCTGCAACTCGACGCGAACATTGTCGCCGTGTCGTTGCCCTCGATCAGCGAATCCCTCAAGGCGAACTTCGCCGGAATCGAATGGGTGGTGACAGCTTACACGCTGTCCTTTGCCTCTCTGTTGCTTCCGGCGGGCGCGCTCGCCGACCGATTTGGTCGCAAACGTATTCTCATCGCCGGGCTTGGCGTTTTCACGATCGCCTCGTTCTTCTGCGGCGCGGCTCCGGATCTTGCGACCCTGGTCGCGGCGCGTGCATTTCAGGGCGCCGGCGCTGCGCTGCAACTCAGTGCAGCGCTCGCAACGTTGTCCAGTTTCTTCAAGGGCCATGAACGGGCCCGCGCCTTTGCGTTCTGGGGGTCCGTCGTCGGAATTGGAATTTCCATGGGCCCGGTCGTGGGCGGCCTGATCACCCAGACGTTCGGCTGGCAATGGGCGTTTTACATCAACCTTCCCATTGGCGCGGTCACGATATCGGCGGTTGTCGTCGTCATCGAGGATTCCAGGGATCCGGATGCGGTCCGTTTCGACCTTGCCGGTGTGGCGACATTCAGCGCCTTTCTGTTTCTGACCACGCTCGCATTGATATCCGGCAACCACGAGGGTTGGACGAGCCCACACATCCTCGCCGAAGGCCTCGGAGCGATCGTATTCCTGGTGATCTTTATTGTCGTGGAAAAGCGCCAGGCCCGGCCGATGGTGGATTTTTCGTTCTTCCGCCAGCCGACCTATCTCGGTGCGAACGTCGCTCAGTTCGTCTTTGCAGCCGGTCTGCTCACCATGTTGACGTTTATGCCGATCTACTTTCAGCACGCGCTCGGCATGTCGCCACGCTCAGCCGGACTCGCGATGCTGCCGATGGCGCTGCCGCTATTTATCGTGCCACGCATCGTCACCGCGCAACTCTCCCACCGGCTGACCGGACGCACACTTCTGACTGCGGGTCTCGCACTCGTCAGTGGCGGCCTTGCCTTCATGGCGCTTGTCGCAGGCAAACTCGACTATCGCTTGATGTTGGCGGGCATGCTGGTGACCGGCATCGGTGCAGGCCTGTTGAATGGTGAAACCACCAAGGTCGGGATGACGGTCATTCCTCCGGGCAGGGCCGGCATGGCATCCGGCATCTCCGGAACGATGCGCTTCACTGGAATCGTTATCGGGTTTGCGGCGCTTGGTGTCGTCCTGTTCAGCCGAATCTCCGCAGCAATCACGACGGCGCTTCCGGCTCTCAGCGAGCCCGACAGACAAGGGCTTGTAAGAGAGATCGCTTCCGGCAATCTGTCAGGCGACGGCGTTGCCTCCGTTTCACACACGGTTCTTCAGGCCATCGCGCTCAGGAGTTTTACCGAGGGCTACGCCACGCTGTTTGCAGCGAGCGCAGGATTTTGTTTTGTCGCCGCGGTTGCCACCTGGCGGCTGGTTCGGGCTTCCGACATGCCACCGCTCGCCAAAATGCAAACGGTGGCGCCATAACGATCGGTGGACGAAAAACTGCGACGGTTCGTTTCTTACTTTGCAAGATTTTTGCGCAGAACCTCGGTCAAACGATCGGGACTGGTCTGCGGGGGCATGAACCCCAGATACTCGCCGTTGCGCCCCATCAAATAGATGACGCCGGTGTGGTCGATCGAGTAATCCCCGCTCCGTTCATTCCCGACTTTCACATAGAACGCCTTGTAGGCGTTCGCCACCTTTCGAATTTCTTCGGGAGAGCCCGTAAGACCCACAAAGCTGCGATGGAAGGCCGAGATGTATTCCGCCAGCACTTTCGTGTCGCGCTCCGGATCGATCGTGATGAAGAGAGGCTGGATGTCTTCGGCAGCCGGGCCCAGGGCATCGAGCGCCTGCGTAATGGCCATCAGATCAGCCGGGCACACGTCGGGGCAATACGTATAGCCGAAATACACGATCATCAGTTTGCCGCGAAAATCGGTGTCGCTGCGCTGCTTGCCAGCCTGGTCGGTCAGCGTGAAGGGTCCGCCGACCGACCCGCGGCCGTACATCAAATCGTCCATCATCTGCGCCGCCGACGGTTGTTCTTCCGCCGCCGCTGCGGCCGGGCCGCAGCCGAACAAGGACGCGATGACAAGCAGCGCGCACGTCCTTCGACCTGACATGGCTTCGTCCTGGATCAGATACCGAAACTGATGCGCGTGCCGGTCGTCGTTGTCAGAACTTTGCCCGGCATCTGCCGCTGCGCTTCCTGGGTGAAATTCAGCCCGCTGCAATGCATCGGAATGAGGACATCCGGGTTCAACTTGCCGATTTCGCTTACGACCTGCGCGAGGTAATCCGCCGGTGCAGGCCCCAGATGAAAGCCGCCCATGATGGCGTGAATCTTCTCGACGCCGGACACTTCCATCGCCTGGCGCACGGAATTGACGATACCGACGTGGCCGCAGGAACTGATGACGATGAGGCCCTTGTCCTTCAGATTGAAGCAGGTCGCGTGCTCATGGATATGCTCATCGGGCACGATCTTGCCTTCCATTTCGGCCGGCAGATAATGGCTCGCGTTGCATCCGGCGCCGTTCTTGAGCTTGAACTCCACCATGGAGTTCGGAAGCACTTTTTCGATGCTGTTGCGCTTGATCTTGCCTGTCGTGAACGCCTGGCCCCCGATGACGACGGGCGACTCACACAGCACGAGCTTGACGTTCTGCTTGGCGATGTCGCGACGGTCGAGCATTCCATAGTCGCTCAATTCACCCTGGCCGACACGGGCGTAGCGCTGGCAGAAATTGTCCTCGCCGCCGGCATACATTGTGATATCGGCAGGCAAGTCCTTGCGGTGCTTGTCCAGAAATCCGAGCATGCCGCCCCAATGGTCGAAATGACCGTGGCTCAAGATGAGCGTGTCGATTTTCGATGGGTCGACCTTCAGCAAATCCATGTTGCCGTTGATGGCCTCGGGCGTCCAACCGTAATCCAGCAGAAAAGTGCGCTTTTCGTCACCGCGCTGCGGTTCCAGCAGCAACGACAATCCCCACTCGCTATGCAGCGGGCGCATTGAATCAGCGGAGCGGCCGGGCTCTGTCTTCACCCCATTGGCTTCCTGCGGCCGAAAGAAGATATCGCTCGCGCTGTCGACCAGAACGCGGACGCTGAGCTTGTCGATTGTCGGCACGTCGATGGGACCTGCCTTGGCCATCTCGACGCAGGAAAACCCGCCGGCCGCGAGCGCGAGCCCGGCAGACATCTTCAAAGCGTCACGTCGATTGAAATTGGACATGGTGTTCTCTTACTGGTTGGGGGAATATCAGTAGAACGAGAATTTACTATTATGAAAAGCCGATCGACTGCCGTGTCAATGGAAATTGGTCCCATAAACTATGGTGCGTATTCGATATGGGCCCGAATCGAATGGTTGGCCTGATCGATCCAGCCGAACGGCTGCACCGCTGCGATCATGTTTGACAGTCCATCCTGCCACCATGATTCAGACGCCAGTGACGGCCATTCGCGCAACGCCCTCTCCGAAATCCAGGCGTGTTCGCGGTCGCTCCGCAGCGCGATGCGGTCGAGCAGTTCGGCCTGCTTTGCCGGATCGCCGAACGAACCTTCGATGCGAACCCGCAAAGGCTTTGAAATTACGCGCGTCGGCGAGTTCGATGGCGTGGCTCGACGCGATGATACCGATGATCATGATTCAGTACCCATTTTCTTGGTTGCGCGGCCCCCGGTCGTTTTGATCGAATATGCCGCACTGCACAGCGTGATCGAGAAAAAAGTCCGTCGCAATAAGTGAGTTGCTTCAACCCCGTCATAACCATCCGCACCACCGAGCGCTAATAGGCTAATCACGCGCGCGCCGTTAACGGTGGAATATTAACGACTGAGAGTGCTTATCCATCGGAGTTCACGGACAAGCCGTGCGAGGAGTGTCGACATGAAATTCTATCCCGGCCTGGCTGTTGTTGCGATGCTATTGAGCAGCACCGCAGCCATGCAGGCCCAAAGCCTTCCAGCCTATATGGCGCCGATCTCCGGCCTGACCACGGCAACGCCGGGCGATATCGCGACCAAGGATATGCTGGCGCTCAACACGGGCATGTTCGAGCTCTACGGCGACGCCGGAAAGGTCTTTCAGGCAAATATCCTGGCCAAGCACCCCGTGATCCTGGGCCTGTTCTCCGGCGCCGGCGGACGATTTACGCTCTATCGTCCGGGCATGGCGCCGCTCGACGCGCCCCAGGTGCCGGTCGTCTATCAGCTATTGAAGTCGGTCGGTCACAGCACGATGGCGCTGGCGGAGGTCGTCGGGCCTTATCTCGACAATCCCGCCAATACGTCCTGGCGCGGATCGATGCTCGCCTATCGCAGCCGGATGCAGTCGGCGCTCGACGGCCTGGATACGACACCGATCCAGCCGGAGTGGCGTGACAACAACCGCACCATCCTGCAGAACAACATCGCGTTCATGGATGATTGTATCGCCAAAGGCGTCATCTCGTTCGCCTCGCTGGAAGCGTTCGGCAAGAAGCAGGCGCCTTTTCTGGCAAAGAACGTCGCCTGGGCGGCGCAGACCCAGGTCAATCACTGGATGACGGTGCTCGCGGGTTGGAAGACCATGCTCGGCGCCGACTGGGACAAGGCCTATGCGGCAAGCAACACCATCTATGTAGCGCGCCAGAACAACGTGCTGTTTAGCGTGCTGGCGCAGTTCTTCCCCCCGGAAGCGATCAACGACCGCCTGCTGCTGATCGAAACCGTGTCCTTTACGACCACGCAGGCCGACATGCTGGATTCGCTGACCCGCATCATCGCCGACCGTTCCGTCGGCTCGCTGTTTTTCGGCAATTATCATTTGATGGATTACGAGCTGATGGGGGGTGACGCGCGCGCCGCGATCATCGCGGAAAGCGGCAAGCGGGGAATGACCCCCTTCCTTCCGCCGGTGGTGCCGTTCGGTTCGCACCAGTGGCCGACATTGATTACGCCGGGGTCAGGTCCGGGATCGATCGCCGAACTTAAATAATTGTCGTCGAACGTCGCGAACACCATTGACGCGGATCGCGTGTTCTCACCGCTATCCGCGTCAACCAGCCGCGATCATTTGTTGTAAACAGCGCGCACTATTTCTATTGTTTGCAACGAATCAATCTTAACCTTTGTCGGCCTAGCGTGTTTCGTGCTTTTCGATGATTCGATCGTCGAATGCGTCATTTCTGTTTGACCAAGAGGCGGAAGCATGCGGCCCTCGCGACGCGATTTCGTGAAGTGGATGACGGCGAGCGGCATCTCGCTCAGCCTGTCGCGCCTCGCGGCGGCTTCGGAAACCAGCTTCGCGGCGCGCGAGACGATGCCGGGACGGCAGAACTGGAATCCGGCCGCCAAGGGCGCCGGCCGAATTGAGGGCGTAGCGAAAGTCACCGGAGCGAAACTGTATGCCTCCGATTTTCGCGCCGCCGACCTTCCGGGCTGGCCCACCCACACCTCGCACGCGCTGCTGATCAGGGCGCCCGACGCCATCCATGTCTATCTCGGCATGGACCTTGCGCGTCTCAGCGGCGAGTTGAAGCCGTCGGTGGTGGTGACCGCAGCCGATATCGACAATATCGGCATCCGCGTTCCGGAATTCTTTACCGGGGACCTGTTCTGCCCGGTCGGCCAGACGCCGCTCTATATGGGACAGCCGGTGGCGCTGTTGATCTTCGATCAATTCGATGCCTGCGATCGGGCGCGGCTGGCGTTGCGCGACGGGACTTTCGTCAGGTTCGGCGAGGAAACCGGCCCCGTTCCGGGACCTAACTACGCCGCCTATCGTTTCACGCGGATTGCGGGAGCAACGCCTGAGGCGCCCGATGTGTACTCGCCGGTGCTGGCCGGCTGGGTCAGTCCCGGACGTTTGCAGAATACGGAGCTGCCGGCATGGACGCCGCTCGCTTCACCGACCGGGCAGCCCTATGCCAAAGCCGCGACCTATGGCGAGCAGATCCGCGCCGAACTGACCGCGCCCAATCCAGCGCTGCTGATGCTCGACCGTGAGTTCGAAACCCAATCCATCGACCCGGTGTTCCTCGAGCCGGAAAGCGGACTAGGCTGGTACAATACGGGCGCCAAAGAACTCGAACTCGTGCTCGGCGTGCAGTCGCCTTACGACGCCGCTGAAGCGCTTGGCTATATGTTCGACGAGGCGCGGGCTCCGTTCAAGCCGGCGCATATCAAGACCCTGTTTGCCTATATGGGCGGCGGATTCGGCGGACGCGATCACACCCCGTTTCCGTTCTATGTCGCGCTGGCGGCGCTGTTTGTGCCCGGACGTCCGGTCCGGCTGGCGCACGACCGCTATGAGCAATTTCAAGGCGGCATCAAACGCCATCCGTTCAAGATGCGGACGCGGATCGGCGTCGATCGCGCCACCGGCAAGATCCATGCATTCGCCGCCGACCATGTGCTGGATGGCGGCGGCCTGAAGAACTTCTCCGCCAATGTCGCGAGCGTCAGCGCCATCGCGGCGATCGGCATCTACAGCATTCCCAAGGTCGATATCACCACGGTCGCGCTGCATTCGCGCGGCGTGACCGCAGGCTCGATGCGCGGTTACGGCACGCTGCAAACCATGACCGCGCTGGAAGTGCTGATCGATGAGGCGGCGGCGGCCCTGCCGCTCGACCCGATCGAGTTCCGGCGCCGCAATGCGCTCAAGCCCGGCGGCAGGAACCTGACCGGAAACGCCTACATTGTCAGCCTCCGCGCGCCGGAGATTTTGGACAAGATCGAGCAGCACCCGATCTGGCAACAACGCGCCCAGGAGAAGGCGCGCGGGCAGCAAAGCGGGATCGTGGTCGGCACCGGCGTCGCCTGCGCCACCAAAAATTACGGCAGCGGCGCGGACTGCGCGCAGAGTACGGTGGCAATCGATGCGCAGGGCCGGATCACCATCCATGGTGATCATGTTGATATGGGCAACGGCATCGGCACGGCGCTGGCCAACCGGGTGGCGACGCATCTGGGCGCCGTGGCCGATGAAGTCAGCGTGCACGACATCGAAAACTATCGCCCGCTGGCGCTCGTCACCTCGGGCAACTCCTACACCATGGACCAGGCGACCCAGGACGCCGTGGCAAAGAATCCATGCTGGGTACCGGCGATCAGCGCGGCTACCTTTGCCTCCAACGGCGCGCATGTCGGCACGCAGGCGGCGGCCGAGGCCGCGCGCGTGATATTCCGCTTCGGTTTGTGGCCGGCCGCGCTCGAACTGTGGGGAATTGCGCCAACCAGTCCAATGGCCGGGCAATGGGCGGCCGCGCGCTGGATAGACGGATACCTGCAGATGCCCGACCTGCCGCTGCTGTCGTTGCCCGCGATCGCCGCCAAAACCCATGCGCGCAATGGCGTGACCGGGGCGATGGCGCACGCCTTCTCGCGCTGGGGCTGGTCGCGGGCGACCTTCCCGATCGCCGGACAGGCATGGAGCGCCGATATCGATGCGCTGGCCGTGCGCAAGGGCGGCGGCAAATTCGATCGCGTCAATCGGTCAAGCGTCAAATTTCCGCCCACCGAGCACAACCGTTTCGGTCCCGTCTACACCACGATGTGCGCCACGGCGGTCCGCGTCGAGATCGAGCGCGCCACCGGTGCGCTGCGCATCGCCAAAGCCTACAGCGTATTCGAATGCGGTCAGGCGCTGGTGCCGGAGATCGTGCTTGGGCAGGCGCAGGGCGGCTTCGCCATGGGGGTGGGTTATGCGCTGCTCGAGTCGCTGCCGCCTTTTGAAGGCGGGCCCGGCAACGGGAAATGGAATCTGGGCAAATACCTGATCGCACGCGGCTCGGACCTGCCGCTGGGCAACCTCGAGATCGAGGTGCTGCCTCCCTTACCCAACGAGGCGCCGAAGGGTATGGCGGAAGTCGTGATGATCCCGGTCGTTGCAGCCCTTGTGAACGCCATCTTCGACGCCACCGGACGCCGCTTCCGATCGTTGCCGGTGACATCAAGCATGCTCAAGGGAGCGCTCGCGTGACCATAGTGAACATCACGATCAACGGCCACGCGCACGGCCCGACGGATGTGCGCGACGATCTGACGATGAACGATTACCTGCGCGAATATCTGGGTATGACCGGCACCAAGTTCGGCTGCGGCGCCGCGCAATGCCTGAGCTGCGCTATTATCATCGATAGCCCTGACGGGACCAGCTACACCAGCCCGACCTGCATCGTTCCGGCGGCGAGCTTTGATGGAAAAGCGATCCGCACGGTCGAAGGCCATGCCAGGGACGGCGAGCTGTCGGATTTGCAGAGGGCTTTCATCGAACACTTCGCGTTCCAGTGCGGTTACTGCACCGCCGGATTCCTCAACGAGGGGCAGGTTTTGCTGGAACGGCTGGCGAAGACGCCGGTGGCGCGCGACGATCTTGAGAAAACCGTTGCCGATGCGCTCGACAGCCACCTGTGCCGCTGCACCGGTTACATCAAATACCACGAGGCGGTGCGTGACGTGATCCTCGCGGATTCGAAACGCTACCTCGTGGAAAATAAATAATTAGACCCGAGGGCAACGCGAAAATGAAATCCGAGATGCGGTTTCAGGTGCTGGTCTCGGCCACGTCGCTGGCGATGAGCCTGCTCACGGGCTACGCGTTTTCCGAGACCGCGTCGAACACGCTTGCCAGCCCCGAGAGCTTCGCTGCGATCAGCGACGTCGATAAACGGTCGGCAGCAATATTCACCGAACTCGGCAAGGTGCTCACCAATCCGCGCTGCGTGAACTGCCATCCGGCCAGCGACCGCCCGCATCAGGGTAACGAGAGCCGGCTGCATCAGCCGCCCGTCACGCGCGGTCCGGATGGTCATGGCGTCGGGAACATGCACTGCTCGCTCTGCCATCAGGCGGCTAACTTCGATCCGGGCCGCGTGCCGGGCCACCCGGAATGGCATCTCGCGCCGCGTGAGATGGCATGGGAAGGCAAGACGCTCTCCGAGATCTGCGCCCAGCTCAAGGATCCCGCGCGCAACGGCGGCCGAAAAGTTGAAGACCTCGTCCATCACATCGGCGCCGACACGCTGGTCGGTTGGGCCTGGGCACCCGGTTTCGGCCGCACCCCCGCTCCCGGCACGCAGCAGGAAGCGGGCGCGCTGGTCGAGGCCTGGGTGAAAACCGGGGCCGCCTGCCCGTCGCCATAGAGGCCCTATCCGCCCTCGACGCGAATTTTCGTTTGTCTGCGGATCAGACGGGAAAGGTGACATTGCGGACGCGCGATGCCATCTTTTGGCAAATCGCACTTTCGGAGAATGCCATGGCCTACCTGATCCGCGGTGGCACGGTCGTCAATCATGACTATTCGCGGCGCGCGGACGTGCTCGTGGACGGAGAGACGATTGCCGCGATCGGCTCTGCGCTCGATGTGCCCACGGGCGCCGAAGTGATCGATGCCGACGGCTGCTATGTCATGCCGGGCGGCATCGATCCGCACACCCATCTCGAACTGCCGTTCATGGGCAGCGTATCGGCGGACGATTTCGAATGGGGAACCAAGGCCGCGCTCGCCGGCGGCACCACGATGGTCGTCGATTTCTGCATTCCGGACCCGGGCCAATCGATGCTCGCGGCCTATCAGGACTGGCGGCGCAAATCCGAGAAGGCGGTTGCCGATTACGGCTTCCACATGGCCGTGACGTCGTGGTCGAAGCAGGTGTTCGACGAGATGGAAATCGTCGTCAAAACCTACGGCATCAACACCTTCAAACACTTCATGGCCTACAAAGGCGCGTTGATGGTGAATGACGACGAGCTTTATAACTCGTTTGCGCGTTGCGCCCATCTCGGCGCGATGCCGCTGGTCCACGCCGAGAACGGCGACGTCGTGGCACGGATGCAGGATGCCGTGCTGGAGCGCGGCGTCACTGGCCCCGAAGGCCACGCTTATTCGCGTCCGCCGGAAGTCGAGGGCGAGGCAACCAACCGCGCCATCATGATCGCGGATATGACCGGGGCGCCGCTCTATGTCGTGCATACGAGCTGCCGCGAGTCGCATGAGGCGATCGCTCGGGCCCGCGCTAGCGGCAAGCGCGTCTACGGAGAGCCATTGATCCAGCATCTGCTGCTCGATGCAGGCGAATATGAAAACTCGAGTTGGGACCACGCAGCCCGACGCGTGATGTCGCCGCCATTCCGCGCCAAGGCGCATCAGGACAGTCTATGGGCCGGGCTGCAATCGGGCTCGCTACAGGTGGTTGCTACCGACCATTGCGCCTTCACCACCGAGCAGAAGCGGATTGGCACCGGCGATTTTCGAAAAATACCGAACGGAACCGGCGGCCTTGAAGACCGGATGCCCATTCTCTGGACCGCGGGCGTCAACACCGGCCGGCTGACCAAAGAGGAATTCGTCGCCGTGACCTCTTCGAATATCGCCCGCATCCTCAACATCTATCCGAGAAAGGGCGCGCTCGCCGCCGGCTCGGACGCCGACCTCGTCGTATGGGATCCAGCGGCAACCAAAACCATCACCGCCAAAAGCCAGTTGAGCCGCATCGATTACAATGTGTTCGAGGGCTATTTCTGTACGGGCGCGCCCGTGGTCACCCTGTCGCGCGGCAAGATCGCCTGGGCAAAAGGCGACCTACGCGCCGAGAAGGGCGACGGACATTATGTCGAGCGGCCGCCGTTCTCACCGGTCCATGTCGCAAATTCGACCTGGAAGCAGCAAACCTCACCGAAAGCGGTGCGACGTTCCGGCGTGACGCCCTGATAACGAACGCCGCCCGCTCCGTCATCAAATCGGACTCTGCACGCGCTTCCCTTAGATCGCCCCGGCCTTGCCCGTTGCCTTGTCGGTGAGCGCGACCGTCTCGAAATACTGTATCCTCGGGTCGTTGCCGTAACGCGCGCGAATCCCCTCGCGCCAGGGGCCGGTGTAGAACGCTTCCGCGGCAGCCTGGCTTTCCCACATGTAAACGCCGCCCGCGATGTCGCCTTCCTTCCTGCAGATGAACTGCTTTCGGAAAAAGCCGGGGGCTTTCAGGAAATCGGGCGCGATCTTGGTGAAATGTTCGCGACATTCCTCGAGCCCTATCGATTCCGGCAGATCATAGAGAACAATGGCAGTAATCATCGACGTTCTTCCCTTTCGTTACCGCTCTGGTCGAATATCATGCCATCGAAACGACCGTACAGCTCCGGCAATTTTTATTGTTGCACCAAGAAAGCCAGTTTTGGGGCGAGTAGAGAAAGCCACTTCGCCGGACGGCCTGACCGGCTGGCTATCGAGAGACGACATATTCCCGCGGAGACCATGTCGATGATGTGGCTGGTCGCAAGACCCGCAAGACGGGCGTGCCGTTAAATCGCCAAAAATGCGGATCGATGTTGGCTCCGGCGACAGGTATAGAAGGCACGGGATCCGCGCTCAGTTCGTGCAG
Organism: Bradyrhizobium sp.; assembly: GCA_028290305.1. The sequence continues at coordinate 54,330 of JAQGKC010000228.1, forward strand.
GTTTGTAATGACAAAATACCTTGTACTTTGCTTCTTGCTGACGACGATCACGGGGGTATCCGTTCGTGACTCCCTGTCCGAGCTGCCGCACATCGCAGCCAATCTGGTGAAAAAAGCTGGACTTGTCCTCGACGGCTCAGACGCTCCGCCCAGCGACGCTACGCCTGATGAGTCGAAATCCTGTGCGCGCGTCTCGTTTTCCCGGAGCCTGAAATATGGCGAAAGCGATCTAAACGTCCTGGACGTCGCGACCGCGGATTCCAGCAAAGCAACCGCGCGTCCTGTGCTCGTGTTCGTGGCAGGAGATTTCGTCGGCCAAGACGGAGCTCCTGACGTCGCGGGCCCGCTCCAGGATGAAGCGATGTGCTTTGCCGCGCGCAACGGAATGGTTGGCGTGAAAGTGGCTTATCGGCTGGCACCTGCGAGCCCGTGGCCTGCCGGAGCTAAAGATGTCGCGGCAGCCATCTCGTGGGTCCACCAAAACATCGATCTGTTCGGAGGTAGTCCCGACCAGATAGTGACCGTCGGCTACTCTGCCGGGGCATTCCATGTGGCTAGTCTGCTTGCCCATCCGGAATTTCAGGACCGAGATTCCGGCGTTGCCGGGGTGGTACTCGTGTCGGGTATTTATCGCTTAAACGCAGACGCCAGCGCGGCCGAAAAGTCTTATTTTGGCGCGGACGCGAGCAAATATGACGAGAGATCGGCATTTCCCGGCATCCTCAATATCGAGACGCCTGTCTTGCTCGCCTGGTCAGTTCTCGACCCACCACAACTCATCGCTCAAGGCGAAAAGCTTAAAGAGCTCCTGTGCAACGCCCCCGCCCATTGCCCGCGCACCACGGTGCTGAAGAACAGCGATGGTTTGTCTTCTGCGCTCGATGCACCGAGTGGGAGCCTTGCCGAGCCAACACTGGAGCTCGTCCGCGAGATCGAAACAAGGGGCCTTCCCTAAGATAAAAGGCCAACCGGGATCATGCGTTGTTTATCGCTCGCAATCGTCGGGGGGTGACTCGCCGGCAAATCGATCCGTCATCCAATCGACTGCCGCAAGCGTGCTGGCTTGTGCCGCCCTGCCGTGGCCTATGTTCGGCAGGTTGATCATTCTTACCTTGCTGCCAGCGCTGCAGAGCGCGGCCACACAAGCCTGCGTGACCTTCGGCCGGACAATGAGATCATTTGCCCCCTGCGCAATAAAAACAGGAATCTCGGGAGGTAATGTGCCGGGCGTATTCTTCACCAGCAACGCGTGCCAGGGTTCTACATCGGCAGGACCCTTGGCGGTCAGGAAATACTGTTCCAGCGGTCGTTCGGTGCGCTGGCGGACGACGAGGTCAAAGGGCCCTTCAATGCATTCCTGAGCAAGGCGGTTGATCACGGGGATGGCGCGCGTGTCGACGACTTTGTCCATGGCTGCACCATAGACCCGCTGCCATGACCAAAGAGTCATCGCCGTGATGTTCTTGCCGCCGACGGAATCGATATCGTCGGTCATGAGTGTCGCGAGATCGGTAGCAGGCGCCGCCGCGGCGACGCCGAGAAGCGCGAGCTCCGGTGCATAGGTCTTGGCAATCATTCCAGCGAAGAGAGCGGCCTGCCCGCCTTGCGAATGGCCCCAGACCGTGAACCTTTTCCCGCCGCCTGCATCGGGCAAGATGCCCGCCGCGCGAACCGAGTCGATCACCGCCCGCGCTTCGCTTACTCCGACAAGGTAGGGATGGGGCCCTGGCGTACCCAGCCCCGGATAATCCGTCGCCGCAACCACGTAGCCGCGCTCTACCAGGGATCGCAGACCCTGGATCTGCTGAAAAATAAAGATCGCAAGTGATGGCGCGCAGTGCGGCACAATCCCCGAAGTCGGATGCGCCCAGGCCACGATCGGGCGCCCCTCCGGCGGCGGTGGGCCTTGCGGCACGATCACGACGCCTGAGACCAGGATCGGCTTGTCGTCCAAACCGGTCGAGCGGTACAGCACGCGATAAGCCGCAGCGCCAAGTGGCGCGCCATCCATCGGCTCCTGCCGAACAAGCGTCCCCGGAACGCCCGCGAGGGCCGATTGCGGCGCCTGATAGAAAGATGTCTGCGCCACCGCGGAACCGGCGCAGCCAACGGGGACGCAGAACATCAGGACCAAAGCAAATTGGCAGCGGTGCAGAAGCGACTGAAGATTGGCGTAGCGCCGTACTGTCAAATCCATGAAAATCAGAGTCCGAACAAAATTTTTAGGTCGCCGCCGGCGCGAAGCGCGATGCTTACGCCATCGGCCAGCAGCAAAGCCTTTTCCAGTTTCGCGGACGTCAGGTGTCCTTCCATCCGGAAGCCGTTCTTCAAAGGCCGCGTCAGCCGTTGGTTGGCTGCATTGAGCAAATTCTGATACGCGACGCCGTAGCTGACATTTGCCTGTTCTTTCAGTTGCCCGAGAAGCTGATCATCGCCAAGCACGGCGCCGATATTGTTCACGGCCGCGCCGTCCGCCGCGAGATCGGAGAGCTGGAGGGTTTGCCTGTCAACATCGACATTGGGGCTCCCCGAAAGATAGACCCACTCGCCCGCGGCGGGATCCGTTTCGGAAGATTTCGCTACCCGCAATCCGACCACGAGTTTGCCCGAAGAAGGATAAACCTGAACCTCCCGGATGGTTGTTTCGCCCTTCGGCGCAGCCGCAATCACCTGCATGAGCTTTTCGCGCAGCGTGTCGTAACCGATGCGTACCGGCAGGATGATATCAAATGTGCCGGGCGCCGTGACGTCTGTGCCAAGCGGTGGCAATGCGGTTGGCGTCACGACAGGCGGTGCTTGGCCTACCAAGGTCTCAGCGGAGCCGGAAAGCTCGAGGGATCCCGAGAGAACCTTCGCGTTAGCGCGAACGCCGGCAAACGCGGCATTTTGCGGCGTAAGCTGCAACCAAACTTCCGGGTCGTCGGCAAGCTTGATCGGTTCGAAAGCCTGCTGCCAGGCACTTGCCGCCTTATCGCGTAAATCGAGACGCTGCGCCGCAGCGGCTGCCCGCGACCGGACCCGGGCCAATTGAGCGCGGATGCGTGGCTCGGCGTATGGCGCCAGCGCAATGTCGCGGCCGAGGACGTGGAGATATGGCGGCTCGCTCCAGTGAAAAGCGTCGCTGAAATTCAGATCGAGAGACCAGTCCCGGCGTAATTGCGGGCGGGCTTCGGCCTCGACGGTGGCGCGCGCTTCGGTATCGCCGTGAATACGGGCGGTGAACCTATTGGCGCCCTGACCTTCCACCGCGGCGTAGATGGGGACAGCGCCAATGACGTGGTCGCCACGGCCATAGAGCGAAACGGGACCTGTCCGTTCGACAAAACCGGAGATGTCGCAATTTGCGTTGACCCTGAACACCAGAACGCGCCGATGCACGCAACTGATCCGTTCGTCTATGGTGGCAAGACGTCGCGGGATATCGCGCTCGATCGCGGAGGCAAGCGCGGGTAAGCCGAACTCGATCGTGGCCGAAATCCGTGACGTGGTCGTGAAGGGTAAAGCAAGGTCAGGATTCAATGGGGGCTTGTCTGCTGCAAATGCAGCCCCGCCCAGCCATGCAGAACTGGCAGTCGCGAGACAGATGAGGGCGAGATACCTGGAAAAAGCAAAGCCTTGCTGACGTCGCGTCGCTCCGAGCGGATCGGTCATTTTTTATTTTCCTTACTGCGATCCGCAGCGCCCCTTTTTTCGGGCGCAGAGCTGTACAGTCGCGTCAGAAAATCGATATCAATTCAGGTGCCCTTCACAACCGCGAGGTTTGCGACGCTGATGCGCCGTCGTTCAGGCTTGGCCCAGGACGAGCCGTTCAATCTCACTATTCTTAAAGGCTCTCACGAAGCTTTCATAGTTCTTGATCGACACGCCCTGGAATCAGTCCGGAAAGCTTCTGCAGCAATCTACGATTGTCGGTTGAGCAGCGGGAAGTCGAGCGATGGAAGGGCCGCCGCCCGGTAATTCGAGATTCGCCACCACCGGACGAGACTTGGGAAAATGAGACTTGGGAAAATGAGACTTGGGAAAACGAGACCTGAGAAGACCAGACCTGGGAAGACGAGACCTGGGAAGCGGAACGGCTGATGGCTTTGCCTGAAATGTAGCCTCTCCAAGGTCGCGTTTGCGATTACCGGTAGTCCACGGAAACGGTTCGGTTTCCAACGATGGATCTGCGGTTTGGGAGGACAGGATGGTGGTGTGCGCAGTCGGATACGAACCGGTCTCCCTGTTATTATGCCAATATCAGGGTCATTTTGGGAAAAAACACCGAGCCGGCGGTCGAAAATGCCAGAAATACCAGCGGCACAGGCCTTTCCTGAATATTTGGTAGATTTATTTAATAACAGGGAGGAACAGGGAGAGCGCCATCCGCGGCATCACGGAGCGAGCATTTAGAAGCAGGCAAACCAGTCATTGCCAGACGGCGCAGGTTCACCTAATTAGGACCTATTTCTTCCTCTGGGATTCACGCCATGCCCCACTCTGCCATCGCCGTATTCACAGCCAATAGCCGCGACGACATCCTGGGAGTCGGTGGCTCGGCTTCGTGGGTCGTGGCGGAGAAACAGGCCCGCCGCCGGGAATTCCTGGTCTGCATTCGCAACGCCCGGGAGGTGGACTTCCACGACCATGAGCCGCATGGAACGGCATTCCTGGTCGGCCGCATCAGCGGACTTGAGCCCTACGGAGTCGATAGAAAAGGCATGCAGCGCTGGATCATCAAGATGAGCGAGTACGCCTCGGTCGACTTTCCGGAGGCATGGGGCGAGTGGCGCAACCCGGTCAAATACACCACCCTGGAAGAGCTCGGCATCGAGCTGAAAAAGCTGAAGTTCAAGCCAATGCCAACGCCCACCAAGGTCCTGCCACCGCCTGCCCCGCCCGACCGACCGAAAACTGGAGCCCTGACGATCGCCGAAGCAAAAGCCGGCCTGGCCCTCCAGTTTGGCGTGCCGCCGGAAGCGATCGAGATTCTGATCAAGGGATAAGTGCTTGGAATCGCTGTATCTATTGAATCCGTTCTCGATTCGTTAGTCATACCTTAAGGGAAGCATTGATAGATATTTCTTAGGAGCCTATAGCGATGACTTGTTCATCGGCTTAGGACGCGTGTCATGCCAAATCTCGAAATCCAATACCTTTCACCCGATCGCTTGCGGCCCTATCCAGGCAACGCCCGGTCACATTCGAGGAAGCAGCTCAAGCTGATCGAGCACTCGATCAAGCGGTTCGGTTTCACCAATCCGATTCTCATCACCGAAGATTTCGAAGTGGTCGCGGGCCATGGCCGGCTGCAGGCCGCGAAGTCATTGGGCCTGCAGCTCGTACCGGTCGTTGCCCTCAATACGTTGTCGGAGGCCGACAAGAAGGCCCTGATCATCGCCGACAACAGGATCGCCGAACTTGCCGGCTGGGACCGCGACATCCTCGCGATCGAGTATCAGGGTCTGCTTGACCTACAATTCGACGACATTGAGATTACCGGCTTTTCGCTGGGCGAGATCGATACGATCCTGGACGAGGCGTCCGAGAAGAAGCCGGTCGAACCGGGTCCGGAAGACGATGTTCCGCCCGCGGTTACGGCGCCGGTTTCGCAAAAGGGCGATCTCTGGATCCTTGGCTCGCACCGCCTGCTGTGCGGGGACGCACGCTTCGATAGCGATTACGCCCGTTTGCTCCAGGGCGAGACCGCCGATCTGGTCCTGACCGATCCCCCGTTCAACGTCCGGGTTGACGGCAACGTGTCCGGCCTTGGCAAGGTCCGCCACGACGAATTCGCGATGGCGTCCGGCGAGATGTCGGAAGCCGAGTTCACCTCTTTCCTGTCGACGTTCCTCGGTTGCGCGAAGGCCCATTCCAGGGACGGAGCCATACTCTTCGTTTTCATGGACTGGCGGCACCTGTTCGAATTGACGTGCGCGGGCCGCGAGCAGAACCTGGTTGCCAAGAACCTGGTCGTGTGGGCCAAGGACAATGCCGGCATGGGGACGTTCTACCGCTCCAGGCACGAACTGGTATTCGTGTTCAAGAACGGCGACGGCTCCCACATCAATACGTTCGAGCTTGGCCAGCACGGCCGCTACCGCACCAATGTCTGGGAATATGCGGGGGTCAACACCTTCCGAACCGGCCGCCTTGACGAGCTGGCGATGCATCCGACGGTCAAGCCTGTGGCCATGCTGGCGGACGCGATCCGGGACGTCACCAAGCGCGGCGCGATCGTCCTTGATCCGTTTGCCGGTAGCGGCAGCACGCTGGTCGCCGCCGAGAAGACCGGTCGCCAGGCGCGGTGCATCGAGTATGAACCCAAATATTGCGACGTGATCGTGCGGCGCTGGCAAGCCTACACCGGTAAGGCTGCCACGTTCGAGGGGACCGATCTCACCTTTGAAGATTTTGAGGGGGCGCGATCGTCCTTCGCGGCTGACCACACTGCGAAGCCTCGACCGCCCGCGCGCCCGGCCGAGGGGTTACCGCAATGACAAAAAAGCCGAACGAGCTACTCGATCGCACCGACACGAGCCATCCTCTCTACGACCCGGCCAGGGACCAGACCCATCCGTTCTATGAGGAGGATCAGGCGGAAGGCGAGCAGAAGTCCGATCCATCTGACGAAGACACATACAAGGTCGGACCCGGCCGTCCGCCAAAGCAACACACATGGAAGAAGGGCGGTCCTTCGCCTAATCCAAACGGGCGGCCCAAGAAAGTCCCTTCCATGAAGCCAGACCTCAAGAAAGCACTTGAAGGTGCTCTCAACGACAAGGTGGTAATTACCAAGGATAAGAAGGAGATCGTTCTGACCAAAGCCGTCCTTGGGATTCAGCAGCTCGTCAACCAATTCGCCAAGGGCGACCGCTACGCCCGCCGCGATCTGTTTCAGTACGCTGCTCTGTTGGGCGTTGACCTCCAAGCCAAGGATGTCATTGCGGAGGCGCTTGGGATCAACCAGCAAGCGATCGTCGATGCCGCCTTCCGGCGACGCCAGCAGCAGCTATCGCCGGAGCCGGCACCCGACGACCATGTCAAGGCGCCGTCCGACTTGGTTGATGACGATGTCGCCAAGCCGGGGCCGAACGAAATGCCGACACCCTCGCCTCAGCCAGGTGCGCCAGCAAAGAAGCCCGTTGAACCCGAGCGCGATGCCTACGGCAATCCGAAACCAGTCGTGCGCGACCGAGCGTTTATTCAGGCGGAGCGTGAACGCAATCTCGCCCAGCAAAAGAAAAATCAGGGTGGATCATGAACGCTCCCATACGTCCTCCCTCACCCGAAAATGCCTCGCCGGAACAGATATTCCGGGCGATCCTGGCCACGGATTTCAGGGCGTTCGTCGACTATGTGTTTGGTCTGCTTCGCCCAGGGATCCCATTCAAGCCGAACTGGCACATCGACGCGATGGCCCACAAAGCCTCTCAGGTCGCGTCCGGCGAGCTAAAGCGCCTGATCATCGCTGTACCGCCACGTCATCTGAAGTCGATTATCGCTTCGGTCGCGTTGCCGGCTTGGTATCTCGGTCACAACCCCTCGGAGCGTGTGGTTTGCGTTTCTTATTCCGCCGAGTTGGCAAAGACTCACGCCAACGACTTCCGACGCGTGGTTACCGATCCGATCTACCAGGCGGTCTTTCCGAAGATGATCCTGGCACGCGAGACCGACAGCGAAATCCATACCACGCTGCGCGGACGGCGTTATGCGACCTCAATTCAGGGAACGCTGACTGGAAGGGGTGGTAATCTTTTTATCATCGACGATCCGCTCAAGCCGGGTGACGCTATATCCGAGGTGAGCCGCGAACGCGTGATCGAATGGTACCGCTCGACCCTGGTGACCCGGCCCGACGACAAGCAGGCCGCCCGCATTATGGTCGTGATGCAGCGGATCCATGTCGAGGACCTCGTTGGCTATCTATTGGAAAACGAGGCCGGTTTTGAAGTCCTGAGCCTGCCCGCCATCGCACAATCCGCCACCACCTACGATCTCGGTGGCGGCCGCACCCATGTCCGCGAAAAGGGCGACCTGCTGCATCCCGCCCATGAGCCTGCCGAAGTGCTGCGGGAAATCAAGAAAAGCATGGGGTCGATGTTGTTTTCGGCCCAGTACCAGCAGGCGCCGGAACCCGCCGGCGGCAAAATCATCAAGCGGAAAATGCTGCGATACTATTCGACGGTCGAGCAGCGGCCGACCGACCGGTTAGTTCTCAGCTGGGACATCGCACTGAGCGAGAAGGAAGAGGCCGATTATTCCGCCTGTGTCGTGCTACTTAACCGTGGCGATCTGTACTACGTGCTCGAGGTCATTCGCGGCAAGTTTCCGTTCGACAAGCTGAAGGACAAGATTATCGAAGTGAAGGAGCGTTACGGTAAGACGGCTTCGCTCGTCATCGAGGATGGAGGCCTTAGCTATGGCCTGAGCCAGTCGTTGCGCGAGAAGCACATCAACGTCGTCGATTACAAACCCAAAGGCGACAAGCAGGAGCGCCTCATTTCTCAGATTGACCTGTTTGAGGGTGGCTCGGTGCTCCTGCCTAAGGACGCTCCGTGGCTCGAAGCGTTTGTCGCCGAGCTGCTGTCGTTTCCTGGCCGGCACGACGATCAGGTCGACGCGTTGGCGCAGGGTCTTGCATGGCGCCGAGAGGCGTGGAGGGCTCCGCTTATCCAGCGAAGGGCAGTTGGACTGACGGGTTGAGCCGCTAACCGCGTAATCGGTTCAATATGTGGGTTTGTATCGCTGTTCCAATTGGAATATTTGCTTCGGCCACGAATCCGAGCAGAAACTTCTCAACCCGAACGGCAAAATATAAAGGGATTCCGACCTATCCAAGGTGCCGTCTAGATGCAAATCGCACACACGGCCCTCCCTGGGCATTTAGGCGGCCACTACCTTTTTTCCGTCAAGGCGCCCCTGGAGGGTGGCGCGACCCGATCAGCTTCTCGATGACGTCGTCAATCGTTTCAAGCGATGCGAACCGGTTCTTGGCGATGACGCGGTGGCGCGGCCGATCAGCCTTTTCAAGCATTGCATTTGGTTTCGTGTGTCTCGCTGTCTTCTCCCCCAATGGAGGAATTCTCTCGCCGGCAATGCCACCGAACCAAAGAAATGGCCCGAGCAGCAGAGTGTTCGGATCGAAGAATATCCAGAGGATACAGGCGGAGGGCCGATCAAGTAGTTTGACGCTTGCCGTCACCTCGGACCGACGCGCTCCAATGAAGCTCGACTTGAGCTGCATGTGGCGGGTTAGCCCCCTGAATTCCAGCGCCAGGTCATACCCTCCGTTGTCGACCTCGGGCCTCAATACCTCCAGATCCCGGACGTTCTGGCGCCAAAGTCCTCGCAATAGCTCGCCGAGGAATACGTGCTCTATGAGATTTTCACGGGCACTGGATTCCGCGTAATGCGACGGATCCGCCGGCCTTTCGTCCTCGGGTTTGTGAGTTTCTGCCATCTACTGCCTTCCGAATTGACCCTGACGGCAATTCGCTTCCCGTGGCGGGTAAGTCCAATGGAATGACAGAAAATGCGGCAACAGAGTTAAGAAATATCCTCTTTTGGGATAATCCGATGATCGGATCAGTCTCCCGCGCCGATGGGCACCCGCGCGCGAAAACTCGACAAATCAGTCCATTCCGAGGGCCAGAGCGCCTTTTGCGAACTTATGGTCGGGGCGCGCAAAGCCGCAGGCCTAACGCAGCGAGAGCTAGCTGATCGCCTTCATAAGCCTCAGTCGTTTGTAGCGAAATATGAGGGCGGTGAACGCCGCATCGACGTCGTTGAATTTCTGACCATTTGCCAAGCCATCGGAGTGGATTCGGCAAAGCTCCTAAAGGCCTTGAAAAATGCGATCGGTACGCCGTTCTAAGGAAGGCATCCGGTTAAGGGGTATTCGCGTCGATATGACGGTTCTCGACCACTTCCGGTCTGCGCCGATAAATGGACATTCTCAGCATCGGTCGGCACTTCGGTTTCGTGCCACAGGCGGACACGTTGGATCACGTCAGATCGCGCTCCTTGTTTGCCTTATGAAGCGCGCAAGCGCCGACCCGATATCATGAGGACTATCTTCCTGTATGAAATGGATGCCCCGAACGGTTAATTCCTGTTGGTTTGGCCAGGAACGGCAGAAGTCGCGTGATCGTCCGATCAACAGCGACCCGGGCTCGGCGTTGATGAACAACTTCGGCAGCGGACTCCGGAGAAGCCATTGCCCGTAGCCTTCGAAGATTTTCACCACGTCGGCAGGTTCGCCACCGATAGGCAGCTCACGCGGCCAGACAAGCGTCGGCCAGCGCGAGTCTGGTTCTCTAAATGGGAGACGATACGCATCCATCTCAGCCTTGGTCAGGGTACGAATGATGAGCTTCGGCAAAAGAATCTCGATGAAGGTATTCTCGTCCACGATCATGCGCTCACCCTTCTCAGAGCGCAGGTCGCGAAAGATCGGCGCCCGACTGGAGGGAAGGTCTTTCCAGTCGCGCGGCTTGACCATCGACTCCATGTAAGCGATGGCGCGTACTCGCTCGGGATGCCGTGAAGCCCAATGAAAGCCGAGGGCGGATCCCCAATCGTGCAGCACTAGGGTAACGTTCCGACGCAAGTCCAGCGCCTCAAACCATGCGTCGAGATAACGTGCATGATCCAAAAAGCGGTAAGCGCTGCTTGGAGAGACGGCTGACTGCCCCATACCGATGAGATCTGGCGCGAGGCACCAGCCAAGATCGTTGACGTGGGGGATAACGTTGCGCCAAAGATAGGATGAGGTCGGGTTTCCGTGCAGGAAAACGATCGGATCCCCGCCACCAACGGTGACGTAACTCATCTCGCTGTCATGGACACTTACGCGACGACGGGCGTGATTGTCTTCTGCAGAAATTCTGTCCGACATGGCTGTAACTCTCCCGATCAAAGGCGCCGGGAAACGGCGGCCTCGAGCTGGTAGTGATCCCCGAGATCAACGCGCTTCAGCCAATCAAGTTCGGCGCGCGCCGGGAAACGGAGACATCGGTTCTGTTGGTTCGCCGCCGGGTCGGCCTTGCCCGCGATACGGCCGACATCCGAAATGGGTCATTCGCGTCATTTTGACGGGGCACCGGCCACTTCTGGTCTTCCCCGATTACAGACATTCCCATGGTCAGTCTGCATGTCGCAAACGTGCCAGAATCGGAACTCTAGCAGCACGGATGCAACGGCCCCCGGCCGTGATCTGGACCTGCAAGATTCATCTACGATCCTGCAAAAGGGCGCCGAGCGCTGTGGATCTGTTTGCAGGATCGGATATCCTTGCGTCGCAGCAGGATAACGTTGGCAGGTGCGATGTCATGAACGGCAGCAAAACAATCTATAGTGAGATGGTGGACATCGTCTCTCGTTACGCGACCGAGGATGGGGAGCATACCACCTCGATCGATGGCCTGATCTTCGGTCGGCGAACATCGCCGACGCAGCTCCTTCATACATCTGCGCAGCCTTGTTTCGCACTCGTGCTTCAGGGCGAAAAGAGCCTGACGCTCGGCGATGAAGTCTATCGCTATGGCTTCGGAGACTATCTGGTGATCTCGATTGAGTTGCCTGTGTTGTCGCAGGTCACCCAGGCTTCCGAGACCACGCCGCTTCTCGGATTCGGCATGGCAATCAATCCCGATCGCCTGAAGGAGGTTATGGGCAGCGCCAACGTTGCGCGCTCCGCGACCCCGCCCGATGATATTCGCGGCGTAGCTGTCAACAAGGCCGCACCGGATTTGCTCGACGCCTCGCTGAGGCTGCTCAGGCTGTTGGACGCCCCGCAGGATATCCCGGTCCTGACGCCACTGATCGAGGGGGAGATTCTCTACCGCCTTTTGACCGGCCCGTTCGGGCCGCGCCTGCGTCAGATCGCGATCACGGAGACACCGAGCAACCGGATCGCCGCCGCCATCGCCTGGCTCAAGGAGAACTTCATGCGTCCCTTGCGCATCGAAGAACTCGCCGATCGGGTCGGCATGAGCGTGTCGTCGCTCCACCATCAGTTCAAGGCGGTGACTGCGATGACGCCGATGCATTATCAGAAGCAGTTGCGATTGCACGAGGCCCGCCGGCTCATGCTGGTGGAATTGCTCGATGTCGGCTCGGCAGGTTATGCCGTCGGCTATCAGAGCCCGTCCCAGTTCAGCCGCGAATACACCCGGCTTTACGGAA